>NZ_JBWKDS010000019.1:45057-158349 GCF_056435845.1 Streptomyces sp. NPDC043867 | reverse complement strand
TTTTTGGCACGCTGTTGAGTTCTCAAGGAACGGACGCTTCCTTTGTACTCACCCTCTCGGGCTTTCCTCCGGGCGCTTCCCTTCGGTCTTGCGTTCCAAACTCTACCAGCGATTTTCCGTCTCCCTGACCACCGGACCCCGGACATGGGGAACGCAGCTCGCGATAGGATCTGACGAGTTTGGATGCTGCCGGGCAAGGACACGTGTTCGCATCGCTCAGCCCCAAGCAGGAGTACGACTCTACCTCCGCCGCCCGAGTGGGTGCAAATCCGCTGGAGAGGTGGTCTAGACCTCTACTCGGGAGCTATCGTGCGGAACCGGCAGTTCATATGACATACGCTGCTGAACAGTGCGCCGTCCGATACAGGGAGTGACGGCCCATCTGAATCTCCACCCCTGGGAGGCTTCCCATGACCACCGTGACGTCCCCTCTTGCAGGACGCGCCATCGGGCTCGCCGCAGTGCCGGACCCCGTCTTCTCCGGAGCCATGGTCGGCCCGGGTACGGCGATCGACCCCGTGCGTGAGTCCTCCGAGGCGGTGGCCCCCGTCGACGGAGTCATCGTCTCGCTCCACCCGCACGCCTTCGTCGTGGTCGACGACCGGGGCCACGGCGTGCTCACCCATCTCGGCATCGACACCGTGCAGCTCAACGGCGAGGGCTTCGAGCTCCTCGTCAACAAGGGCGACACCGTGGCGCGCGGCCAGTCCGTGATCCGCTGGAATCCGGCCGACGTGGAGGCCGCGGGCAAGTCCCCGGTGTGCCCGGTGGTGGCGCTGGAGGCCACGGCGGAGTCTCTCTCCGAAGTCCGCGAGGACGGCGACGTGAAGGCCGGCGACAGCCTCTTCGGCTGGCAGTGACGCCGGTGCCGTCACGGGACGGCACCGGGACAACCACCGCGGCGGCGGGGCCCGCCGCACTATCGGAGACGGGTGAGATGGAGACAACGCTGCGAGGCGTCGGCGTGAGCCACGGTGTGGCGATCGGCGAGGTTCGGCACATGGGAACGGCGGTTCTCGAACCGCCGGCCAAGCAGATTCCCGCGGAGGACGCGGAGCGCGAACAGGGGCGCGCCCGCAAGGCCGTGGAAGCTGTTGCGGCCGATCTGACGGCACGCGGCAACCTGGCCGGGGGCGAGGCGCAGGCGGTGCTCGAGGCCCAGGCCATGATGGCCCAGGACCCCGAGCTGATGGCGGACGTCGAGCGGCGTATCGCCGTCGGCAGTACCGCCGAGCGAGCGGTCTACGACGCGTTCGCCGCGTACCGGGCGCTGCTGGCGGGTGCCGGTGAGTATCTGGCCGGACGCGTGGCCGACCTCGACGACGTGCGGAACCGGATCGTGGCCCGGCTGCTCGGCGTGCCCATGCCGGGTGTGCCGGACAGCGACGAGCCGTACGTCCTCATCGCGCGTGATCTCGCGCCGGCGGACACCGCGCTGCTCGACCCGACTCTCGTCCTCGGTTTCGTCACCGAGGAGGGTGGCCCCACCAGCCACAGCGCGATCCTCGCGCGGGCGCTGGGTGTTCCCGCCGTGGTCGCGCTTCCCGGCGCGGGCGAGCTCGCCGAGGGCACGATGATCGCGGTGGACGGCAGCACCGGTGAGATCTTCGTCGAGCCGAGCGCCGAGAAGAAGGCTCAGCTGGAGGCCGCGGCGGCCGCGCGCAGGGCCGCGCTGTCGGCCTCGACCGGTCCCGGCGCCACCTCCGACGGGCACAAGGTGCCACTGCTCGCCAACGTGGGCGGTCCTTCGGACGTGCCGGCCGCCGTCGAAGCGGGTGCCGAGGGCGTAGGCCTGTTCCGTACCGAGTTCCTCTTCCTGGACGACAGCAAGAACGCGCCGTCCGAGGAGAAGCAGGTGGAGGCGTACCGCCAGGTGCTCGAGGCGTTCCCCGAGGGCCGTGTCGTCGTGCGGGTGCTCGACGCCGGTGCGGACAAGCCGCTCGACTTCCTGACTCCGGCGGACGAGCCCAACCCCGCCCTGGGTGTGCGCGGGCTGCGCTCGCTGCTCGACCACCCGGACGTGCTGCGTACCCAGCTGACCGCTCTGGCGAAGGCTGCGGAGGGGCTTCCGGTCCACCTCGAGGTCATGGCGCCGATGGTGGCGGACCGTACCGACGCGAAGGCGTTCGCCGACGCGTGCCGGGAGGCCGGACTGCGGGCGAAGTTCGGCGCAATGGTGGAGATCCCGTCGGCCGCGCTGCGGGCGCGCTCGATCCTGCAGGAGGTCGAGTTCCTGTCGCTCGGGACGAACGACCTCGCGCAGTACACGTTCGCCGCGGACCGGCAGGTGGGTGCGGTTTCCCGGTTGCAGGACCCCTGGCAGCCCGCGCTGCTGGACCTGGTGGCGCTGTCCGCCGAGGCGGCGCAGGCCGAGGGCAAGAGCTGTGGTGTCTGCGGTGAGGCCGCGTCGGACCCGCTGCTCGCCTGTGTGCTGACCGGTCTCGGGGTCACCTCCCTGTCGATGGGCGCCGCGTCCATTCCGTATGTGCGGTCGGCACTGGCGAAGTACACGCTGGCGCAGTGCGAGCGGGCCGCCGCCGCCGCGCGTGCCACGGACACCGCCGAGGAGGCGCGGAGCGCGGCTCAGGCGGTGCTGTCCGGCGAGTAGGCGGGACTCGTCGCCGGGCGACCGGCTGTGGTGAGGGGCGCTCCGCCTGCGGGTGGGGCGCCCCTCCTGTGTTCAGTGCCTGTGCCCCCCGTTCCGTCCGTCCTGCCCCAGGTCGGGTGGCGCGCAGTAGCCGACGCCGGACTCCGGGGAGACGAGGTCTCCGGAGTCGAGGTCGGTGCAGTACGCGTCGAAGACCTCGGCCGCGGTGAGGGGCTGCAGGTTCTCGCCGCGCAGGCGCCAGCCGTAGACCCGGTCGGTCGTGCCGGGGGCGCTGGTGCGTACGACCAGTCCGGCCGGTGTCCCGGTGGCGATGCCGAGGGCGAGGACCGTGGCGAATTCGAGGGCCTCTGTCTCGTCCGGGCTCGTGGAGTCCTCGGCAGCCTCGGCGTGGAGTACGGCCATGAGCGGTTCGGGTGTTGTGGAGACGCTCAGTACGAGGTGGCGTTCGCCGGGGCCGGCGGTGTCGAGGATGCGGGTGAGCAGGTGTGTGGCCCGGGTGAACGCGGCGCGTCCGATGTCCTCCCCGCAGGACGCGCAGTCGCCGACGCGGGCCAGAAGTGTGGTCGCGTACTCCCAGGTGGCCTGCCGGACGGCCTCGTCCACGAGGTCCGGGACGAGTTCGGTGAGGGGCTGTCCCTCGTACGGGAGGGTGGGGCCCGTCGCGGCCAGCTCGGCCGTGAAGCGGGTGCGGCTGGACGGGGCGTCCGGGTCCAGGCCGCTGTGGGTGCAGAACTCGGCGTACTCCTCGGGGTCGAAGAGGGCCACGGTGGTGTGGCTGCCCTCCGCGGCGAGGGCCATGAGCAGGGCCTCCACCTGTCGGAGGTAGGTGCGATGGTCGTCGAAGGTGAAGGTCCGGTAGCGCCGCATCGCCGCGAAGTCCTCTTCGTCGGTGAGCAGGCCGATGGTGCCGGCGATCTCGCGGCGCAGAACGCGTCGCATGGTCCGGTCCTGGGTGTGCGCCATGTTTCCCCCTGTGCGCGGTCGATCAATGCTCACTCACAGTAATCGGCGGCACTGACAATGCCTTCCGGTGGACGCGGTCGCGGACGAGGCGGTGCTGGATTCCGCAGGTCAGCGCGATGACACCGCCGAAGTCCGTCCAGCCGAGGGGGCCGGTGGCGATGGCCGCGGTGACGGCCAGTGGTCCCACGCTGCGCCGGACGGACTGGGCGAGTCCGTGGACGCCGAGGTAGCCGCCCTGGGCGGTGTCGGGCGCGAGGCCGATCGTGAGGTCCCAGGAGACGGTGGCGTGGATCATCTCTGCCACGGTGAAGGCGAGGGCCGCGGTGGTGAGGGACACGGTGGCGGTCAGGGTTCCGCCGGTGCTGGACAGGGCCATCGTCACGCCGCCGAGGGCGACGACCGCGGAGAGCGGGAGCAGCAGGGCGCGGTCGGCCGCGGTGGTGGCGCCGAAGCGGGCCAGGGGGACCTGGACGGCGACGACCATGACGTTGTTGAGCACCATGAGCAGCGGTGCGAGGCCGTGCGGGGCGTTGCTTCCGTGGGCGATCCACCGGGGCAGGCCGACCTTGAACACGGCGTCGCCGAGGGAGAGGACCGCCTCGGTGGCGACGTAGGCGAGGTAGGTGCGGTCCCGCCAGGGGCCGGCCTTCTCCGGTGCGGGAGCGGGCCCGTCCGACGAGGCCACGGTGCGTGACGGGGACGGCGGCTCGCCGCAGCGGCGGGTGAGGAGTGCGGCGACGACGAAGAGGCCGTCGCCGGCGAGGAGCCACTGGTACGCCTCGGTGGTGCCGGCGGCGAGGGCCGCTGCCGCTGTGAGGCCGCCCACGGCCCACCCGGTGTTGGCGACCGTTCGGTTCACGGCCTGGTAGCGGACGCCGTCGGAGCCCGCGACGCGAGCGGCGTAGAGCTTGGTCAGGACGTTGGCGGCGCGGTCGCCGAGGCTGCCGACGGACGAGAACAGGAGCAGCAGCGCGTGCACGTACGGACCGTCAGCAAGTTCCTGGGGACGGACCTGCGGGGGCCGCGGCCGCCTGTGACCCGACGACCCTGGCCCGGCACGACGGCCGGCTGCTGCTGACTTCGGGGTGGGTCAGCCATCTGCTGCAGGAGACCGTTCACGGACTGCTGGCGGACGAGGACACGCGCGCGTTGCGGCTGGTGGGTGGCGGCGGGTGCCCGGTTCCGGATCGCGTCCGGCCCGGGGGTGCGGATCTCGGTCTCCGGTCTGGAGCCGGCCGATGCGGCGCTGCCGGCCTCGGACTTCGCCACCGTGCTCGGCGAGTCCGAGGCCACCTACGGGGGGCTGGTCAGGAGCGCTCGCGGGCCAGGTCCTCGTAGAAACGGAGCAGTTCGACGTTGTCCACGGAGCCGACGTTCACCGCCTTCTCCAGGGAGGCGCCCTGGAGAAGGCGCTTCACGGGGACCTCGATGCGCTTGCCCGTGAGGGTGTGCGGGATGCCGGGCACCTCGATGACCTCGTCGGGGACGTGGCGCGGCGAGAGCTGTTCGCGGATGGTCCGCCTGATGCGGTCCAGGAGGGCGTCGTCGAGTTCGGCTCCGGGGGCGAGGTGCACGAAGAGGGGCATCCAGTAGCCGCCGTCGGGCTGTTCGACACCGATGACGAGGGATTCCCTGATCTCGGGGAGGCGTTCGACGGCCTCGTAGATGTCGGCGGATCCCATCCGTACGCCCTGGCGGTTCAGGGTGGAGTCGGATCGGCCGTGGATGACGACGGAGCCGCGCGAGGTGACGGTGATCCAGTCTCCGTGCCGCCACACTCCGGGGTACGTGTCGAAGTAACTGCCGTGGTAGCGGCTGCCGTCGGGGTCGTTCCAGAAGCGGACGGGCATGGACGGCATCGGGTTGGTGACCACGAGTTCGCCGACCTCGTCGACGACGGCCTTCCCGCCGGGGTCCCAGGACTGGAGATCCGTGCCGAGGCCCGGGGCCTGGAGTTCACCGATGTACACCGGGAGCGTCGGTACGGCGCCCGCGAAGCAGGAGCACACGTCCGTGCCGCCGCTGACCGAGGCGATCCACAGGTCGTCGCGGACCTCGTCGTGCAGCCAGCGGAATCCGTCGGGCGGCAGGGGCGAGCCTGTGGTGGCCACGCACTGGACACGTGAGAGGTCGAAGTCCCGCGAGGGGTGCACGCCCGCTTTGCGGCACGCCATGACGTAGGCGGCGGAGGTGCCGTAGAGGGTGGCTCCGGTGCGCTCGGCGATACGCCACTGCGCTCCGGTGTCCGGGTAGCCGGGGCTGCCGTCGTACAGGACGATCGTGGTGCCGGTGAGCAGGCCGGAGACGAGGAAGTTCCACATCATCCAGCCGGTGGACGTGTACCAGAAGAAGCGGTCCCGCGGCCCGAGGTCGCAGTGCAGGCCGAGCTGCTTGAGGTGTTCGACGAGGATGCCGCCCTGGGACTGGACGATCGCCTTCGGCAGGCCCGTCGTGCCCGAGGAGTACAGCACCCACAGGGGATGGTCGAAGGGCACCGGCTCGAAGACGGGCTCCACGTCGCCGGCCGTCAGCGCGGACCACTCCAGGGCACCCTCGGGAGCGGCGGTGCCGAGCAGCGGGATGTGCACGACGGCGCGCAGGGTGGGCAGTTCGCGGCGCAGCTCGGCGACGGTGTCGCGCCGGTCGTGCTCCTTGCCGCCGTAGCGGTAGCCGTCGACGGTGAACAGGACGACGGGTTCGACCTGCTGGAAGCGGTCCAGGACGCTGCGGGCGCCGAAGTCGGGGGCGCAGGACGTCCACACGCCGCCGACGGCGGCCGTGGCGAGCAGGGCCACCACGGCCTGCGGGATGTTGGGGAGGTAGCCGCTGATCCGGTCTCCGGGGCGCACTCCGAGGGCGCGCAGCTCGGCGGTCAGGGAGCCGACCTGGCGGCGCAGCTCGGACCAGCTCACGGGGCTCGGCTCGTGGGTCTCGTCGACGTACAGCAGGGCGGGCTCGTCCGCGCGGGTGTCCGCGGCGCGCAGGGCGTGCTCCGCGTAGTTCAGCGTGGCCCCGGGGAACCACTCGGCGCCCGGCATCGAGCGGTCGCCCAGCACGCGCGCGTAGGGAGCCGAGAACCGTACGCCGAACCACTCGGTGACGGCTTTCCAGAACGTGTCCAGCTCGTCGACGGACCAGCGGTGCAGCGCCGCGTAGCCGCCCGAGGCCGGGGCTCCGTGGTGCTCGGCCGCCCAGGCCTGGAACCTGGTGACCTGGGCGCGGTCGATACGTGCCTGGTCGGGCCGCCAGAGCGGCGAGGCGTTCGCTGAGGACATGGGGCGGCTCCCGGACTGTGCGCGTCGTGTGCGTCGGGCGCGCACGGGCAGGGGTGTGCGCGTCACGCGGCTGACACGGACGATGCCATGTGATCGACTTCTACACCAGGGCGCGCCGCACATAGTCCGTGTCGTGAAGATGTGCCCACGCCACGGGTGAACGGCAGTTGAACGGCTCACCCCCGAGGCACCGTGAATGGCAGGCTGAACAGCATGGACGGTCGTGACCTGGTGCGTTCGGTGAAGGCGATCGGTTCGGGGGGTGCCGCCCAGGGGCTGCGCACCGTGCGGGCCGCATGGCGCAGGAGGCGGCTGGACGCCGCCGGTCTGCCGCGGCGGGGCGGCGAGCGGGCGCGGGTGCCGGGACCGGTGCTGGGGGCGGAGCCGGGACCCGGGGGCGGGGTCGTCAAGTTCACGCGGTCGGAGCTGCGGATCAGCGTGGCGGTGAACGGCTCGGTGTTCTGGGGCTGGGACGGCGCGGGACCGGTGCCGTCCCACGCGCTGTCGGGCCGCTGCCCCGAGCCGGATCCGCGGGCCGTTCTGGAACCCGACAAGGACGGCGGCTGGCGGATCGTGGCCGAGCGCGTCACGGTCGCCGTGTCGCGGCACGGAGCGATCGAGGTGCGTACGCCCGGCGGAGTGACCCTGCGCCGCGATCTGCCGCCCCGGTGGTGGGAGACGCCGGAGGGCGGCGCGGCGCGCTGGATGCAGCGTTCCGAAGTGGCGGCGGACGCCCGCTTCTTCGGTCTGGGCGGACGGGCCGCCGGGGTACGGCTGCGCGACGGCACGTACCGGCTGTGGAACACGGATCCCGGCCGCGCGGCCGGGTCCGGCGACGACCCGCTGCACATCACCATGCCGGTGCAGCTGGTGGTGGCGGACGCGGCGACCCATCTGGTCTTCCACGACACCTCGTGGGACGGCACGGTGACGCTGCGGGAGGGCGAGGAGGGGGCCGGCTCCGGGCACGACCGGGTGGGCACGTGCCGGCTGCGGATGGACGGCGGTCCGCTGCGCTGCTGGGTGCTGGTGGGCACCCCCGCGCGCGTGCTGCATGCCTGGGCCGCGCTCACCGGGGCGCCCGCCCTGCCGCCCGCCTGGGCGCTCGGGCACCATCACGTGCGCTCGGGGCTCGACGGCGAGGACGAGGTGCGGCGGATCGTGGGGGGTTATCAGGAGCGCGATCTTCCGCTCGACGCGGTCCATCTGGACGCCGGCCACCACGACGCGCACCGGGTGTTCACGGTGGACCGGGAACGCTTCCCCAAGCTGCCGGTGCTCGCCGACGAGCTGCGACGCGACGGGATCCGGCTGGTGTCGGTCGTGGAACCCGCGGTCTCGTCCGTGCCGGGCAACGCCGTCCGCGACAGCGGGGCGGCCGAGGACGTCTTCGTGCGCGACGCCGGGGGCCGGCTCGTGGAGGCGGTGGGCCGCCCCGGGGAGTCGCTCTTCCCCGACTTCACCCACGCGCGTGTGCGGCGCTGGTGGGGACGGCTCTACGAGGAGCGGCTCGGCCAGGGCTTCGCGGGGTTCTGGCACGACATGAACGAGCCGACGTCGTTCACGGCGTTCGGAGAGAACACGCTGCCGCGTTCGGCCCGGCACCTCCTGGAGGGCGCCGGCGGGGACCACCGCGAGGCGCACAACGTCTACGCCCTGTACATGGCCCGGGCGGGGTACGAGGGGCTGCGCGAGATATCGCCCGGGGAGCGGCCGTTCGTCCTCTCGCGATCCGGGTGGGCCGGGATGCAGCGTTACGGAGGTGCCTGGTCGGGTGGCGTGGAGGCGGGGTGGCCCGGACTGCGGGCCTCGCTGTCGCTGGTGATGGGGCTCGGCCTGAGCGGGGTGCCGTACTCGGGGCCCGACGTGGGCGGTTGCGAGGGGCGCCTGTCCCCCGAGCTGTATCTGCGGTGGCTGCAGCTGGGCGCGTACCTGCCGCTGTTCCGTACGCACGCCGGCCCGCGGGCGGGGCGCGGGGAGCCCTGGGAGTTCGGCGACGACGTGCTGGCGCACGCGCGCGTGGCACTCGTCGAGCGGCGCCGCCTGCTGCCGTACTTCATGACTCTGGCGCATCTCGCGCGGCGCACCGGAGCGCCCTACGTGCGGCCCCTGTGGTGGGGCGCGACCGAGGACCGGGCGTTGCGTGACTGCGAGGACGCCTTCCTGCTCGGTGACTGTCTTCTGGTGGCTCCCGTGCTGGATCCGGGAGCGGACCGGCGCGCGGTGCAGCTGCCACGCGGACGCTGGTACGACACCGCGACCGGGAGGGCGTACGAGGGTCCTGCCCAGGTGCTGATCGACGCCCCCCTGTCCCGGATTCCGGTCCTCGCGCGGGCGGGTGCCGTGGTGCCCGTGCGGGGTGAAGACGGCAGCCTGGAGCTGGACGTGTGGGCGCCCGCGCGGGGCCGCACGGGAGGCGGGCTGGTGGTGCAGGACGCGGGTGACGGGTGGAGCGAGGCGCAGATCGAACGCTATGTGACGCGTTGGGAGGGCCGGCGGCTGGTGGTCGAGCGGCATTCCGAGGACGGTCCCGGCGAGCCGCCGCACCGGGTGCGGCTGCGAGGGCCCGGAGCGCACTGAGGGAGCGCCGGGCGGACCCGCGCCGCCGGGAAGTGCTCAGATGTAGCGTCCCTCGAACCAGGCCCGGACGGCCAGCGTGTGCAGCGGGAAGGCGAGTTCCGCCGGTCTGCGGAGCAGGTGCCAGCCGTCCGTCTCGTCTGTGGCGGCGGACTCCGGAAGGTCGGCGGCGGGACGTTCGGGGAGGAGACCGAAGAGCAGCAGGTGCCCGCCGGGAGAGCTCATCGCGTCGGCGAGCCGCACCTCGCGGCTCGCCGCGTCGATGCCTGTCTCCTCCTGGAGTTCCCGCACCACGGCGTGACGCCAGTCCTCCCGGTGGTCGACGAACCCGCCGGGCAGCGCGATGCCGCCGAGCGCGGGGGCGATGGTCCGGGTGATGACCACCAGAGCGGTGCCCCGGGTGTCGTACACGGGTTGCAGGGCCACCGCGACCGGCAGGGGATTGCGGTAGGCGACCGTGCCGCACGCGGCGCAGGTGCGGGGCCAGCCGGAGACGCCCTCTCCGTAGGGCGTCCCGCAGCTGGAACAGTGCGAGCCGGGTGCGGAGTCGGCGGTCGGCGAGTGGTGGGTTGCGGACACGCGGCGGACTGTATCCGATCATGTGGTGGGCGTCTGCGGGGAGGCCGACAGGACACCGCGGGGCCGTCGGGCGTCGGCCCCCGGGCGCCGGCTCAGCAGGTTGGTGTCAGCGACCTCCTGGACACCCGCCTGCTCAGTGCGCCGGTGTCAGCGACCTTTTGGACACCGGGAAGTCGAAGTAGGTGTCCGGGTAGGGCTCCGGCTTGTACGTGTAGTGCCACCACTCCTCGGCGAGGTTCACGAAACCGAGTCCTTCGAGGGTCCCCTTCAGGAGCAGCCGGTGCGCGCGCTGTTCGCCCTGGACGCGCGGGTCCAGGGTGTGCGCGAGCGGGTCGAAGCAGTCGTAGCCCGTCCCCATGTCCACGGAGTTGTCGGGGAAGCGCTCGCTCTGGGGGGCGTGGCAGGGCACGAGCGGCTGCCCGGGGACGTACGGCCGCGTCGGCCGGGCCGGCAGCTCGACGATCGTGAGGTCGAGGGTGGAGCCGCGGCTGTGTCCGGACTTCTCGGCGATGTAACCGTCCTGGAACAGGCGGGACTTGTCGACCTGCGGATAGAACTCGGGCTTCATCCGCTGGTCGTCGAGGTCCTTGGCCCAGCGCACGAAGTGGTCCACCGCGCGCTGCGGCCGGTAGCAGTCGTAGACCTTGAGGCTGTAGCCCTTACGCAGCAGTTTCGTCTGGGCCCTGTGCAGGGCCTCGGCGGCGGGCCTGGTCAGGATGCAGACCGGCTGCCGGTAGCCGTCGATGCGCTCGCCCACGAAGTTGTGCGGGGTGAAGTAGCGCATCTCCTGGCGGATCGTGGGGTCGACGGACCTCAGGGCCACGAAGTCCTCGGGGGCCCTCGGCCCGGGCTCGGCGCGGGCGGAGGCGGAGGCGGCGGCCACGGACAGAAGGGCCGCGAGCGTGGTCACCAGGCCCCGGACGGCGGCGGAGAGTCGTGTCATGCCCCTGCGTCTACCAGGCCGGGGTCGCGTCTGGGAAGGGTGCGCCGGGGGGAGCCGCGTCTCGCCGGCTGGCGGGGACCACGTACGGACTCCGGTGCCCTGCCCAATTTCCGTCACCCGTGACACACTTCTGACGTTCCGTCAGATCCTGTTTCCGGGAGGCCCTATGGCGCGCACACGCACACCGGTGGTGGCCGGATGGTTCGCCGGGGACGGGGACGGCTTCCGCCTGCTCGGCACGCGCTGCTCCGGATGCGCCTCGGTGTTCTTTCCCCGCGAGGACGTCTTCTGCCGCAACCCCGGGTGCTCCGGGGGCGCGTTGACGGAGGTGCCCCTGTCCCGGCGCGGACACGTCTGGTCGTACACGGACAGCCGGTACCGGCCGCCGTCACCCTACGTGTCCGACCCGGAACTCGCGTGGCGGCCGTACACGTTGATCGCGGTGGAGCTGGCCGCCGAGCGCGTCGTCGTGCTCGGACAGGCCGTTCCCGGCGTCACCGTCGCCGACCTGGCGGTGGGCATGGAGGTGGAGCTCGTCCCCGGGGTGCTGAACGAGGACGCGGAGACGACGTGGACGACCTGGCACTGGCGGCCGGTGGGGGCGAGGGGAGCGGAGCGAGGAGCGGCGTCCGGCGACGGAGGGTGACGGCATGACGGGTGACGTGGCAGTGATCGGCGCGGGCATGCACCCCTGGGGCAAGTGGGGGCGCGGCTTCGTGGAGTACGGGACGGTGGCCGCCCGGGCCGCGCTCGCCGACGCGGGGCTCGACTGGCGGGACGTCGGCTCGATCGTGGGCGCGGACACCGTGCGGGGCGGATATCCGGGGTATGTGGCGGGCGCGACGTTCGCCAGGGCGCTGGGCTGGCAGGGGGCCCGGGTGACAAGTGTCTACGCGGCCTGCGCCTCGGGGGCCCAGGCGGTCGACGCGGCCCGGGCGCAGATCCTCTCGGGACTCGCGGACGTGGTGCTCGTGGTCGGCGCGGACGCGGCACCCAAGGGGTTCTTCCGACCGGCGGGCGGGGACCGGCCCGAGGACCCGGACTGGCTGCGTTTCCGGGTCCTCGGGGCAACCAATCCGGCCTACTTCGGGCTCTACGCGCGGCGGCGGATGGCCGTGCACGGGGACACCCCCGAGGATTTCGCGCTGGTCAAGGTGAAGAACGCGGCGACCGGCGCGCTGAATCCGCACGCGCGCTACCGCAGGCGGGTCACCGCCGAGGAGGTGGCCGCCTCGGCGGTCGTCGCGGATCCGCTGCGGCTGCTCGACATCTGCGCGACCTCGGACGGCGGCGCGGCGCTCGTGCTGTCCAGCCTGGAGTTCGCGCGGCGGCACGGCGCGGCCGACGCCGTGCGCATCCGGGCCGTGTCCACGGTGACGCCGCGCTATCCCAGGACCGTGCTGGATCTGCCGGACATCGCGACGGACTCCGCGGTGGCGGTGACCGCGGCCGACGGGACGTTCCGTTCGTCGATCGTCCGCGCCGCGTACGAGGAAGCGGGGGTCGGCCCCGGGGATCTCTCCCTCGCCGAGGTGTACGACCTGTCCACGGCGCTGGAGTTGCAGTGGTACGAGGATCTCGGGCTGTGCGGTGAGGGCGACGCGGCGAAGCTCCTCCGGGAGGGGGCGACGGCACTGGGCGGGCGCATTCCGGTGAACGTCAGTGGCGGGCTCGCCTCGTTCGGGGAGGCGGTCCCGGCGCAGGCCATCGCCCAGGTGTGCGAACTGACGTGGCAGTTGCGGGGGGACGCGGGCGACCGGCAGGTGGCGGGGGCGCGGGTGGGGATCACGGCCAATCAGGGTCTGTTCGGGCACGGTTCGTCCGTGGTCGCCGTGCGGTGACGCCGACCGACACCCGGGGGACGCCCCGGAAGGAGGACGCCGGGACGCAGACACGCGAACAGGAGTACACGGACGGGGTGTACGGACGGCCGCGTCCGGACAGGTGTGCGCACGGAGTGTCACCGCTCGGGAATCCTGCGTGAACAGCGCGTGAATCGCGCCTGGTCGCGCATGAGCGGCGCCATCATGCTTCCGTGCACTCCTGGACGGAAACTCTCCGCTTCGCCTTCCAGCCGGTGGTCAACCTGACGACCGGAGGGGTCGCCGCGCTGGAGATACTCGCGCGTCCGGAGGCCGGCGACATCCTCGCGGAGGCCCGTCGCGACCCGGAACTCGACGGGAGGGTGGCCGCGTTGGCCGTCCGGGCGGCGGCTCGCAAGGAGACGCTGCTGCCGCTGCACGTCAACGTCTTCGCCGGGACGCTGGCCGACCTCGGAGGCCTGGCCGCACTGCGCGACGCGGTACGGGACGCGGGGCGGATGACGTGGGAGGTGACCGTCGACGTCGGGCCGCCCTACACGCACGTGCCCCGGCAGGCGCTGCTGGAGGCGGTCGCCGGGCTGCGGGCGGACGGCTTCCGGATCTGTGCGGACGGCGTCGGGGACGGCGACGTACCCCTGCGGCTGCTCACCGACCTCGCTCCCGAGCTGATCAAGCTCGACGCGTCCCTGCTGAGCCGTCCGGCGGCGGTGCGGGCGATGCGGACGCTGTGCGAGCAGTCGGGCGCGCTGCTGTCCGTCGAGGGCGTGGAGACGGAGGCGCAGTGCGCGGCGGCGGTGGCCGCGGGCGCGCAGCTGGCGCAGGGTGAGCTGTTCGCCCCGCCGGCGCGACTGCCCGCCGCGGACGTGTACGTCCCGGCGGTGGCACCCGCAGTGACGGCCGTGCCCCGTTCGGGGCCCTCGGTGCGGCAGTTCGTGCGGCCCGCCGCGCTGCTGCCCGCGACGGCGTCCGCGGGGCGGGTGCGTGCGCTGCTCACGGGGGCCGCCGACGTGTCGGGAGTACTGCTCGTGGACGCCTTCGGTGTGCCCGTGCGTTCGGTGCACCGGTCCCGCTTCCTGCTGTCGATGTCGGGGCGGTACGGGCATGCCCTGTACGCCGACCGGCCGGCCGTCAGGCTCGGGGATCCGCCGCGCACGGTCGGCGTCGACGCGACGGCCTGGGAGGTGCTCGACGTGGTCGCGGGCGGGGACCGGGACCGTACGTCCGACGATGTCGCCGTGGTCGACGGGCGCGGGCGGTGCGTGGGCGTCGTGCGGCTCGCCGACCTCGTACGGGCACTGGCCGAGACCCGGGTCGAGGAGGCGGCCGGGCTCAACCCGCTGACGCGGCTGCCCGGTTCGGACGCCATCACCGAGGAGGTGGACCGGCTGATCGCGGGCGGCCGGACGTTCGCGCTGAGCTGGCTGGACGTGGACCACTTCAAGCGGGTGAACGACGGGGCCGGGTTCGCGGCCGGGGACGAGCTGATCCGGGCGGTGGGGCGGGCGTTGCAGCTCGCCGCGTCCGAGGACGTGCGCGTGGGGCACATCGGCGGCGACGACTTCCTGGTCCTCGCCGACCCGGACGGGCTCGACCGGGTGGCCGCCTCGGTGCTCGACACGCCGTGGTCGGCGGGCGGGCTGGCCGTGACGCTCTCCCTCGCCACGGTCCTGTGCCCGCCCGGCAGTGTGAGCGGTCACCGGCAGGCCGCCGCCTGTCTCGCACCGCTCAAGCAGGCGGCGAAGGCCCTGCCTGGGGCGAGCTGGATCCTGGGGCGGGCGGGACTGCCGGGCCACGAGGTGCGCCGCGGGCCCCTGGCCGGGCCGGCGCCTCACGCTGCCTGCGCCGCCACCACACCGGCGGGCACTCACCCCGGCTGAGCCGGGGGCCGCGGCGGCGAGGGTCCGTCCCCTCCCGACGGCGCGTCGGCCTTTACGGCGTCAACGGCTGCGTTGGGGCGTTGGCGCCGTCGGCGGACGGACCGTCCTCCCCCGGACGGCGCGTCAGCCCTCACGGCTGCAACAGGCGACCCACGCAGAGGCGTTGACGACGCAGGGCGGAGGGGACCGTGCTCCCCCGGGTGATGCGTCAGCCTTCATGCTGCGTCAACGGACGACCCCTGCACGGGCGTTGACGCCGTCGGGCGGCCGGCTCGCCGGTGTCGCGGCTCTCCCCGCGCCCGGGACGCCGTACCCGCGAGGTGCGCGGCCCGTGGTCGCGAACCGTTCCGGTCGGCGACCTTGACGCCCCCTGAGTGCCGGTGAACACTTCCCGTTGTCAGTCGGCATCGCCGCATTCGGGCGTCTTCAGGCGCTGTACCGCAAGGGTTCCCGCCTGCACGAAGGGCCATCCCACACGGGCGATTCCGCTGCTACGGCACGCTCGTCACGGACGCCGGGCGGGGCGACGGGACTCTCCCTGCCCTCGGCTGAAGTAGCCATGGGAAACGCACCCTGCACGGTGGACCGGGGCGGACCGCCCCGGGCGAGGGCCTAGGAGCCGCCATGAGCAACGGAGACATATTCGTCGGTGAGGTCATCGGTACCGCGATCCTCATCCTGTTCGGCGCCGGAGTGTGCGCCGCCGTCACCCTCAGATTCTCGAAGGCGCGGGCCGCCGGCTGGATCGTCATCGCGTTCGGCTGGGGCTTCGCCGTACTGGCCGGCGCCTACACCGCCGCGCCCCTGTCCGGCGGCCACCTCAACCCCGCGGTCACCATCGGCGTCGCCGTCCACACCGGCGTGTGGGACAAGGTCTGGGTCTATGTGCTGGGCCAGATGGTGGGCGCCATGCTCGGTGCCGTCCTCGCCTACCTGGTCTATTTCGCGCAGTTCCAGGCCAACGTCCGCAAGACGGGCACCACGGAGGGAACGGCGGACGAGCCGACGCCGACCCTGGGCATCTTCTCCACCATCCCCGAGATCCGGAACCCGGCCGCCAACCTGATCACCGAGGTCATCGCGACGATCGGCCTGGTGCTGCCGATCCTCGCCTTCGGCAAGAACGTCGGCATCGGCATCGGCCCGGTCCCCGGCGAACAGGGCATCTACGGCTCCGGCATCTCCGTCCTGCTGGTGTCCCTGCTCGTCGTCGGCATCGGACTCTCCCTCGGCGGACCCACCGGGTACGCCATCAACCCGGCGCGCGACCTGGGCCCGCGCATCGTGCACACCTTCCTGCCCATTCCGAACAAGGGCACGTCCGACTGGGGCTACTCCTGGGTCCCGGTCGTCGGCCCGCTGATCGGCGGGGCGCTCGCCGGCCTCATCTACAACGCAGCCTTCTGACCCGAGCTGACCCGAGCGACCAAGGGGTATCCATGCCGGACAACGCCGAGAAGTACGTCGCCGCAATCGACCAGGGCACCACCTCCAGCCGCTGCATCGTCTTCGACCGGGCCGGCGCGATCGTCGCCGTCGACCAGCGCGAGCACCGGCAGATCTTTCCCAAGCCCGGCTGGGTGGAGCACGACGCGACCGAGATCTGGTCCAAGGTGCAGGCGGTGGTCGCGGGAGCGGTCGCCAAGGCCGGGCTGCGCGCCGACCAGCTCAGCGCGCTGGGCATCACCAACCAGCGTGAGACGACGGTCCTGTGGGACCGCGCCACCGGCAAGCCCGTGCACAACGCCATCGTCTGGCAGGACACCCGGACCTCCGCCCTCTGCAGCGAACTGGGCGGCACGGACGGGCAGGACCGCTTCCGCGAGCAGACCGGGCTGCCGCTGGCCAGCTACTTCTCCGGGCCCAAGGCGGCCTGGCTGCTGGACAACGTGCCGGGCCTGCGCGCCCGGGCCGAGCGGGGCGAGATCGCCTTCGGCACGATCGACTCCTGGCTGATCTGGAACCTCACCGGCGGCACGGCGGGCGGGCGGCACGTCACCGACGTGACGAACGCCGGGCGCACCATGCTGATGAACCTGGAGACACTCCAGTGGGACCCGTCCATCCTCTCCGCGATGAACGTCCCCGAGGCGATGCTGCCCGAGATCAGGTCCTCCTCCGAGGTGTACGGGACGGCCGTGGGCCAACTCGGCGGCGTTCCGGTCGCGTCGGCGCTCGGCGACCAGCAGGCGGCCGTGTTCGGGCAGGCCTGCTACGACGTGGGCACGGCCAAGAACACCTACGGCACCGGCAGCTTCCTGCTGCTCAACACCGGCAACCGGCCCGTTCCCTCGAAGAACGGCCTGCTGACCACCATGGGCTACAAGATCGGAGACGAGGCGCCCGTCTACTGTCTGGAGGGCTCGATCGCGATCACGGGGGCCCTGGTCCAGTGGTTCCGCGACCAGCTCGGGATCATCCGCAACGCGGACGAGATCGAGACGCTGGCGGCGAGCGTCGAGGACAACGGCGGGGCGTACATCGTGCCGGCCTTCTCCGGCCTGTACGCGCCCTACTGGCGCTCCGACGCCCGCGGTGTCGTCACCGGCCTCACCCGTTACGTCACGAAGGCACACCTGGCCCGGGCCGTTCTGGAGGCCACGAGCTGGCAGACCCGCGAGGTCGTGGACGCCATGTACCAGGACTCCGGGGTCCGGATCACCACCCTGAAGGTCGACGGCGGCATGACCGGGAACAACCTCCTGATGCAGCACCAGGCGGACGTCCTCGGGGTGCCGGTCATCCGTCCGAAGGTCTCCGAGACGACGTGCCTGGGCGCCGCGTACGCGGCCGGGCTCGCGACGGGTGTCTGGAGCGGCCTCGACGAACTGAAGACGCACTGGCAGAAGGACGTCGAGTGGACGCCGGCCATGGAAGCCGCCGAGCGGGACCGCGAGTACCACAACTGGCGCAAGGCGGTGGAGAAGAGCTTCGGCTGGCACGAGGAGGACGTGTGAGCCGACCTGGGTCCACGCGCGCGTGAACGTCCCGTGAGCCACGCGCGCGTGCGGAGTGCGGCTCGTACCCCGGTCGGCGGGGGTACGGGCCGTACGCACGGGCCCGGGCCCGCGGTCAGGTGGTGAGGGACTCGCGGCGTCCCGCGGCCTGTTCCATCGCGTGCTGGACGACCCGGATGAGGACTTCCTTGGCCGATCCCCGGTCCCGCGCGTCGCAGAGCACCACGGGGACGCCGTCGTCCAGGTCGAGCGCCCTGCGGACGTCCTCGGCGGGGTGACGGGCGGCGCCCTCGAAGCAGTTGACGGCCATCACGAAGGGGATGGAGCGCCGCTCGAAGTAGTCGACCGCGGCGAAGCAGTCCTCCAGGCGGCGGGTGTCCGCGAGGACGATCGCGCCCAGGGCGCCGGTGGCGAGTTCGTCCCACAGGAACCAGAAGCGATCCTGTCCGGGCGTCCCGAAGAGGTACAGCACCAGGTCCTCGCGGAGGGTGATGCGCCCGAAGTCCATCGCGACGGTGGTCGTCCTCTTGCCCTCCACGCCGCTGATGTCGTCGACCGGGCGCCCCGCCTCGGTGAGCATCTCCTCCGTCCGCAGCGGCCTGATCTCGCTGACCGCGCCGACGAGGGTCGTCTTCCCCACGCCGAAACCGCCGGCCACGAGGATCTTGAGCGTGACGGGCTCGACCGGGGGCTTGCCGCGCTCAGTACGCCCGAAGATCATCGATCTCTTCTCCTGCTTCGCTGGTGTCGGACGGGGCGGACCGTAGCCGCCACCGCCGGGTTTCGCTGACGAGTACGTCTGGGGGCGGGCTTCTGCCGTAGCACTTCCGCCAAGTCGCGTGCCGGTCCCGCCGGCGTACCCGACGCGGTCCGCGCCGAGCTCGCCCGGCTCACCCCGTGCCGTACGCCGCCGTCGCCGCGCCGGACCGCGGACTCGGGGGGCAGGCACGTCGTCACCCTGATCCCGTGCCGCTCAGAGCGCCCGGAGGCCGCTGATCACGTCGCGGAGGATGCTCTCGTCCGGCAGCTCCGCGGGCGGTACGGGACGTGTCACGTGGACCAGCTCCTCGTCCACCAGGTCGCCGATCAGGACGCGTATCACCCCGATGGGAAGGTCGAGCTCAGCGGCTAGTTCGGCGACCGACTGCGGTGCGTCGCGGCAGAGTTCGACGATGTCCACGTGCTCCGGGGACAGCGCCTGGTCCGCCTCGGGATCGTCCGCGTGGGTCTCCGTGACGACCACCGCGATCAGGTCGAGCCGGTGCTGGGCCGGGCTGGTGGTGCGGCCCCGCGTCATGGCGTACGGACGAACCACCGGTCCGGCGTCGTCGTCGAACCAGTGGCGTGTTCCGTGACCGTCTCCGCTCATGCCATCCCACTACCCGTCGGCGGGCAGGTCGGTGCGCGGAGCGGCGCCCAGATGTACACCGACCCGCTTGACCAGGAGCGTCATCTCGTAGGCGACCTGTCCGATGTCCGACTCGGCCTCGGAGAGGACGGCGAGGCAGCTGCCGTCGCCCGCGGCGGTGACGAACAGGAAGGCGTCGTCGAGTTCCACGATCGTCTGTCGGACACTGCCCGCCTCGAAGTGCCGGCCCACCCCCTTGGCGAGGCTGTGGAATCCCGAGGCGACGGCGGCCAGGTGCTCGCTGTCCTCCCGGGTCAGGTCCTTGGAGACTCCCGTGGGCAGTCCGTCGCCGGAGAGCACGATCGCCTTGCGGATGCTGGCGACCCGGTCCACCAGGTCGTCGAGGAGCCAGTTCAGCTCCCCCGACGTCGCGCTGCTCACGGGGTGCCCTGCGGCCTTCGGTGCGGTCATCGACCGTCTCCCTCTGTCGTTCCTTGTGCTGAGCCGTCGTGGGCATCGTCGCCCCCGGCGTTCTCCTCGCGGCCGCGCTGCCAGCCCCGCTGGAGCGAGGCCATCCGGCTGCGCACGTCGTCGGCGTCGCGCTCGGCGGGTTCCGCGCCGCCGTTCCCTGATCCGTCGCGCTCGGTGCGCCGCGCGGGTCCGTCCTTCAGCTGCGGCGCGAGGCTGGCCTGCCGTACGCGGCGGGGCAGCGGGCTCGCGTCCGGTGACGCGGCCGCGGGATCGGGGTGCGCGCCCGTCTCTTCGGTACCGGCCGGGCGGCCCGGGCGGCGTGCGCCCGCCGGCCGGGCGGGAGCCCCGGGAGGCGTGCCGTCGAGGCGTCCGGGGGTGTCGGGGCGTTCAGTGCGGGCCGGCGGGACGTCGTGGTCGCCGCCGGAGCGGCCCGGTGCCTCGCCGCGTCCGGCGCCGAACCGGCTCGCCGAACCGGCTCGCTCGGTGCCGGAGTGTGCAGGTGCCGCGCCACGGGAGCCGCGGCGCGCCGCGGACGGGCGGGCGTCCTCCAACTCCGCGCGCCCCGGGGCCGGGGGTTCCATGCCCAGCGGTTCCGTCCCGTCGGGTTCCCCGCGCCGGGTCCGGACGTCCGTCACCGGGCGTCCGTGGGAGCTGACGAGCTTGGGTGCCCTGCGGCGCTGCGGCAGCGGGACGGGGGCGTCCGGCCGGTCGGGGCCGCCGGGCCGCGCGGTCTCGCCCTGGCCCTCGCGGGCCTGCTGGTGCTGTTCGCCGAGGACACCGGTGAGGGAGCGGCGCGGCCGGAAGAGGCCACCGCGTTCGCCGTCGTCCTCGCCGAGGGCTCCCGGGAGGTCGTCCAGGGCGTCGAGACCGACCGGGGCCTCCAGTTCGACGGGACCGTCCAGGATCGAGGCGGGCAGTCCGGGCAGTCGCACCGGGACCTCGGACAGGGCCGCGGTGCGGTCCTGCCCGGTCTCGGCCTCCTTCGCGGGCACCGCGCGGTCGAGACGGAAGCCGATGCCGTTCGTGTCCGGGACGTCGTCCGTGAGCAGCGCGTCGGGGATGAAGACGACCGCCGTGGTGCCGCCGTACGGGGACGGCTGCAGGGAGACCCGGACGTTCTGCCGCTGGGCGAGCCGGCTGACCACGAAGAGGCCGAGCCGGTCGGTGTCGGACAGTTCGAACTCGGGGGTCTCGGCGAGCCGGAGGTTGGCGTCGAGCAGGGCCTCGGCCGCCATGCCGAGACCGCGGTCGTGGATCTCCAGCGTGAAGCCGTTGGCGACGCGTTCGCCAAGGACCTGGACGGCGGTGTGCGGGGGTGAGAACACCGTGGCGTTCTCCAGGAGTTCGGCCACGAGATGGGTGAGGTCGGCGACCGCGGGGCCGGTGACCGCGACGCGCGGCAGGCGGCGTACCTCGATGCGCTCGTAGTCCTCGACCTCGGCGACGGCGGCGCGGACGATGTCCATGAGCTGGATGGGCTTGCGCCACTGCCGGGAGGGGGCGGCTCCGGAGAGGATGACGAGGCCCTCGGCGTGGCGGCGCATGCGCGTCGTGAGGTGGTCCAGGCGGAACAGGTCGGCGAGTTCGTCGGTGTCCTCGGTCCTGCGCTCCATGGTGTCGAGCAGGGTGAGCTGCTTGTGCAGCAGGACCTGGCTGCGGCGGGCGAGGTTGACGAAGACATCGGAGATGCCCTCGCGCAGCTCGGACTGCTTGACGGCGGCCTCGACGGCGGCCCGCTGCAGGGTGTTGAGCGCCTGGCCGACCTCGCCGATCTCGTTCCTGTCGTACTCCAGGCGCGGCACTTCCGTCTCCACGTCGACCTGTTCACCCGCGGAGAGGCGGCGCATGACGCTGGGCAGCCGGACGCCGGACGCCTCGTGGGCCTCCAGGCGCAGCCTGCGCAGGTCGCGGATCAGGCTGCTGCCGATGCGTACGGACATGAACAGGGAGACGAGCAGCGCGGCCAGGCCGAGGACGCCGGCGATGGCCGCCTTGACGATGACGTTGACGGCCAGGGGGTGGACCCGGTCCTGGTAGCGGTCCCCCGCCTCGTCACCGAGCCGGTCCAGTTCGGCGAGTGCCCGTCCGGCCGTCTCGTCCCAGCTCTTCGCGGTGACCCCGCGGGGGGCGCCGGGGGCGGAGCCGATGACGGACTGTTCGGCGTTGCGGAGCGGAGCGGTGACGGCGTTCTTCCAGTAGCGCTCGAAGCGGACACGCTCGGCGGGGGGCAGCAGCGGCAGGCTGGTGTCGTACAGGAGGCCGCGCTGGGCCACGAGGTCGGAGACGTCGCGGATCTCGTCGTCGGTGAGCCGGCCCGCTACGAGCGCGGATCCGAGGAGCGCGTCCTCGCGGGAGAGCAGTTCCCGGGCGCGGGCGACGTTGGCGAGGGCGCGCCCCTGCTTGTCCATCTCGACGTCGTCGAGCACGTGGAGGTTGGCCATGAGGACGTAGCAGGGGTCGACGAGTTGGTTGTAGAGGCCGAGGGCCTGGGTCCGGTCGACGGTGCCCTCGTCGATGCTGCCCCGCAGCGAGTCGAGTCCGCCGAGGGCGTCGAGGATCGAGGTGACACGTTCACCGGTCCCCTCGCTCATCTCCGCCCGTATGTCGTGGTCCTGGGCGTTTCGGCGGACCTTCGCGACGGCCTTGTCGGTGGCGGCCCGGCTGCGGGCGAGCGCCGCCCGGGCGTCCGAGGCGCGGGGGTCGGCGAGATACACGAGGCTCTGACGGCGTTCCTGCTGGAGGACGCCGATGGTGTCCTCGGTGGGGAAGGCGACCTTCTCCACGACGTCCGACACGTCGAACAGGTGGAGCGCCTCACGTCCGGTGAGCACCGTGGCGAAGCCCCAGATCGCGGTCAGGGACACCAGCGGCACGAGCAACAGCGCCACGATCTTCCGGCGGATGGACTTCCCGCGAAAGCGCATGGCCTCCCCCAGCTCGGCCCCCGCTGGTCCGGGGGCACACATGTGCGTCAACAAACGGCGTGAGCCTACTACCGACACACAGGTATCTCGAAGGGCTGTCCGAACCCGCATCTGCCGTGAACTGAACGGGACATCAGTAGTTGTCGGTGCATTGCGGGAGATTGCCTCCCCTGTTCCGGCACCTGCGCCCGCGTCGCAACCCGCGGGCGTGACTTGCTGGTTGGCCGGAATTCTTCGGTGGTCGGGAATCTTTGCGGGAGGTCGTTCGTCTTTCTGTACGGGAACGAGGGGCGGAATCGGCCACAAGGCGTCGCATGCCACGCCCAGGCCGCGTAGAACAGCGCAAACCGGGCAGCCACTGGTAAGCGGGAGTCTTCGGAGGTCTCGGGGTACCAGGGCAAGCGGTCTGCTGGGGATGGGGAGTGACGTGTTGATGGGCACGGTGGAGCGTGAGGCGCTCAGGAGCGGCGGCAGCATCCGCACGCCGTCGGCAGCCGGGCGCCGGTCCGCCCCGGCGGCGGACCGCTCGGGCGCGCGTCGAGTCGCCGCGGACGGCGGGGCCGCCACCCGGGAGCGTGAGGAGCGCCACTACCGGCCGTTGTGGGTCGAGGAGCCCGCGCGCAGGCGGCGGTTGCCGGATCCCGTGCGTACGGCGGCGGTGCGAGCGGTGATCATCATCGCGGTGACGCTCATGCAGGCCGTGATCGCGTTCCTGTGCACTCTGGCCGGCTCCTGGCTGGCGTTCCCGATGGTGCTCAGCAGCGTGGCCTGCACGGTGGTCGCCACCTGGGCCGCCCTCGACGTCTGGGTGACCCGCCAGGTGTGGAATCAGCGCCACGGAGTGGTGTCCGTACCGAGCAGCACGGCACGCGCGCTCAGGCGTGAGCGCCGCGTGGCCCGGCGCCACGCCCGGGCGACGGAGCGGCCCCAGGGGCGGATACGCCGCCGGGGTGGCGCACGAAGGCTGTCGCACTCGTAGGACGAGGCAGGCCACGCGGGCGGCGAGGCGCGCGGCCCGGCCCGGCCCGAAGCGGATGCTCGGCACGCACGCACGCACGTCCGAGACGAGCGCGGAGGTCACTCCCGGCTCGGGCGCACGGACGGGACGGGCGCGGAGCGGCCTCCCGGCTCGGACGTGGCGAGCGGTGAGAAGTGTGCGGGCCTGACGAGTCGGACCGCCAGGGACGGCAGTTCGGTGGCTTCGCCGTGGGCAGGACGGCGCCCGCGGCGAAGCCACCGCCGTCCGCTACGACGCGCTGGGCGCCGGACGCTTGTACATGCGAGTCGCGGTGATCTCGCTGTGCCCGGGCTCCCCGGCGGCGGCCTCCCGCGGCAGTCCCGGCCGCAGGTGCTCCTCCACGCTGATGTACTTCAGCCCCGCGCGCAGGTCGGCGTCGTTGCGCAGCCGGATGACGAGCGGGAACTCGGCGAGCGCGGTCGTGTCGAACAGGCCCGTGGTGTACAGCAGTTGCACGCCCAGCGCGTCGGACACGGCACGCTGGAGTTCCAGCAGATACGTGGCGTTGGCGCGCCCGATGGGGTTGTCGAGGAAGAGCGTGCCGGCGTGCCGGTGCTTGTCGCGGCCCCGGTCGTTGCTGCGCAGCGCCGCCATCGTGCAGTACAGGGCGATGGCGGCGGTGAGCAGCTGGCCGCCGGAGAAGACGTCGCCCATCTGTCCGACGGGGACGCGCTCGGCACGCAGCACGGCGTCCGGCTTGAGGATCTCGACGGCGACGCCCTTCGGCTGGAGGGCGGCGCTGACGCCCCGCAGCAGCAGGGACATGCCGTCGCGGCGCATGTCCGAGTTCTTCTTGACGGCGGCGCGGGTGGCCTCGTCGACGACCTCGCCGAGCCGCTCGGTGAGCGTGGCCTGGTCGGGCTCCTCGAAACGGATCCGCAGGAACTCCTGCCCGGACCACTCGCCGAGACCCTCGGGCAGCCGGGAGAGCCGCTGCGCGGACCGCAGCGTGGCGAGCGAGGACTCCACGAGTCCCCGCAGCCGGTCGACGATCGAGTCCCGGTTCCGCTCCAGCTGCGCCAACTCGTCGGTGAGCACCCGCAGTCGGGGCGCGAACGCGTCCGCCCACTTCTGCGCGTGCTCGGGCAGCACGGCGGCGGGCAGCTCACGGATCTGCTGCCGGGCCGGGGTGCGCACCTGCTCGTAGCGCGTGGAGTTGGCGTGCCGTACGAGAATGTCGCTCGCCTCCCGCACGGCGGCCTCGGCCGCGGACAGGTCGGCGGCGCAGCCGCGCAGCGAGCGGCGGGTCTCGGTGGCGGCGTGCCGGGCCTCCTCCAGCGTGCCGGGGTACGGCTCGGTGTCGTCCTGCTCCTCCTCGGAGGTCTCGCGCAGCAGGTCCCGGAGCAGGGCCGCCGTCTCCTCGAAGCCGCCGGCGGCGTCCTCCGCCGCGCGGTGCGCGTCGAGCAGCCCGGCGTGAGCCTCGCGCGCCCGGCTCACCGCCTCGGTGCACGCGGCGAGTTCACCGGTCGCGGTGCGCAGCAGCGCCTGGGCGTGCTCGGCGTCCCGGGGGGTCAGTTCCTCGGGCAGTGCGGTGTGGGCCTCGCCCTCCTGCGGGGCGTGCCGCTCGGTCTCTCCGCGCAGCCGGCCGAGCTGCTCGCTCGCGGTCGACATCCGGGTCTCCAGGAGCTGGACGAGTTCCTCGGCGCGGGCGGCGGCGGCCTGCCGGGACGGACCGTCGGAGCCGTCCGGCGACTCCAGGAGCTGGGCGGCGCGGGTCCGCACCTTGTTGCTGAGCCGGTCGAACTCGGCGATCGCCGCGCTTTCGTCGCTCTCGGCGCGTGCCTGCTCGGCGCGCAGATCGGCGCCGACACCGACCTTCTCGTAGAGCTGGGAGGCGGCCCGGTATGCCTCCCGGAGGGCGGGCAGGGAGGACCTGGGGGTGCTGTCGGCGGCTCCGGGGGCCCCGCCGTCGTCGTCCTTGTCCTTCACGTCGTCGGGTACGCCCGCGATCTCGGCGCGCTCGGCGCGCAGCGCCCGGGCCGTGCGGCGGGCGTCGTCGGCGGCGCGCTGGGCGGCGCGGCGGTCCTCGTCGGCGGCGCGTGCGCGCTCCAGGCAGACCTGGGCGCGGGTCTCCGACTCCGCCGCGTCGTCGGCGAGTTCACGGAGCTTGACCTGCCAGCCGGCGCGCTCGCGCAGCCGGAAGGCGAGCCCCGCGAGGGCGTCGGCGGCACGGCGGGCCCGCTGGGCGGCCTCCTGCCGCTCGTCCCGCACGAGGGCCGCCTCCGCAGCCTCCTCGTCGGCCTCGGCGCGGACGGCCCGCGCCTCG
The DNA here is from genome assembly GCF_056435845.1 of Streptomyces sp. NPDC043867. Classification (NCBI taxonomy): domain Bacteria; kingdom Bacillati; phylum Actinomycetota; class Actinomycetes; order Kitasatosporales; family Streptomycetaceae; genus Streptomyces; species Streptomyces sp. NPDC043867. Next base: position 132,720 of record NZ_JBWKDS010000019.1, on the reverse strand, counting down.
GCGAGTTCGGCCTCCGTCTCCTCGGCGAACGCGCGTGCGTCGCGGGCCGCGGCGGCGAGCTCGACGAGCCGCCCCGCCGGGCACCCGGCGCGCCAGGACGCCAGCCGCGCGGCCAGTTCCCGGTCCTTGCCGAGCCGGGCCGCGAGCGTGCGGATCTCCTCGTCCCGGCGGGTGGCGCGGCCGCGCAGCGCCTGCCGCTCCTCGTCGGCGGCGTGCTCGTCGTGCATGGCCGGGTTCGGCGGTACGAGGAAGACGTCTCCGCTGTCGTCTCCCGGGGCCGGGGTGGGGGCGAGGAGCGCGGCGGCGGTGCCCACGGCGACGGCGGAGCGCGGCAGCAGCGCGGCTTCGCCGAGCGCCTGACGGGCCCGTGCGTGGGTGTCCGGGTCGGTGATGATCACACCGTCGACCAGCTCGGGGCGGGCGGTCAGCACGCGCGCGTGGTCGGCGGGGTCGACGGCCTGCGCGAGGTAGCGCCAGCCGGGCAGCGCCGGGATGCCGTGCTCGCCGAGGTACTCGACGGTGGCCAGCACGTCCGGGCCGGGCGGCAGCAGTCCGCCGTCGCCGAGCGCGCCGAGGATCCGAGCGTCGTCGGCGGCGGCCGTCCGCAGTTCGAAGAGCTGACGCTCTGCGGAGGCGACGCCTTCGTCGAGCAGTTCCCGCAGCTCGTCGGCGTACCGGTCCAGTTGCTCCGGGGTGAGCGGGGTTCCGCCCGCGGGGCCCGCTGCACCGGCGCTCTCGTCGCGCCGGGGCTGCGGAACGCTCGTCCGTGCGGGAGCGCCCGGCAGGCCGAGCAACTCCGTGAGCCGTTCTTCGCCCGCCAGCGCCTGTGCCGTGCGCTGCTCCGCGTCGTGGGCGCGCTCCGCCGCCGTGGCGGCGTCCGCCGCGCGCGCCGCCGTCAGTTCCGCGCGGGACTCGGCTGAGGCCGCCTCCCGGGCATGCTCCGCGGCGCGGCGCGCGGCGTCCCGGGCGGTGTCCCAGGCCGCCACGGCGGACTTCTCGGCGTCGCTGGCGGCCAGCGCGGCCCGTGCCGGATCGGCGTCCGGGGCGCTGTCGTCCAGCCAGCCCGCGCGCACCGCCTCGGCGGTCTCCTGCTCGACCTCGGCCAGCCGCTGGCGCAGGTGCCCGACCTCGCTGCGGGCGCGCTGCGCCTCGGTGGCGGCGGCCGTCGCGTCGCGGTGCGCGGCCTCGCCGACCTCCTGGAGGGCGGCGGACCGCTCCTCCTCCTCGTTGGCGAGCGCCTCGGCTCCTTCGGCGGCGCCGTGCAGGGCGCGTACGAGGTCGACGGCGGCCTTCGCCCGCGCGGCGAGCGCCGGCGCCGCGTCCCGCTCGGCCTCCCGGATCGCCGCGGCGACGCGGGCGGAGCGGTCGGCGGCGGAGCGGTGCCGCAGGACGAGTTCGGCGGCCTGCCAGGCGGCGTGCAGCGTCCGCGCGTCGGCGAGTTCCCGCTTCTGGGCGGCGGCGGACCTCTCGGCCCCGGCGAGCGCCAACGAGGCGTGCCGGTAGGCCAGTTCGGCGGAGATCAGTGCGCTGTGCGAGCGGGCGCCCTCGGCTTCGGTGACCGTGTGCGCGGCGGCCGTGACGCCCCGGGCGAGGTCGCCCACGCGGTGCCGCTCCCGGACCGACCGGGCGGACAGGCGCCGGGCCAGGGTCCGGGTGCGCCGCTCGGCCGCCGTGTGGATGTCCCGTGCCCGGCCGCGGGCCTCGGCCGCGTCGACGATCCGTGTGAGCAGGTCCACCGACCCCGCCGTGAAGTCCCGTTCGGCGATCAGTTCGGCGCGCCGCCCCAGCTTGTTGCCGAAGCCGCTGACCAGGTCGGCGAGCCCGTCCGTGTCCCGGGTGTCGGTGACGGCACGCAGCAGCAGGTCGGTGAAGTCGGAGTCCTTCTTGACCGCGAAGAGACCGGCGGCCTCGCCCTCGTCGGCGTTCATCTCGCGCTGGTAGCGGAAGAGTTCGGGGTCGAGTCCCAGGTCGCCCAGGTGCTCGATCCAGCGGTCGTGGATCTCCTCCCAGTGCACTTCGAGGTGCGGGTAGGCCTTGCCGGCCTCGGTGATCGCGTCGCGGAAGCCCTTCATGGTGCGCCGGCGCCCCTGCGCGCCGGAGACGCCCTCGACGGACGGACGGACGGCGGTGGCCTCGGCGACGGGCAGGTTGTCGAGGCTCAGCCCGGGGCCGGGGCGGAAGGAGTACCAGGCCTCGGCGAACTTGCGCGGGTCGTTGGAGACCTGCCGGCCCCGCCACTCGCTCGCCTTGCCGACGACGACGCACTCCCCGGTCAGCGTGTGCTGCCACTCCAGCGCGACGTGCCCGCAGTCGTCCGCGAGCAGGAACTTGCGCAGGACGCCGGAGCTGGCGCCGCCCAGCGTGTTCCGGTGGCCCGGCAGCATCACCGAGAAGATCAGCTTGAGCAGGACCGACTTCCCGCCGCCGTTCTCCAGGAAGAGCACGCCCGCGGGTGCGGGGCGGCGCGGCGGGCCGACCGGCTCGTCCTGGAAGAACTCCGCCTGGGTGGGCGCGGGGTCGGGCACAAGCTCGCCCACTCCCCTCAGGTCCAGGACGGTGTCGGCGTAGCGCGCACCGGCGGGCCCGATGGAGTAGAGGCGGACCCGGGACAGCTCGTACATGGCGGCGGACTCTCGTGATCGTGTGGGGGGGGCGGAGCGGTCAGGAATGGAACGGCAGTCCGGCGTCGGCGACGAGTTCCAGGTCGTCGGTGTCCTCGGCGGGCAGCAGGGTCGCCGTGCCGTCGGTCACGGGGACCACGCCCAGTTCGAGGAGTTCGGCCATGGCCGCGCTGCCCGCCATGTCACGGACCTGGAGCTGATAGCGGGCAGTGGTCCGGTACGTCCCTCCGGAGTCGTCGCCGGTGCGCTGGAGGAAGCCGGAGTCGGTGAGGAACGCGACGGCCTTGCCGACGATGCCCGTGGTGGAACCGGCCAGTCTGCGCGCGTCCTTGGTGGCGCCGGCCGCGCTGCGCCGCGCCCAGATCCGCCAGGCGGCCTCGAGTCCAGGCGCGTCCGTCGCCGGGTCGGTGTTCTGCCCCTGCGCGTCGGCCCGCTCCTCCAGGCGGCGGCAGGCCTGCCGGACGAAGGCGTCGACGCCGTTGACCGTGACGCGCCCGATGTAGCCGTCGTCGGCGAGGTCCTCGGGGCGCGGGAACGCCATGGCGGCGACGGCGAGATGTGCGAGGCCGTGCAGGAACCGGTCGCCTGAGTCCGCGGACGTCCGGCGCGCGTAGTCGCCCATGCGGACGGCGAACACGGAGTCCTCGGCGGCGGTCACGGCCATCCCCGCGCGCGGGGACACCTCCAGGACGATCAGCCCCAGCCCCGTCGCCACGGCGTCGGCGAGCCGGGCGAACGGCGGGTCCTCGCGGTAGCGGCGCAGCAGTTCCGCGTATTCCTGGTCACGGGCGGGCTGCAGCTTCGGCTGGAGCCCGAAGGCGACGAGCCGCGCCGCGTCGGCGGCGTCGGCGGGGGTGACGGCGGCGCTCGCCGGAGCGGCGGCGGCCTCCGGTTCACTCCACTCGACGTGCTCGGTCACGGCTCAGGCTCCTTGATTCGGCGTTACGGGGGTGACGGCGCCCCGGCGAGGGGCGCGCGGTACGGCATCGGACGGACCGTGGCACGACACGCGGTCCGACAGACCACGGTCGCGGTCACGGGGCCACCGGGTCATGACGACCGCCATGGTGGACAGGCCCTGGCGGGGGTGACGCCTCGGCGAGGGGCGCGCGGTGCGCCATCGGGCGGCCCCGCCACACGGGCGCGTGCCACCGTGACGGGGCCCCGGGCGGCCGAGTGGCACGCGCCGCCCGGGCCCGGGCTCGCGGTGGTGGACAGCGGACGGCCCGTCGGACAGGCGGGCGGCGCGACGACCGTGGACGGACGGCACGCGACCGGTCGACGTGCGGTCCGCCGCCGTACGGACCGCCGACGTGCGGTCCACCCCCGTACGAACGGCCGACGTGCGGTCCACCGGCTTGCGCACGCCCGACGTCCAGCCCATCGCCGTACGGACACCCGACATGCAGCCCACCGGCGGGCGGACGGTGGCCGGTTCGGGCATGGCGTTCACGCCGCCTCCGTCCGGCCGGCCGCCATTCCGGCCGCGTCCAGCAGGGCCGTCCCGACGATGAGGTCCGCGCCGCCGAACTCGGGATCGTCCAGCTCGGTCCCGTCGTCCACCGCGAACAGCAGCTTCTCCTCGCCCTGCCGGTAGGCGGTGCCGACCGGCGGGCTGGCCGCGTGCACGGCCAGCAGGGCGACCAGATAAGGCAGTTCGGGGTCCTTGTCGCGGGCCTCGGCGAGCAGCCCGGACAGCCGTCGGGGCGCGTCGGCGGGGAGTTCGAGCAGCTGCATGGCGGCGGTCAGCTGCTCCTCGCTGAAGCGGCTGTCGTCCGGAGTGGCGATCAGGTCGGGTTCGGGCATCTCGGCGCCGAGGTGCTCGCGCTCCACGGGCGGCGTCAGCAGTATGTCGACGAGGTCCCCGACCCGCACCGAGACGGGCGTGCGCAGCCCCGTCCCGTGGGTGAAGAAGGCGTCCGTCACGCGCGTCGCCTGCTCCACGGGCAGCGGCAGGACGGGGGCGACCAGGTGACCGTAGAGGTCGATCCCCGAGGTGGTCATGGGGGTGGCGAAGGCCTGCCGGTCCTGTTCGGCGCGGAACAGCGGTCCCGCCTCCAGCAGCCGGGACTGCAACTGCGTGTGCCGCCGGATGCAGTCCTTGACGATGTCCACGAGTTCGGCGGCGCGCCGCTTCTGCTCGGGGTCCTCGGACTCGTCGCGGGCCTTGCGGATGTTGGTGAGGATCGCGTTCTCGTGGCGGTAGCGGTCGGCGACGTGGTCCAGGGCCTCCGCGATCATGTCGGGGACGGCCTGGAGCCAGTCGACCGCGCGCACGTTGCGCCGGGTGGCGTCGAGGGCCCTGCGCAGCGTCTCCGAGTACTGCACGGTGCGGTACCGGGCCTGCTCGGCGGCCAGTTGGGCGTCGGCGAGCCGGCCCCGGCTGATCAGCACCTCCAGCTTGACCTCGGCGGCGATCTGCGCGCTGGTGACGTCCGTGTCGAGGGCACCGACGAGGACGTTGACCGCCTCGTCCGTCGTACGGAGGTAGACACTTCCCCCGTAGCCGGGCACCTCCTCGATCAGCTTGAAGTCGTAGTCACGCCGGACGTACGAACCGTCGGACGCGAACGTGCCGTACACGGCCCGGAAGCCGCGGTCGACACTGCCTACGTTGATCAGGTTCTCCAGGACCCAGCGGGCCACGCGCTCGTGCTCGGCGGCGGGCCGCTGCGGGGCCTGGGCCGCGATGCGGGGGATGAGGCGGGCCACTATCTGGTCGTGGTCGGCGCCCGTGTCGAAGTCCATGTTCAGCGTGATGAGATCGATGGCCGCGAGGGCCACCTCCGCCATCCCGTACACCGAGTACTCGCCCGCGAGGTTGGCCTTGCGTGCGTCGAGGTCGTGCAGCGGCGCGGTGCAGGCGAGCGCGCGCAGCCGCCGCGCCAGACCCTCGTCGGCGGCCGGACCCGGTGCGGGGCGCGGCCCCGCGCTGAGCTGGGGCGGAACACGGTCCGTCGATGCAGGCGAAGTCACGGTGCACAGACTAGGTCCTCGGTCTGACAACGGTCGAAACGGCGCAGAAGCGCCCACGCGGCCGGACGGCCCAACCCGCCCCGTCGGGGCCCGCGGGCCTCGCCAGGACGTGGGCCGCCGCCTGCTCAGCCGACGCCCCCGCCGCCGCCCGACACCCGCCGCCCGTACACCTCGACCAGCCCCGCCAGGGAGTCGTCGAGATAGTCGGCGAGCAGTTTCTCCGCCTCGTCGCGCCGGCCCGCCCGGAGGGTCTGGAGGATCTCGCCGTTGCGGGCCAGATAGGGCTCGTGGAGCCGGCGCGGGTCGTCCACGACGTGGAAGGCGAGCCGCAGTTCGGCGAAGACGCTGCGCATGACCTCGTCCGTGCGGGCGCTCCCGGCGAGCGCCACGAGTTCCCGGTGGAAGTGGATGTTGGCCGTGGAGACGCTCTTCCAGTCACCTTCGTGCGCCGCCCGCCGCCCTTCCGCGACGGCTGCCGCGAGTCCCTCCACGGCGTACGGAGGCTCACCGAGGCTCCGGACGACGGCGCACTCGACGAGGCCGCGGGTGCGGTAGATGTCCGTCACGTCGTCGACGGTCAGCACCCGCACGAAGACACCGCGGTTGAGCTCGTGCACGAGCAGCCGTTCGTGGGTGAGCAGCCGGAACGCTTCGCGCAGGGTGTTGCGGGAGACGCCGAGCGCGCCGCCGATGCTGTCCTCGGACAGCCGCGTCCCGGGCGGGAAGAAGCCGTCGGCGATGCGGCTCCTGAGGATGTCCGAGACCCGCTCGGCCGTGCTGGTACGCCCCAGCAGGGCGCGGTCGTCGGCCAGTCCGGTCAGCTCTGCCATGCCCGGAATTGAATCGTAGATAGGAGGGCGAAACAACGCGGGTATTGAAGGATCGTTCAACGATCCTCTACGTTGACGGGACGACGCCGACCGCATCAGCCCGGCGCTTCGGCACGGCACGGCACGGCACGGAAACAACGCGGAACGGAACGGCACGGCACGGCTCAGTCCCTCAAGCACCCTTCGTCCCTCACTGCGAGGTGCCCATGAGCACGACTCCTCCCCCGCCCGCCCTGGAGCCCGGCCCCGGGGCTGCCGCGACTGAACTCCCCTCCGACGACGGCCCGTTCGGCTGGCTGCACGCGCTCGGACCACGCGGCCGCCGCGCCTTCGCCGGCGCGTTCGGCGGCTATGCCCTGGACTCGTACGACTACTTCACGCTGCCGTTGAGCATGGTCGCGCTGGCCGCCCACTTCGGCCTGGACAGCGGCCGGACCGGGCTGTTCACCACGGTCACGCTGGTCGTCTCGGCGGTCGGCGGCGCCGTCGCCGGTGTGGTCGCCGACCGGATCGGACGCGTCAAGGCACTGATGATCACCGTGATCACGTACGCGGTCTTCACCGTGGCCTGCGGCTTCGCCCCCGACTACGAGACGCTGCTGGTGTTCCGGGCGTTGCAGGGCCTCGGTTTCGGCGGGGAGTGGGCGGTCGGCGCGATCCTCGTCGCCGAGTACGCGAGCTCCCGGCACCGCGGGCGCACCCTCGGCGCGGTCCAGAGTTCCTGGGCCGTGGGCTGGGGGCTGGCCGTCGTCGTCTACACGCTGGTCTTCCAGTTCGTCGGCGACGACCTCGCGTGGCGGGTGATGTTCTGGACGGGCGCGCTGCCCGCGCTGCTCGTCGTGTGGGTGCGACGCCGGGTGCACGACGCCCCGGAGGCCGCCGCCGAACGGAGGAGGAACCCCCAGAAGGGCTCCTTCACGGCCATCTTCAAACCCGGGAACGCCGACGGCCCCGGCCTGCTGCGCACAACCGTCTTCGCGGGGCTGCTCTCCACCGGCGTCCAGGGCGGCTACTACACGCTGGCCACCTGGGTGCCCACCTACCTGAAGACCGAACGCGGTCTGTCCGTCGTCGGTACCGGCGGCTACCTAGCGCTGCTGATCTCCGGAGCCTTCCTCGGCTACCTCACCGGCGGCCATCTGACCGACAGGCTGGGCCGCAAGCGCAACATCCTGCTCTTCGCGGTCCTGTCCTCCCTCGGCATCCTCGTCTACGCGAACATCCCCGGCGGCGCCGACACCCTTCTCCTGGTGCTCGGTTTCCCGCTCGGCTTCTGCATGTCGGCGATCTTCAGCGGTTTCGGCTCGTTCCTCAGCGAGCTGTACCCGACGGCGGTCCGGGGCACCGGGCAGGGCTTCACGTACAACACGGGCCGCGCGGTGGGTGCCGTCTTCCCCACCCTGGTCGGCTTCCTGGCCGGCAGCTGGGGCGTCGGCGGCGCGCTGGTCTTCGGCGCGATCGGCTACGGCCTGGCGGCGCTGGCACTCCTCGGACTTCCCGAGACCCGCGGGAGGGAGCTCCGGTGAACCCGCACCGCTCAGAGAGCAGTACCGCGTAGCCTGAACAGGAGAACGGAAGAGCCATGACCCTGATCGATCTGAACGCCGACCTCGGCGAGGGCTTCGGCCGCTGGCGGCTGACCGACGACGAGCAGCTGCTGTCCGTCGTCACCAGCGCCAACGTGGCCTGCGGCTTCCACGCCGGGGACGCGATCACCATGCGGCGGGTGTGCGAGCTCGCGGCCGGTCGCGGCGTGCGGATCGGCGCCCAGGTCTCCTACCGGGACCTGGCGGGGTTCGGGCGGCGCGCGATGGACGTGCCATCCGACGAGCTGGCGGCCGAAGTGGCCTACCAGATCGGCGCCCTGGAGGTCTTCGCCCGGGCGGCCGGCACGCGCGTGTCGTACGTGAAACCGCACGGGGCGCTCTACAACCGGGTGGTGCACGACGAGGAGCAGGCGGGCGCGGTCGTCGCCGGCGTCCTGCTCGCGGACCCCGCTCTCCCCGTCCTCGGCCTGCCGTCCTCCCGCCTGCTCGACCTGGCGCGGAAGGCGGGGCTGCCGGCCGTCACCGAGGCGTTCGCCGACCGCGCGTACACCTCGGAGGGCACTCTGGTCCCCCGTACCGAGGACGGCGCCGTGATCACGGACGGGGACACGGTCGTCGAGCGGTCGGTGGACCTGGCCCGCTCCGGTGTGGTCGCGTCCCGTTCCGGGGAGCGGATCACGGTCCGGGCCCGCTCCCTGTGCCTGCACGGCGACACCCCGGGCGCGGTGGACCTCGCCCGCCGGGTCCGCGCCCGCCTGGAGGCCTCCGGTGTCCGTGTGGAGGCGTTCACGTGAGGGCGCTCGCGGTGGGCGGCCACGCCCTGCTGGTCGAGGTCTCCTCGGGCGAGGCGGCCCAGGCCCTGCACGCCGAGCTGCTGCGCCGCCGCGCGGACGGTGACCTGAGCGCGGGGGAGATCGTGCCCGCGGCGCGCACGGTCCTCCTGGACGGCGTGCCGGACCCCGTCCGGCTCGCGGAGCGGCTCGCCGCGTGGGAGATCCCGCCGCTGCCCGCGCGCACGGAGCAGGCCGTGGAGATCCCCGTGCGGTACGACGGTCCCGACCTGGCCGAGGTCGCGGCCCGGTGGGGGGTGCCTCCCCGGGAGGTCGCGGAGATCCACGCGGCCACCGAGTTCCGCGTCGCCTTCTGCGGGTTCGCGCCCGGCTTCGGCTATCTCACCGGGCTCCCCTCCCGGTACGACGTCCCCCGGCGCGCGACCCCGCGGACGGCGGTCCCCGCGGGATCCGTGGGCCTCGCGGGCCCCTACACGGGCGTGTACCCGCGCTCGTCGCCCGGGGGCTGGCAGCTGATCGGCACCACGGACGCGGTCCTGTGGGACCACCGCAGGGAGCCGGCGGCGCTGTTGGCCCCGGGCACACGCGTCCGCTTCGTACCCGCGGGGCGCTCATGACGGACCGCGCGCTCGCCGTCGTCCGCGCCGGCGCCCTGACCACGGTGCAGGACCGGGGGCGCCCCGGCCACGCCCACCTCGGCGTACCGCGCTCCGGAGCACTCGACGCGCCGGCCGCCGCCCTGGTGAACCGGCTCGTCGGGAACCCGCCCGGCGCGGCGGTCCTGGAGACCACGCTCGACGGCTGTGCCGTGCGGCCGCGCTGCGCGGTCACCGTGGCGGTGGGCGGCGCGCCCTGTCCGGTCACGGTGGACGGACGGCCGGTCCCCTGGGGCGCGCCCGTCAGGGTCCCCGGCGGGGCGCTGCTGGACGTCGGTCCCGCGCGCGCGGGCGTCCGCGCCTACCTGGCCGTGTCCGGCGGAGTGGCCGTCGAGCCGGTGCTCGGCAGCCGGTCCACCGACCTCCTCTCGGGACTCGGCCCTCCCCCTCTCACGGACGGCACGGTGCTTCCGCTCGGACCCGTGAGCGGCATCCCCGCGCGCGTGGACGTCGTCCCGCAGCCGGCGCCGCCCCGCGAACTGGTGCTGCGCGTGACGCCGGGGCCGCGCGACGACTGGTTCACCGCGGCGGCCCTGCGCACGCTCACGGCAGGGACCTACCGGGTGTCCTCCGCAAGCAACCGCATCGGCCTGCGCACGGAGGGACCAGCCCTGGAGCGGGCCGTGTCCGGGGAGCTGCCCAGCGAGGGCATGGTCCTCGGCGCGGTCCAGGTCCCGCCGGACGGCAGGCCGGTGGTCTTCCTCGCGGACCACCCGACCACCGGCGGCTACCCGGTGATCGCGGTCGTCCACCCGCCCGACCTTCCCGCGTCAGCCCAGGCCGTGCCCGGAACACCAGTCCGCTTCATGACGAGCCACCACCGCCCCTGACCCGCCGGAACCCCGGCCACGCCGCGCCCGGCACATCGGTGCGCCTCGCAGCGACGCGCCCCCGCCGGTGACCAGCCGGAACCCCGGCCACGACCACCGGCGAACGGCCGCGCCCGGCACGATCACCGGCGTACGGGTGTGCCCGGCTCGGTTGCGGTCGTCGGCACGCCCGGCCCGTCTGTCGGGGCGCCCGCGCCGTCCTCCGCCGGGCCGGGCATCCGGGGCGCCGCGTCGTGCGCGGCGAGGAACGCCTCCACGGCGGCGCCCCATCCGAAGCACTCGGCACGCGCGCGTGCGGCCCTCCTCCGCTCGGCCTCGGGTCGCGCCAGGAGCGAGTCCACCGCGTCCGCGAAGGACTCCCCGTCGTCCGCGGCGGTCGCACCGGCGGACCCGACGACCTCGGGGAGCGCGGACGACGCGCTGGCCACGACGGGCGTACCGCAGGCCATCGCCTCCAGGGCGGCGAGCCCGAAGGTCTCCGCGGGCCCCGGCGCGAGACACACGTCGGCGGACGCCTGGAGCGCGCCCAGAGCCGCCCGGTCGGCGACGTGTCCGAGAAACGTCACGGGCAGCCCCCGCTCCCTGGCCCGCACTGCGAGCCGACCGCGCAGGGGTCCGTCCCCGGCCACGACGAGCACCGCGTGCCGCCCACGCCGCAGCAGCGCCTCCAGGGTGTCGAGCGCGGTGCCGGGCCGCTTCTCGACCGAAAGGCGCGAGCACATCACCAGCAGGGTCTGCCCCGCGCGCGCGTGCCGTGCCCGCACCCCCGGGTCCCGCAGCGCGGGGTGCCGCCCGGCCAAATCGACGCCCAGGGGAGCCCGTACGACGTTGCGGGCGCCGATCCGCACGAACTCCCGCTCGGCGAACTCCGTGGTGCACACCACGCGCGCGTAGGTGTGTGCCGTACGGGTGTTGAGGGAGTCGGCGGTACGCCGGGCCAGCCCCTCGGGCAGCCCCCAGGTCCGCAGCACGCCGTCGGCGCTCTCGTGGGAGACCATCACGGCCGGCACCCGGGCCCGCCGCGCCCACACCCCGGTCCAGCGCAGCGTGGTCCGGTCGGAGACCTCCAGCCGGTCGGGCGCGAGGGCCTCCAGCAGGGCGGCCACCCGCCGCCGGTCCGTGAGCGCCCGGTAGCCGCCGGTGCCGGGCAGCAGCGGCCCGGGAAGGGTGATCACCCGGCCCTGCCCGGTCTCCCGGTCGGTGACCCGCTCGCCGGGGACGATCAGAACGGGCTCGTGCCCGGCCGCCCGGTACCCGGCGCCCAGCTCCCGCAGCGCGGTCCGCAGACCGCCCGAGGCGGGGGTGACGAAGTTCGCCAGCCGTACGATCCGCAGGCCGGTCCGCCCACCCGTACGGCCCGTGACGGTGCGCGCGGTCATGCCGCCACCGCCGTCCGTGCCGCGAGCACGTCCGTGTAGTGACCGATCAGGTCGTCGCCGACGGCGGCCCAGGTGCGGCCCTCCACGGCGGCCCGCCCGGCGCTCCCGTAGGCCGTCCGCAGCGCCGGGTCGGCGGCGAGCGACCACACCGCGTCCCGCACCGCGGCCGGGTCGCGCGGCGGGACGAGGAGGCCGGTGCGTCCGTGGGCCACCAGGTCGAGCGGCCCGCCCGCCGCGGGCGCGACGACCGGCACTCCGCTCGCCATCGCCTCCTGCACGGTCTGGCAGAACGTCTCGAAGGGCCCGGTGTGCACGAAGACGTCCAGCGAGGCGAAGATCCGGGCGAGGTCGTCGCCGGTGCGGCGGCCGAGGAAGACGGCGCCGGGGAGCGCCGCGTCGAGCGCCGGCCGGCTCGGTCCGTCACCCACGACCACGACCCGCACGCCCGCGATCCCGCAGGCCCCGGCCAGCAGTTCGACCTGCTTCTCGGGGGCGAGGCGGCCGACGTATCCGACGATCAGCTCGCCGTCGGGCGCCAGCTCCCGGCGGAGTGCCTCGTCCCGCCGCCCGGGGTGGAAGCGGTCCGTGTCGACTCCGCGCGGCCACAGCCGCACCCGGGGCACCCCGTGCGCCCGCAGATCGTGCAGGGCCGCGCTGGAGGGGGCCAGCGTGCGGTGGGCGGCCGCGTGGACGGAGCGGATGCGCCGCCAGGCGGCGGCCTCCCCCGCCCCCATGTACGTACGGGCGTAGCCGGCGAGGTCGGTCTGATAGACGGCCACGGCGGGGACGCCGAGCCGGGTGGCGGCGGCCATGCCGCGCACGCCCAGCACGAAGGGGCCCGCCAGGTGGACGAGGTCGGCGCGGTGTTCGGTGATCGCCGCGGCGACGCGTCGGCTCGGGAGGGCGACCCGGACCTGGGCGTAGCCGGGCAGCGGCAGGGAGGGGACCCGGACGACGGGGCACGGCGCGAGCGCGTCGGACCCAGCCCCGGCCGCGGTGGCCGGGGCTACGACGAGGGGGGTGTGCCCGCGGTCGGCGAGATGCCCGGCGGTCTGCAGGGCGCAGTGGGCCACGCCGTTGACGTCGGGGGGAAAGGACTCGGTGACGATGACGACACGCATACCGGTGTTGTCGTCGCACCGGACGTGGCCACGTCAACGTCGATCTTTCCTGGCGAGGAACGTCCCATGAGCGTTGCGCTGCGCACCCGGGCGGTTCGGCCGGCGGCCACGAACGCCCGCCGCCGGGTCATCCGGTGTTCACACGGCGGGCATGTCGGGCCCGATCCGGCTGCGTACGGCCGTCTGCACCTCGGCCTCCTCGGCCGGGTCCGCGGCGAGCCGGCGCAGCTGGTCGACGACGCGGGTGTCGCCGGTCTCGGCGTGCCGTGCGGCGACCTCGCGGGTGGATTCCTCGCAGTCCCACAGGCATTCGACGGCGAAGCCGGCGGGGAAGGAGGGGTCGGTGGCGGCGAGGGCGCGGGCGGCCCGGCCGCGCAGCTGGGAGGAGGCGGTCTCGCGGTAGACGTGGCGCAGGACGGGCCCGGCGGAGGCGATGCCGAGGCGTCCGGCGCCGTCCACGAGCGTCCACAGGGTCGGTGCGTCGGGGCCCTCGCCCCGCACCGCTTCCCGCAGCGCCCCGAGGACCAGGTCGCTGTCCTGGGCGCCGCCCCGGCAGGCGAGCATCCGCCCGGCGGCGGTTCCGAGGGCGTCGGGGCGGTGGGCCCAACTTCGTGCCCGGTCGATGGCGGCGGCACTGCGCATCCGCTCGAAGGCGTCCACGGCGGCGTCCACGACCAGTGCTGTGCCGGCGGCCGCGGCGCCTTCGATCAGATCGAGAGCGCCGGGATCATCGCTGTCGGCGAGGTAGCGCAGGGCGGTGCAGCGGGCTCCGTCACCGCCGGTGCGGGCGGCCTCGACGATCCCGGGACGGTCCTCCGGTCCCGCGACGGCGGACAGGCAGCGGGCGGCGGGGACGTGGAGCGCGGCTCCGCGTTCGAGGCCCTCCTGGGCCCAGTGGAAGACGGCCTGCACGCTCCAGCCGGGCCGCGGCCCGGCCGGTCGCATCTGGCGTTGCCAGCGGTCGAAGGAGCCCTGTTCCTGAGCGGCGCGCACGCGTGCGCCGACCGAGGCGCGCGGATCCTCGGCCCACAGCCGCCAGGGCCGGGGCTCGAAGGCGTCGCGCACGTGCGCGGCCAGTTCGGCCTCGCCGGCCGCGCCGGCGGGGAAACGGGCCAGTACGGGGGCGGCGAGGCTGCGCAGGCCCGCGTCGTCGTCGCGCAGGGCCAGCTCGTCGAGGGCCCAGGCCCAGTTGGTGCCGGCGGCCGCGTACCTGCGGAGCAGCTCCAGCGCGTCGCGCCTGCCGTACGAGGCGAGGTGGCCGAGGACCGCGAGGGCGAGCCCCGTGCGTGACTCGCAGGTGTCGAGGATGTCCTCGGTGTCGAAGAGGTGCCGCTCGATCGCGTCGAGCTCACCGCTCAGGTCGAGGTAGAGCCGGGCGTAGTAGAGGGAGCGGTTTTCCACCTGCCAGTCGTGGCGGGGGTCGCGCAGCACACAGTGGTTGAGCGCCGCGAGCGCTTCGGCGCGCGGTGCGGTGAGCGCGTGCAGCGTGCCGTCGCCGCGGCCCCTCTGGAGCAGGCCGAGCAGCGTACCGCTGGGCGCTATGACCGGATCGAACATGGGAAACAGCCTCACATCAAGCGTCGACGCAACCGGGGATCGTGCTTTACCTGGCCGCGTGACAACACGTCGGGGCGCCCGCCGTTTCCTGCTTGCTGTAGACCATCTTCCTCTGCCTCTCGTCGGTGGCCCGTGCGGGCCGCGTCACGGCCCGCGCGGTGCGGCAACACCTGCCCGGCCATCGCGTCCGTGAATCACGACGTCATGATGACCCAGCGGTTCTTCCTGCCGCGACCGCATTTCCGGCGGCCCCGTACCGCCTCCCCCGTTTTTTGTGTTCTGCCTGGTCAGGGCGTTGAGATCAGTGCGCGCCGAACAACTGGAGCAGTTCCGTCCGGGCGAACATCCGGGCGGTGTCGACCGCCGACGGCGTGCCCGCGGCGGGATCGGCGCCGCCGTCGAGGAGCACCCGGATCACGGCTTCCTCGCCCTTGAAGACGGCTCCGGCGAGGGGGGTCTGGCCCCGGTCGTTGATCCGGTCGGCCTCCGCGCCGCGCTCCAGCAGGGCGCGCACCGCGTCCGCGTGGCCGTGATAGGCGGCGAGCATCACGAGGGTGTCGCCGCGGTCGTTGGTGAGGTTGGCGGGGACGCCCGCGTCGACGTACGACACGAGCGCCTCGGTCTCGCCGCGGCGCGCCAGATCGAAGATCTTGGTCGCCAGCTCCACGACCTCGGGGTCGGGGGCTTCACTCATCGGCCGGACCGCCTCTCACTACGACTGTTTCGGGACTGCGGGAGCTTACGGCAGCGCGCGCCGCCGTCGTGCCGGGAGGGTACGGCGGCGAGCGGCGCGGCCGTACGGGTGAATCGCCAGCGTACTGGCTCCGGGAGCACATGAGCGGTGCCGCCCGAGGCAAAGATCACCCCGGACACCGCCGGACGCGTCAGCGCACCTCGGGTGGCTCCGACGGCTCGACCGTCCGGGGGAAATCTGGGGAATTTCACTCAGTTGCACCTTTTATCGTATGGATACATGCTGTGAGCCTGGAAGAACTCATGGTGACTGTCCCCACAACCAGGAGCCAAAAATGATTTTGTCCATCTCCGGCGTCGTCCTCCTCGGGATCATCGTCTTCCTCTTCTTCCGCAAGGACGGCCTCAAGGCGTCGCACGCCATGGTCTCCGCGCTCTTCGGCTTCTACCTCGCCAGCACGGCCCTCGCGCCGAGCATCAAGGCGGGCGGCGAGAGCCTGGCGGGCCTCCTCGGCGGCATCAGGTTCTGAGGCCCCTCCCCTACGCACGCACGATCAGGAGACAGCAGTGGCGCGGCGCCCTCTTCCCCGCATTCTGAGCAACGGCAGCACACCGATCGCCCGGAGCCGGGAGCTGGCCCGGACGGCGGCCGACAGCGCCACCGACGTCCTCCACCCGCTGATCACGATCACTCGTGGACTGCGCCGGCTGGCGGGAGCCGGGCGGCGCAGGTGGGCCGAGACACCGAAGGACCGGCGCGGGCCGCTCCTGTTCCTGGTCGCCTCGGTGGTCCTCGTAGTGGCTCTCGTGCCGTACGGGCCGCTGCTGGCCGTCACCACGGTGATGGCGGCAGCGGCCTGGAAGGGCCGCGAACCCCGGTCGTCGGAGCCCGAGGGCCCCGACGAGCCGCAGACCAAGCGCCTGCAGTCGCTGTACGAGGCGCTCGTCCCGTACTTCTCCGCCGCGGAGGACCCCGCTCCGCTGTACGCCCACGGCGGCGAGTGGGAGCAGGCCTTCCCGTCGTACGAGTTCGACGCCACGGGCCGGGTCTCACGGCTGCTCGTCCGCTATCCGGCGTATTTCACGGACGGTGAGGCGGAGTCCCGCGCCCGTATCGAGCAGTTGCTGCACACCAAGTCGGGGCGCGGCCGCGAGTACCACTTCGTCTGGGACGAGGAGGGCAACGAACTGTCGGTCTCGGTGCTGTCCCCGCTGCCCACCGACATCGCCGCCCAGCGCTTCGTCACGGCGCCCGGCGAGACCGTCCTCGGTTTCACCGACCCGGGCGATGTCCCGCGTACGCTCCCGCTCACCCACGGCGAGGAGCAGCGCGACGTTCCCCCCGTCGTGTGGCGCACGGGCGTCCGCTCGACGGAGCCGCACCTGCTGGTCGTGGGCGAGCCGGGGAGCGGCACGACCACGCTGCTGCGTTCGATCGCGCTGCAGGCGCTCCAGCACGGCGACGTCCTGATCGTCGAGGGCGGCGGGACCGGCGAGTTCGCCTGCCTGACCGGCCGCAACGGCGTGCTGGCCGTCGAGTGCGGCCTGACCGGCGCGTGCACCAGCCTGGAATGGGCGGCGCACGAGACGGAGCGCCGGCTCGCCGCCGCGAACCGCGCGCGGCAGGCCGGCCGTCCCGCGCCGGACGACATCAGGCGTCCCCTGTGGATCCTCGTGGACCGTCCCAGCACGCTCGGTCCGCCGGCCGCAGCCGCCGGCCGCGAGGATCCCCAGTCGCTGCTGGAGGTTCCGCTCCGGCACGGGCGCGCGGCCAATGTCACGGTCGTCGTGGCCGACCAGTTCGACGGCCTCGACGCCCTCTCCGACGCGGTGCGCCGGCACACCCGGGCGCGCGTGGTCCTCGGCCCGGCGTCCGCCTCGCAGCTCCAGGCGGTCCTGGGGGTGCCCCCGCACACCACGCCCACTGCGGACACGCCGGCCGGGCGGGGTTACGCCCGGCTGGGTTCGGGACCGGTCCACCGCCTCCAGGTCCCGGCCACCCCGGACCCGTACGACGACGCGACGAGCGAGGCCCATCGCCGCGCGGTGCTCGACCTGCTTCCCGACCACACGTCTCCGGTCGGTCCCGAGCACGTGGTCCCGGTGGAGGCGGAGGTGGAGATGGACAAGGAGCTGCAGAAGGACCTGGAGAAGAAGCCCGTCGGGAAGGCGGAGCCCCGCTCCGTCCCGGTGCTGGAGCCCATGACGACCGAGGTCGCCGCCGCGGAGAGCTGAGGGTCCCGGACCGTGGCGCACGTCCGGAGCGCACGTCCGGAGCGCACGTCCGGAGCGCACGTCCGGAGCGCACGTCCGGAGCGCACGTCCGGAGCGCACGTCCGGAGCGCACGTCCGGAGCCGGCCGCGCGCCGGCCGCGCGCCGGCCGGCCCGGGACCGACGTCCCGGGCCGGGCCTACGCCACGAAGGTGCGCGGTGCGTCCGACCCGGTGCTCGCGCCCGTCTCCACCAGCCGGGCCGCCGCGGCCAGCCGCACCGCCGCCTCCTCGGCCACCGCGCCCGCCACCGTGAACGGCAGCCGCACATACCCCTCGAAGGCACCGTCCACCCCGAAGCGCGGCCCCGAGGGGACCCGCACCCCGACCCGCTCCCCCGCCTCGGCGATCCGCGAGCCCGACAGGCCTCCGGTGCGCACCCACAGCGTGAGACCGCCGCGGGGGACGGAGAACTCCCAGTCGGGCAGCTCCCGGCGGACGGCGGAGACCAGCGCGTCGCGGTTCTCCCGGGCCTGCTCCCGGCGCACCTCCACGGCCTGCTCCCAGCCGCCGGTGCTGAGCAGCCAGTTCACCGCGAGCTGCTCCACGACGGGTGTCCCCAGATCGGCGTACGCGCGCGCGGAGACCAGGCTGCGGATGACGTCGGGGGCCGCCCGCACCCAGCCGATGCGCATGCCGGCCCAGAACGCCTTGCTGGCCGACCCGACCGTGATCACCGTCGACCCGGCGGGGTCGAACCCGCAGACGGGGCGCGGCATGTCGACGTCCGCGTCCAGGTGCAGTTCGTTCATCGTCTCGTCGACGACGAGCACGGTCCCCGCGGAACGCGCCGCGTCCACCAGCCGGCGCCGCTGGTCCTCGTCGGCCAGGGCACCGGTCGGATTGTGGAAGTCGGCGACCACGTAGGCCAGCCGGGGCGCGGCCTCCCGCAGCACCTGCCGCCAGCGGTCCAGGTCCCACCCCGCGAGCCCCTCGGCCATGGCGACCGGCACCAGCCGGGCGCCGGCCTCCCGCATCAGCTGCAGGATGTTGGCGTACGAGGGCGACTCGACGGCGATACGTTCGCCGCGTCCCGCGAACAGGTGGCAGATCGCGTCGATGGCACCCATCGCGCCGGTGGTCACCATGATCTGTTCGGGCATGGTGGGGATGCCGCGCGCGGTGTACCGCTCGGCGAGCATCGAGCGCAGCGCGGGCAGCCCCGCCGGATAGTCGCCGTGGGTGTGCGCGTACGGCGGCAGCTCCTCCAGCGCGCCCTGCACCGCGCGGGTCAGCCACGGTTCGGGCGCGGGCAGTGCCGCCGTACCGAGGTCGATCATGGAGCCCAGCGCCTCGGGCGGCAGGGGTTCGAGGCCGCGGGCGGGCAGCGGGTTCCCCGCCGGCACCGAGGTCCAGCTGCCCGCGCCCCGCCGGGACTCCAGGAACCCTTCGCCGCGCAGCGCCTCGTACGCGGCGGCGACCGTGGTGCGGCTGACCGACAGGGCCAGCGCGAGCTCGCGCTCGGCGGGCAGCCGGGCGGCGACCGGCACCCGGCCCTCGAGCACCAGCAGCCGGATGCCGTCGCCGAGCGCGCGGTAGGCCGGGGGGCGGCGGGTGCCGGGTCCGGCGGGGCGCTCCTGCTGGGAGGTGAGCAGCCGGGCGAGCTGCGCCGCCCCCACCGCCGAAGTCCACTGCGCCATGATTCCAGTCCACCTTCCCCGAATTGGCCATGGATAGCGTCTGTTGCCAAGCCACAGAGTGTCATGCGTCAGGCCACTGCGACCACACGGGGGTTCCGTTGTCCATGCGTCCCGAGTCCGGGCGGCGGCTCCCGGGCCGACTCGTCCGGCTCTACGCCGGCCTCGCGCTGTACGGCGCCAGCTCCGCGCTGCTCGTGAAGTCGGGTCTCGGGCTGGAGCCGTGGAACGTGCTGCACCAGGGCCTGGCCGAGCTGACCGGGCTGACCATCGGGGTGGTGTCGATCGTCGTCGGGGCGGGCGTCCTGCTGCTGTGGATACCGCTGCGCCAGCGGCCCGGGCTCGGCACGGTCTCCAACGTCTTCGTGGTCGGCATCGCCATGGACGGCACCCTCGCCCTGGTGCCCGACGCGCACGGTACGGCCGTCCGGGTCGCGCTCCTCGGCGCGGGCATCGTGCTCAACGGGATGGCGACGGGCCTGTACATCACGGCGGGCTTCGGTGCCGGCCCGCGGGACGGCCTGATGACGGGCCTGCACCGGCGCACCGGCCGCTCGATCCGCCTGATGCGCACCGGCGTCGAGGTGACCGTGGTCGCCACCGGCTTCGCCCTCGGGGGAACCGTCGGCATCGGCACCGTCCTCTACGCGCTGGCCATCGGCCCGCTCGCCCAGCTCTTCCTGCGCCTCTTCGCCGCCGCGCCGGCACCGGCCGGCAGCACGGTCGTCGCCGCAGGTCGAGCGGAGGGCGCGGCACTGCCCCGGTGAGCACGCACCCACGTCGCCCCTACCTCGACCGCCCGGCCCGATCGCCTTCGCGCACCGGGGCGGAGCGGCGGACGGCCTGGAGAACACCCCGCTCCAGGTGCGGCGGGCGGTCGAGACGGGCTACCGCTACCTGGAGGCGGACGTGCACGCCACGGCCGACGGCCGGCTCGTCGCCTTCCACGACGCGACCCTCGACCGCGTGACCGACGGGTCGGGCCGGATCGCGCACCTTCCCTGGGACGACAGGTCCCGGTACGACGGGCCGTACGCGACGCGGGCAACCCGAACCCGCCAGGATTTAGCGCGCAACGCCAAAGGCCGGTAGTGTACGCCTTTGGCCTGCCTGGCGTACCGTTACTGCGCGTCAAAGACGACGAAACGCGGGGTCACATCTGTTGATAGATGTGACAAACCGGGTGCTGGTGGGTACAACAAGGGGCGGCTACGACGGCGACGCATGACCCCCAACGGGAATCTTTACCGCCGACCGGACGTTGACCGGATGACGACGACAGCGACACCTGTCCTGTGGGCGACAAGCCCGGGAGGCACGATTCATGAGTGAGCGAGCTCTTCGCGGCACGCGCCTCGTGGTGACCAGCTACGAGACGGACCGCGGCATCGACCTGGCCCCGCGCCAGGCCGTGGAGTACGCATGCGAGAAGGGGCACCGGTTTGAGATGCCCTTCTCGGTCGAGGCGGAGATCCCGCCCGAGTGGGAGTGCAAGGTCTGCGGGGCCCAGGCACTCCTGGTGGACGGCGACGGCCCTGAGGAAAAGAAGGCCAAGCCCGCGCGTACGCACTGGGACATGCTGATGGAGCGGCGTACCCGAGAGGAACTCGAAGAGGTCCTCGAGGAGCGCCTGGCCGTTCTGCGCTCAGGCGCGATGAACATCGCGGTACATCCGCGGGACAGCCGCAAGTCCGCGTAATCCCTCCGGGGGTTGGGCGGCATACCGACACACGCACGACGACCGCGGGCACCGTACGTTCTGTACGGTGCCCGCGGTCGTCCTGCGTTCCGCACTCGCCGCGCACGCTCCGGCCGGGCGGCGAGGCCCGGCCCGAGCGTGCGCGGCTCTGCTCAGCGGCCGAGCGGCGGCGTCGGTCCCTGATCCCGCGGGCCCTCGTCCCTGATGACCTCGCCCTGGACGACCTTTCCGTCGGGGCGGTGCATCCGGGACTGCTCGAAGGCGTCCTGGAAGGTGCCCGGGACGGTCGCGCGGATCCTGCGGTCGACGGCGCGCTCGGTGTAGGCGCTGACGGCCTTCTGGACCGGGGGGACCAGCAGGAGGAGTCCCAGGACGTCGGAGATCAGGCCCGGGAGCATCAGCAGCAGACCGCCCAGCATCATCGGGCCGTTGCCCCGGGTGCTGCCGCCGGTGGGCGGCACACCGCTCTGCTGCTGTTGCAGCGTCTCGCTCAGATTGCGGAAGGCCCGGCGCCCGGCCCGCTTGATCACCACACCGCCGAGCACGAACCCGGCGACGACCAGCAGCAGGACCGCGCCGCCGCCCGCCACGCCCGCGACCACGGTCAGCAGCCAGATCTCCAGCACCAGCCAGGCGGCGATGCCGAGCGGCAGGAACGTACGCAGCCGGGAACGCCGGGGCCGGACGGGGTGCGCGGGGGTCGGAACGCCAGTCGTCATGCACCCAGTGTGCCCGGGCCCGGCTCAGCACGGGATAAGGGAAGGATCAGCCGAACCTGTGCGTCGGTGCCGCTCAGAGGGTCTTGCGTCCCAGGACCTTGCCGGCCCGCTCCCGCACGCCCCAGCTGGTGACCCGCCACAGGGCCTCCACGAGGATGTCGCGGCTCATCTTGGAGTCGCCCAGTTCCCGCTCGACGAAGGTGATGGGCACCTCGACGACGTGGTAGCCGGCCTTCACGGCGCGACGGGCGAGGTCGACCTGGAAGCAGTAACCCTGTGAGGCCACTTCGCCCAGGCCGAGGCCCTTCAGGGTCTCGGCCCGGAAGGCGCGGTAGCCGCCGGTGACGTCCCGGATCGGTACGTCGAGCAGGACCCGCGAGTAGAGGCTGCCGCCGCGAGAGATGAACTCCCGGGACTTGGGCCAGTTCACGACCCGGCCGCCCGGCACCCAGCGGGAGCCGAGCACGAGGTCGGCCCCCTTGAGGGCGGTCAGCAGCCGGGGCAGTTCCTCGGGCTGGTGGGAGCCGTCGGCGTCCATCTCGATGAGTACGTCGTAGCCGTGCTCCATGCCCCAGCGAAAGCCCGCGAGGTAGGCGGCGCCGAGGCCCTCCTTGCCCTTGCGGTGCAGCACCTGGACGTGCTCGTCGCCCACGGCCAGCTCGTCGGCGAGTTTGCCCGTGCCGTCGGGGCTGTTGTCGTCGGCCACGAGAACGTGCGCATCGGGCACGGCGGCCCGCACCCGGGCGACGATCTTCTTGATGTTCTCCGCCTCGTTGTAGGTCGGAATGATCACCAAGGCCTTCCCGAGGGGGCCGAACTGTCTCCCCTGGGCTCCTGCCGCGAGGGTCCCGTCGCCGTCGTTCACCACTGCCCCTTCATGTCCGTACGCAGGGGACCACCATAGTGGCCGCGGCCTGCGTTGCCGTGTCGGCACGTACGCGTACGGGGTGTCCGTTCCCGCCGGAGCCGTGCGGGCGAGGCGCCGGCCCCCTGCCGGACGAACCCTGCGGATCGGGGCCCGGCGCCCTTCGGGCCGACCAGGGACCCGCTGGCTGCGGGTCGACCGAAAGCCGTTGTCTACTGAACGTCCGGGCCCCACCCGGGTCGCACCTTCCCCCGCGCTCCTGCGGAGCGGGGAGGGACCCATCCGGCCGGAACGTTCCCCCGCCCCGTGGCGCGGGCGCTGGGCCTGGCACCCGGTGGTGGTGTGCCGGTGCGGCACACCATCCCTGGCCCAGCGGCGCTGCGGCGACTGAGTGAAGTTCCCCGGCCGGACGTCCGGTGGTGGACCCGGCCGAACCTACCGGCCCTTCACTGTCGACTGTCAACACCCCTCTGACCTGCGACTATTCGACCAACGGCCTGATCAGTGCCCAGGATGCGCAGGTCGCGCCGCGCGGCGGCCCGCACCGGCCGGGGCCGCGCCGTCCCGGGACATCACTCGTCCGGCCGTACGAATACCGTCCGGCCGCCGACGACCGTGCGCAGGCAGACCGGGAGGTCCGCGCCGGGGGTCAGGTCGGGCAGCCCGGGCGTGCCGGAGCGGGGGTCGGTGGACCAGCGCGCGACGCGGTCGTCGGGGGCCTGGACGACCAGGTCCTCGGTGCGCCACACGGCGTAGTCCGCGGGAGCCCCGGGGACCAGAACACCCGCGTCGTCCCGTCCGACGGCCCGCCAGCCGCCGCGCGTGTGCGCCGTGAACGCGGCGCGTACCGAGATCCGGTGCGCGGGGGTCCGGTGGAAGGCGGCGGCACGGACGGTGCCCCACGGGTCGAGGGGGGTCACCGGGCTGTCGGAGCCGAAGGCGAGCGGGACGCCGGCCCGCAGCAGGGCCGCGTACGGATTGAGCGTGCGGGCTCGTTCGGCACCGAGGCGCTGGGCGTACATGCCGTCCTCGCCGCCCCACAGCGCGTCGAAGGCCGGCTGCACCGAGGCGGTGAGCCCGAGTTCGGCGAAGGCGGCGATGGTGTGCGGGGTGAGCATCTCGGCGTGTTCGACGCGGTGGCGGGCGGCGCGCACGCGGGTGAGGCCGACCTTCTCGGCGGCGGCGCGCACCCCGTCGGCGACGGCGGTCACGGCAGCGTCCCCGATGGCGTGGAAACCGGCCTGGAGGCCCGCCTCGGTGCACGCGATCACGTGGGCGGCGACGGCGTCGGCATCGAGGTAGGCCGTGCCGGTGTGCCCGGCGTCGGCGTACGGCCGGTGCAGACAGGCGGTGTGCGAGCCGAGCGCCCCGTCGACGAAGAGGTCGCCGGCGGCGCCGACCGCGCCCAGGGCACGCGCCCGGGCGATGCCCTCCTCGCCCGCCTCGGCCCAGTAGCCCACGACGCGGGGGCCGGCCTCCGCGCCGGCGAGGCGCAGCAGCCCGGCGAGGTCTTCCTCGGAGGAGATGTCGGGTCCCGCGCACTCGTGCACGGAGCCGATGCCGAGGGAGGCGGCGTGGGCGAGTGCGGCGCGCTGCGCCTCGGTGCGCTGGGCGGCGGTCACGGCAGCGAACGCGGCGGCGCGCACGGCGTGATGGGCGTCGCGGGTGAGCGGGCCGTCCGCGTGCCCGGCGCGTCCGGTGATGCCCGGCACGAGGTCGAGGAGGGCGGTGGAGACGACGGCGGAGTGGACGTCGATGCGGGAGAGGTAGAGCGGGCGTCCGCCGGTCGCCTCGTCGAGTTCGGCGCGGGCCGGGGGCCGTCCGTCGGGCCAGCGGGCCGCGTCCCAGCCGTGGCCGAGCAGGACCCGGTCGGCGGGGCGGGCGGCGGCGAACTCCCGGACGAGGGCGAGGGCCGCGTCCAGGGAGGGGGCGCCGGACAGATCGAGGCCGGTGAGGGCGAGCCCGGTGGCGGTGGTGTGGACGTGTGCGTCGGTGAACGCGGGTGTCACGAGGGCACCTTGGAGGTCCACGACCTCGTCGACCCCGCTCGCGAAGGCGTCGGCCGCGCCCTCGGAGCCGACCCAGGCGATCTGCCCGCGTTCGACGACCATGGCGGTGGCGAAGGGATCGGCGGGGCTGTGGACTTCGCCACCGCGCAGCAGCACGGTGTCCGTCGGGGCGGTGCTCTCACTCATGAGGGACAGTCTCGCTGCTTCGGGCAGCCAGTTCGCGCGCGGGGGCCGGGGAAAGGATCGGGCGCCGTCAGATCCGGGGCGGCCGGGCCTCGTACGGCGTCGAGAGCACCACCGTGGTGCGGGTCGAGACGCCCGCGAGGGAGCGCACGCGGGCGAGCAGCTCCTCCAGTTCGTGCGGGGTCGGGACGCGCACCTTGAGGATGTAGTTCTCGTCGCCGGCGACGCTGTGGCAGGCCTCGATCTCGGGGACGCCCGCCAGCCGTTCCGCGATGTCGTCCGGGGCGCTCGGGTCGAACGGTTTCACCGAGATGAAGGCGGTGATGGGCAGCCCGACGGCTTCGGGGTCGACGACGGCTGCGTAGCCGCGGATGACACCGCGCTGCTCCAGCCGGCGCACCCTCTGGTGCACGGCCGACGTGGACAGGCCCGTGGCCTTGCCCAGGTCGGTGTAGCTCATCCGCCCGTCCTCGACGAGCAGCTGCACGATCCGTCGATCCAGGTCCTCCATGGCGCTGAACCTACAGGGCCCTTGATCCCGGCGGATACCTCAGCGGCCCAGGTCATACCCGGTTCGTGATGTGACCGGTGCGGCCGGTGCGCCGCCCGGGGAGGAACCCGCCGGGCCGGGCATCCGTGAAGGGCGTGTGACGAACACCACAGATCCGCGGCAGGGTCCGTGATGTTCTCGTGATTACCTCGCAGGCCTGGCGGGAAGTGCTTGCTGTGGTCGAGGTCGCAGCGCCTTGTCGGCCCACCCGAGGGGGAGAAACCCATGCAGAGTCTCAAGCGCCCTGGACGTACCACGCCCAAGAGGCAGCAGCCGGTCCTGGAACCCGAGCCGGAGGGCGTCGAACCTGACGTCCTGGACGGCGAGGAGTTCGACGCGTACGACACCTTCGAGATGTACCGGGTGATCTGCCCGGACTGCGCACAGCCCATCGCACTCCTGGCGGACGAGGAGACCTTGCCGGAGCACGCGCTGTGCGCCTCTCCGTGGAATCCCTTCGGGCTCACGGCCTGTGCTGGTACGGGCCGGGCGGCGGCCGACGCGCGGCCCGCCGACGAGTCGACGGAGCCTCAGGAGCAGGACACCGCACTGCTGCTGACGCTCCCCCAGGGACTCGACTGGCGCAAGCAGCCGTTCTCGCACGTCGGCGGACCGGGCTCGCGCCCCATGAGGGTCCCCGGCATGCGGCGTCACGCCGCCTGAGCCGGTTCTCGTAGCCGTCCTGCACCATGGCCCGCGGGTCGGGCCGTGGTGCGGGATCGGCGCGTCCGGTGCCCGGTGCCGCCCGAGGCGGCGCCCGCCGACACCCCCGTACGGGTTCAGCGCGAACTCAAGCCCGAATCCCCGCGCCGGTTACCTGTGCGCCCGTGCGCGCGTTGCCCTGGTATGACCCCTACCTTCCCGGCCACCGGGCGTCGGCGCCGCATCTACGTCCCGCCCCCGGCAGCACCGGTTCCCCCGGGGCCTTCCCAGTACCAGGACCCGCCCATCTACCGTGCGCTGATCCGGACCTGGGCCGACCGCGGCCGTACGCTTCCGGGGCAGCACGACCCGGAGTGGGCGCGGCTGGCGGCGCCCCCGGCCGGCCTGAGCCAGTTCGGTACGGGCCGGGATCCGTTCAGCGTGACTCCGGACCCGCGAGGTGACGGGCGATGACCATGCGCTGGATCTGATTGGTGCCCTCGACGATCTGGAGCACCTTGGCCTCGCGCATGTAGCGCTCGGCCGGGAAGTCGGCGGTGTAGCCGTACCCGCCGAGGACCTGCACGGCGTCCGTGGTGACCTTCATCGCGGTGTCCGTGCAGAGCAGTTTGGCCATGGCCGCCTGCTTGGCGAATGGCCGCCCGGCGTCGCGCAGGCGGGCGGCGGCCAGGTAGAGCGCCCGGCCCGCCTCGATCTGGGTCGCCATGTCGGCGAGCATGAAGCGCAGCCCCTGGAAGTCCGAGACCGGCCGCCCGAACTGCTGTCGCCCGGTGGCGTACGCGACGGCCTCGTCCAGTGCCGCCTGGGCCACGCCGACGGCGCAGGCCGCGATGCCGAGCCGGCCGGAGTCGAGCGCGGAGAGGGCGATCGCGAAGCCCTGCCCCTCGTCGCCGATGCGCCGGTCGTCGCCGACCCGGACGCCGTCGAAGTGGACCTGGGCGGTGGGCGAGCCCTTCATGCCCATCTTCTTCTCGGGCAGCGCGGCACTCAGCCCCTCGGCGTCGCCGGGCACGAGGAACGCGGAGATGCCACGGGCGCCCTCGCCGCCGGTGCGCGCCAGCACGGTGTAGAAGTCGGCGATCCCGCCGTGCGTGATCCAGGCCTTGGTGCCCGTGATCACCCAGTCGTCGCCCTCCCGGACGGCCTTGGTCCGCAGGGACGCGGCGTCGGACCCGGAGGAGGGTTCGGAGAGGCAGTAGGCGCCGAGGAGACCGCCGCCGAGCATGGCGGGCAGGTGCTCGGTCCGCTGCTCCTTGGTGCCGTAGTTCGCGAGCGCGTGGCAGGCGAGGGAGTGGACGCTGACGCCGAGGCCGACGGTGAGGCGGGCCGCGGCGAGCTCTTCGAGGACCTGGAGGTAGACCTCGTACGGCTGGTCACCCCCGCCGTGCTCGGCGTCGTAGGGCAGTCCGAGCAGGCCCGATTCCGAGAGCAGTCCGAACACGTCGCGCGGGAACCGCCCGGTGTCCTCCTCCTCGGCCGCCCTGGGCGCGATCTCACGCTGCGCGATGTCGCGGACGAGCGAGATCAGATCGCGGGCCTCGTCCGTGGGCAGTTGCCGGTCCACCGGCTGCGGGGCGCGGTCGGGCATGTCGACGCTCTCCTCCCTGTCGGGCACAGCGGCGGACGCACGCCTGGGATGGGGCGGATCCACCGGTCTCACAGTGCCCAGCCGATGCTGCCCGTCCGGGTCGCGGAAGGTGCTGATCAGCGGCTGTGGCGCTGTGAGTATGCCCGATCGGAGGCACCGAGTCACCAGTTAACGACCGCTTACTAAAAGAAAGGGAAATTGGTCCGAACCATTGACGCACTGGTCTAGTCCTCCTACTGTTCCCGCAACGCCTCACCGCGTTCATGCCAAACGGTACGAGGAGGTCGGCGACCGGACGTCCCCGCGGGCGGCGCAGGCCCGCCCGCAGGTCCGGCAGCACGGCCCCCACACGTTCCCCTCCCCCCACGAGGAGCAACGATGTTCAGACCGCACCGCACCCGCGCCCGCTTCCGGGCGCTCCTGTCCGCCGCGTGTTGCGCCGCCCTCGGCGCCGGACTGCTCGCCGGCGCGGGCGCCGCGGCCGCCGGCGAGTCCGGTACCGCCACGACCGCCGGGGAGACCACGGCCGCGGCGGCCGGCTCCAAGGTCGTCGGCTACTTCACCGAATGGGGCGTGTACGACCGGAACTACCACGTCAAGAACGTCGAGACGTCCGGCTCGGCCGCCAAGCTGACCCACATCAACTACGCGTTCGGCAACGTCACCGGCGGCAAGTGCGCCATGGGTGACGCGTACGCGGCGACGGACAAGGCGTACACCGCCGCCCAGTCCGTCGACGGCGTCGCCGACACCTGGGACCAGCCGCTGCGCGGCAACTTCAACCAGCTGCGCAAGCTCAAGAAGCTGCACCCGAATCTCAAGGTCCTGTGGTCCTTCGGCGGCTGGACCTGGTCGGGCGGCTTCACGGAGGCCGCCAAGAACCCCGCCGCCTTCGCGCAGTCCTGCTACGACCTGGTCGAGAACTCCAAGTGGGCCGACGTCTTCGACGGCATCGACATCGACTGGGAGTACCCCAACGCCTGCGGCCTCAGCTGCGACACCAGCGGCAGGGCGGCCTACAAGAACCTGATGGCGGCGCTGCGCGCGAAGTTCGGCAGCGGCAGTCTCCTCACCTCGGCGATCCCGGCCGACGCCACCAGCGGCGGCAAGATCGACGCGGCCGACTACGCGGGCGCCGCCCAGTACGTCGACTGGTACAACCCGATGACGTACGACTTCTTCGGCGCCTGGGACGCGACCGGCCCCACGGCTCCGCACTCCCCGCTCACCTCCTACACGGGGATCCCCAAGGCGGGCTATCACACCTCCGCGACGATCGCGAAGCTCAAGGGCCTCGGTGTCCCGGCCGCCAAGCTGCTGCTCGGCATCGGCTTCTACGGACGCGGCTGGACCGGAGTCACCCAGTCGGCTCCCGGCGGCTCGGCCACCGGCCCGGCGGCGGGAACGTACGAGCAGGGCATCGACGACTACAAGGTGCTCAAGGCGAAGTGCCCGGCGACCGGCACGGTCGGCGGCACGGCGTACGCGAAGTGCGGCAGCAACTGGTGGAGTTACGACACCCCGTCGACCATCGCCGGGAAGATGAACTACAAGAACGCGCAGGGTCTCGGAGGCACCTTCTTCTGGGAGCTGAGCGGAGACACCTCGAACGGTGAACTGATCAAGGCGATCAACTGACCGATCGGGCACAGAACTCGGGGCGGGGGTCCGGCGGCTCCCGCCCCTTGGTCAGCCGTCCCGGCGGGCGGCGGCGGGTGCCACGTACGAGGGGTCGAGTTCCTCGACGGCCCGCAACGCCCCGCCCAGCATCTTCACCAGCAGTTCGCGCATGGTGTCGCGGGTCAGGTCCTGCCGGTCGATCCAGTCCAGGGTGGCCCCCTCGACGCTGCACAGCCAGGCGAGCAGCGCCGCCCGGGGCAGCGGCCGGATCCGCTGCCGGCCTCCACCGCCCCCGGCCCGGTCCGTGCGCGCGGGGCCCCAGGCTCCCTCGGCGATCGTCGTGATGATCGCCTCGCGGACGCCGTCCCGGATGGCCTGCACCTCGGCGTCGAAACCGACCCCGCCGCTGATGATCGTGCGGTACGCGGCCTGGTGGTGCTCGGCGAAGCGGAGGTAACCGTCGACGGTGCGGTGCACGCGCTGCTCGGGAGGCAGGCCGAGGCCGCCGGCCGCGCGTGCCGTCAGGTCGGCCACCGCGTCCTCGACGATGGCCAGGTAGTAGCCGCGCTTGGACTGGAAGTAGTAGTAGATCAGCCCTTTGGCCACCTGCGCCTGCTTGGCGATGTCGTCCATCGACAGCGCGTCGTAGGACCGGTCGGCGAACAACTTCCGGCCGACGGCGATGAGTTCGGCGCGGCGTGCCACCGAGCGGTCGGTGCCGCGCGTGCGTGGGCGGTCGAGGCCGCGCTGTCGGCTGCTGTTCAATGTCGGCCCTGGTCTCCAACTGCCGGCGGGACATCGGCAGTATGGCAGACCCCCGTCACCTGCCCGTTCGACTCGGATCGACAACTCCGTCGCCCTGCGCGGGCGTTGGGCCGAGGGGCTGCACGACAGGCGCGGACCGGCTCGGCTCACCGCCGGCCGGCTCGGGTCACAGCAGGCCGAGCTGGGCGACCAGCATGGCCAGGACCACGACGAGGGTCCAGCCGAGGGCGTGCTCGAGGATCTTCGGCCCGTCTTCCCCGGGGCCGCCGGTGCGGGCGCGGACGGGGGCCGTGGTGGCGGAGGTTGCGGTCATGGCTTCTCGCTCACGTAGTGCTGCAGCGGATCCCCGCCCCGCCGGCTCCCCGCCGACCCGACCACCTTGCCACCGGACCGGCCCCTCGCGGTAGAGAGCTTGGTCACGCGAACACCCCCGCGAGGTTCGAAAGGCCCGGGATTCCACCACGGAGCGCGGGTCTGTGCGTCTCCTCACACGACCATGGCCTGCCCGTCCGGGCAGCCGGCACGGTGGTGGCCGCCGTCGAGCGGGCGGCCCCCCTCGCGGGGCGAAGGGGGCCCCTGGGGCTCTAGGGCATGTCGTTTGGATCATGCCGGCGTCGCCGGGTCTGGCACGCACATCTGCGGCGTTGTCGTCGGTCGCCGACGCTCCGCGTCGACTCCCTCCTCCGCCTTGCAGCTGCACGCGCCAGACCCCGCTCGGGCCGGTCAGGACGAACCGTCGGTCACAGCCAGCCTGATCCAAACGACAGGCCCTAGCGGACGCCCACCGCCGCCAGCGCCTTGCGCTGACGCGCGGAGGGGTGCGCCGGGAAGTACAGGTAGCAGACGCCGCCGGTGCCGGAGACGACCTTCCCGGACGCGTTGTAGCGCTTCGTACGGAGCCAGATGTTCTCGAACTCCCTCCGGTCATAGACGCGGCGCACCGCGTCGTCGCTCGGCGAGGCGGGGTCATGGGCGATCACGTCGCCGTCGGCGGTGAAGCCGATGACCGTCATCAGATGGCCCGAGGTCCCGTACCCCGCGCCGGTCAGCTCCGTCTTGAGGAACGACTGGGACGTTATGGCCGGGATACCGGCGGCGATCAGCGTCTCCAGGTCGGTGAGCGAGCCGAGGCGGGTCACCACACCCTGGAGGTCCTTGTACGTCGCCGCGTAGGCGGCGTTGAAGGGCCAGTTGCCGCAGCCGTCGTACTGGTAGTCGAACGTGAAGCGGGCCGCGTGGCACACCTGCGGGTCCGCGTAGGACGGGTCCACCCAGGCGAGCTGCTCCGCCGTGGGCCTGCGTCCCCAGTACTCGATGATCATCTGCGAGGACGTGGGGCTGCACCAGGCCTCGCCGCCGTTGTCGTACTGCGGG
Source organism: Streptomyces sp. NPDC043867 (assembly GCF_056435845.1). Lineage (NCBI taxonomy): Bacteria > Bacillati > Actinomycetota > Actinomycetes > Kitasatosporales > Streptomycetaceae > Streptomyces > Streptomyces sp. NPDC043867. Next base: position 101,776 of record NZ_JBWKDS010000019.1, on the reverse strand, counting down.
TACTGGCCCGCGTGGATCTCCTGCGAGTACCGCGGCACCCGCAGTTCCCGGGCGAGGCCGGGCGTGGAGGCCGGGACGGTGAAGCGGTCGGGGACGTCGGAGCCCATCGCGCCGGCCCGCCAGACGGTGGGCGTGTGCTGCGTGCCCGGGGTCCGGTACAGCGTCAGCCGCAGCCGGCAGGAGACCAGGCGCAGGCCGGAGGCGGTGTCGTCGACGGCGAACGTGTCCGTCCAGATGCTGCTTTTGCCGTCGCCCTGGCCGTCGACCGAGGTCCGCCTGATGTCCTGGTCGCCGGCGGCCCAGCGGCCCATCACGTACCAGGGGGTGTCCGTGCCGTCGGAGTACGTCCCCGTCAGCTCGACCTGGAGCCAGGTGCCGGCCGGAGTGTGCGCGTTCCAGGACGCGATGACCTCGGTGGCCGGGACGGTGAGCCGGTGGACCGGGGAGGTCCAGGTCGCGTACTCCCAGGCGGCGGTCTTCTGGGTGTGCGGGTCGGTGTAGTCGGTGGTGCCGGCCGGGGTGGCGATCACCAGCCCCGGACGGGCGCCGGCGACCGCGCGGGTGCCCCGGGCGGCGCCCGAGCGCCAGTCGGGGTACGAGGTCCAGGCGTGGAGGTCCACGAGGCTGTTCGGGGCTTTCGCTGAGCGCGTCGGAGTGGCGGCGGCCGCCGGTCCCGCCGCCCCGGCGGCCGCCGCTGCGACGGCTGCGGCGAGGACGGTTCTGCGGGACGGTTCGGAAGCTCTGGTCATGGGTGAGTGACCCCCAGTTGTCCGGAAGGGGCGGTTCAACAGCACGGCTGTGGCCCAACTATGGATGCCGGAGGCCGGCTTCTGCCAGCACTTCGGGCCTCGCCGCGCCAACCAATATTGGTCGGGACCACTGGCACGAGCTGCGCGTCCCCGAGCCGCCGGCCTGGGCGTGCCGGACGCGCCGGGGCCCCGGCGCACAGGAGTGGCGTGCGCCGGGGCCCCGGACGGGTGGGTCAGATGAGGTCCATGGCGGCGACCTCGTCGGGGCGGCCGTAGCTGACCGGCCCCTGGAAGCGGCGGCGCGCGGTGGCGAACCACCACACCGTGGCGACCACCAGCACCACGGCCAGCGCGATCGAGGCGTAGTTGAAGGTGTCGACGGTGATCGGGGAGGCCTGGGGCAGCATGAACAGCACGCTGCTGAGCAGGATCCAGACCACGGCGAGGATGCCGACGGGCCTGCTCCAGCGGCCGAGGTTCCAGGGGCCGGGCCGGAACTCGTCGCCGAGCCGCAGCCGCAGGAAGATGGGCACGGCGTAGGCGAGGTACAGCCCCACCACGTTGACACTGACGATCGCGGTGAACGCGGTGTGGGACCACCAGCCGGGCAGCACCAGGGCGAGCGAGCAGCCGACCGCCAGCCAGACGGCCTTCACGGGGGTACGGGTGCGCGGCGAGACCGAGTGCCACCAGCGCGAGCCCGGCATCGCGCCGTCCCGGGAGAAGGCGAAGATCTGCCGGGTGTTGCTGGTCAGATTGGCCAGACCGCAGAAGAGCATGGCGCCGATCACGATCAGCAGGATCACCTTCGCGGTACCCGCGCCGAGGCCGTCCAGGAGGATCTGCACGGGCGGCGCCGAGGAGCCGGCGACCCGGTCGTAATCCTGGACGCTGTACACGAGCGCGAGCATGAGGACGAGTCCGGTGATCGCCGAATAGCCGATCGCCCGCATGATCCCCTTCGGCGCGTTGACGGTGGCCCGGACCGTTTCCTCGGACATGTGGAAGCTGCCGTCGAAGCCGGTGAAGGTCCAACTGGTGACCAGCAGACCGAGCATGCCCCCGTAAAGCCCGTTGGTGAAACCGGTGTTGTTCGCGAAATGAGTGACGAAAGACGCCGACTGATGATCGTCGGGCATCACGACGAGTGTGCTCACGATTACCACCAGTCCGATCAGCAGCCACCACACCGAGATGCGGTTGAGCAGCGCGACGACCTGGACCGTGTACGTGTTGGCCAGCCCCTGGAGCACGATGATCAGCGCCGTGATCAGGACCGTCTGGTGGGCGGTCGGCTCGTACGAGGACCACTGCAGCGCGATGAAGGCCTGGATGAAGGTGGCGGCCGCGTATCCGGTGGCGGCCGTTCCGCCGACCTGGCCGACGAAGTTCAGCCAGCCCGTGTACCAGGACCAGGCGCCTTTGTGCCGTTTGGCGAGTTTACCCGCGGAGAAATAGAGGGCGCCGCTCGTGGGATAGGCGGAGGCGACCTCGGCCATGGCGGCGCCGATGAAGAGCACCATGACGGACACCCCGATCCAGCCGAATACGAGAATGCGCGGCCCGCCCGCGTTCATTCCGAATCCGAAAGCCGAGAAGATACCCGAGATGATGTTGATGATGGTGAACGAGATCGCGAAATTGTCGAACGCCTTGAATCGACGCGTGAGCTTTCTCGGATAACCCATCGCATGCAGCGTCGCGTCGTCGTCGAGCTCCGCGGGGACCTCACGGCCGCGTGGTCTCGTGCGAGGGGCCGTTATCCGTTCTGACACAACCGGACCTTTCCTGGGGGAAGAGAGATCTGCCGGGTGGACGGGGAAGGGCGGGTCAGGCGGCTCCGGGCACGGGCAGCCCACAGGACCGCCGGGCGCGGGACAGCTGCTCCTCGGGGTCGCCGAACACGCACCAGGGCATCCGTGACGCGTACGGGCCCATGGCCGTGAAGACGGCGCGGGCCTCGAACTCGCGCTGCGCCATGAAGAGCGCGTGCGCCAGGTACGCCAGGTCGATCACCGGCGTGAACTGGTAGCCCGTCACGTGCGGAAGCCAGTTCTGGTAGATGCCGAGCGCCGTGGACCGCCACTGGGGCTGCTCCCAGACCCGGTCGGCCAGCAGCTGGGAGGGGTCGTAGCTCTCGACCAGGGCGACCAGCGGCAGCAGTCGCAGCGGGGAGGAGGCGGGCGCCCGCTGGCTCAGGAAGGCCGCGACGTCCCAGGCCGCGTTCACCGAGCCGCCGTGGCGGGTGAAGAAGAACGCCAGGAAGCGGTGGTGGCCCTCACGGTTCCAGGGGTCGAGCCGCAGGATGTGCGAGAAGAGCTGCCAGGGGCCGGGCGGCGCGGTCAGCAGGCCCTGCGGGGCCGGTTCGCGGATCTCGTGCAGCCGGGCCATGGTCAGCTTCGCCACCGCAGGCGTCGGGTCGTACGGTGCCATCGCGGAGGCCCGGTCGCAGGCGGTCACGGCGATGCGCTCCAGTGCCTCGGCCCGCTCGTCCCGGGCGTCGGCGGCGCGCAGTGCCCGCAGGACGGCGACCCGCGCCCACAGCAGGGCGGCTTCCGGGGTCGGCTCCTCGGCCAGCCAGCGCTCCGCGAGATCGGAGTCGGCGGCCTCCGACGCCAGCACCAGAGAGCGATGGGCGCGCAGTCCGAAGTCCCGGCGCGACTCGGCCAGTGCCTCGTGCGCACTCAGATAGCGTCCTGCCCGCACGTCCGTGCACACACTCGCGAGCCTGCGGTCGTCGGCCGCCGGGTGCCACACGTACTGCCCCTCGAATAACCCCGTGGTCATGTTCCCCTGTCCGTCCCCGTACTACATCACAGCGGTGCGCCTGTGCCGCCCGTGCTGAATTTCGGTCAGGGCCCGGCCGGGCCCCGCACGGACAGCAAACCGAACACTACTCAGCATCACGCAGGACAGGAACGCCACTTCCGAAAAGGCAGGTTGTACCGGTCCTGTCGCGAAGGCCCGCGCGAATGGACGGACGCCGATTCGTTCAATTCGACACCATCCGCCTTCCTCCGGATTCAACCGGTATCGACGGCTGTAGAATGTGCAACTGGAATATGCCATTCCCTCGATCCGCCCTGGGAACCGCCATCGACGACCTCGCGTCCCGCATCCGCCTGCTGCCGCCCTCCTGCGGTCCCGTGCGCCTGCTCGGCGTCGACGGACACGCGGGCTCCGGGAAGACGACCTTCGCCCGGTGGCTTGCGGCGGCGCTCGGCGACGCACCCGTCCTGCACCTCGACGACATCGCCACCCACGAGGCGCTCTTCGCCTGGACCGGCCGGCTGGATCGCGAGGTGATCGGCCCCCTGAGCCGCGGCGAGACGGCGCACTACCGCCCCTACGACTGGCACGCGCGGCACTTCGGACCCGCCCGGACGCTCCCGCCCGCGCCCGTCGTCCTGCTGGAGGGGGTCGGCGCCGGGCGCCGGGCGCTGCGCTCCCGTCTGGCGGGGCTGCTGTGGATGGAGTTGCCTCGCGAGGAGGCCTGGGCCCGTGGGCGAGTACGGGACGGGGAGGCGCAGGAGGCGTTCTGGGACGGATGGGTCCAGGCGGAACGCCGGCACTTCACCGAGGACCCCGCACGGCCGTTCGCGGATCTCCTGGTACGGCAGTGCCCGCAGGGATACGAGGTGCTCCCCGGGCCTGCCGGGACGGACGGACCCGCCCGGATTCTCACTCACGGTGACGGACCGTCCGCTGTGTGCTGAACTTGTGAAGACCCTTACGGGCGAACCCGTCCGAGTGCCCCAACTCGGCTTGACCCAGGGGCCGTACAGGTCTTACGTTCTGAATGTGCGGCCCTTCGAGGTCGCCCTCAGACGCGAAGCCCCCGGTTGTTCCCCCGTGATCGGGGGCTTCGTTCTGCCCCCGGACCGGGTTTCCGCACACCAAAATCCCTTGTTTGCTCACCCTGGGTCACCGAGAGCGAGTGCGCCCCATCGCTCCCGCCTCGTAGAACGGGGCGTGCGGCACCCTACGGCCCACCACTCCCCCGCAGGTACGATGCCTTTCGGTGCGACCATCGGACGGCTGCTCTGCGCACCGAGTCAACTCCCGTCCGCGGCACAGCGGTTCGACGAAGGCTGTCGGCGGGCACCGGCCCGTCGGCACACCCATCGGGGGCACGGTTTGTGGGGGACGTGATGGACTTCGGCACGCAGGGCCCACCGGCCCCGGCCGACCTCGCCTGGCTGCGAGGCGTCGACGCCTACACGATGGGCGCCTATCCGCAGGCGGAGGAGGAGTTCCGCGCCGCGGTCCGGATCGATCCCGGGATGGCCGACGGCTGGCTCGGGCTGCACGCGCTGCGGGTGGACACGACCACCGCGCTGCTGCGCATGTTCCGCCACCGGGACCGCTTCGGCGAACAGCGCTCCCGTCACCGGCGCACCCTCAACTCCTGGTACTGGCTGGGCTGGTGGGTGCAGCCGGTGCTGGAGAGCCCGCGCGATCTGCTGCTGGCGCACGCCTCGCACTGGCTCGACGGCCGCCATGTCCCCGAGCTGGACCGGGCGCTGGCGAGCCTGCCTCCCGTCGACGCCGACCCGCAGGTGCGCTTCCTGCACGCCTGCCGCGCCTATCTGGTCAAGGACTGGGAGCAGTTGGTCCGGCACACGGACCCGCTGATCGACGACCCCATGCTGGGCATCGAGGCGGGCCTGTTCGGCGGGATGGCCCGGGTCCGGCTCGAGATGTACGGGCACGCGGAGCCGCTCCTGTCGTCCGCGCTGATGCGCTGCCGCAGCGAGCAGCCGCAGCGCAAGGAACTGCGTTACTGGCTGGCCCGGGCGCACGAGGGCACCGGGCGTTCCGCCGCGGCCCTGCCGCTGTACCGGGCGGTGCACCGGGTGGACCCCGCCTTCATGGACACCGCGGCACGGCTGGCGGCGATCTCCGAGGGCGACGGGTACGACGACGCGGCCGACTTCGCGGCGGTCACCCTCTCCGGTGCCGGACAGGACGTGCTGGAGGGGCCGGACGGTGTGGACCCCCTCTTCGGTCCGGAGGGAAGGGAGTTGAAGCTCTCGGAGCCGGATCCGCCGCCCTCGGGGGTGCTGCCTCCCGAGCGGGACGCGGTGCGGGAGAAGGCCGTGATCCCGGTGCAGCCGCCGCCGACCGGGCCGACCGATCCGGCACTCCTGGAGGAGGCGCTCGCCGAGCTCGAGGGAATGGTCGGCCTCGAACCGGTCAAGCGCCAGGTGAAGGCGCTGTCCGCGCAGCTGAACATGGCCCGGCTCAGGGCCGGCCAGGGCTTACCCGTGCAGCCGCCCAAGCGCCACTTCGTCTTCTCCGGCCCGTCGGGCACCGGCAAGACCACGGTGGCCCGCATCCTGGGCCGGGTCTTCTACGCCCTCGGACTGCTCGGCGGCGACCACCTGGTGGAGGCCCAGCGCGCCGACCTGGTGGGCGAGTACCTCGGCCAGACGGCCGTCAAGGCCAACGAACTGATCGACTCGGCGATCGGCGGCGTCCTGTTCGTGGACGAGGCGTACTCGCTCTCCAACTCGGGCTACGGCAAGGGCGACGCGTACGGCGACGAGGCCCTTCAGGTGCTGCTGAAGCGTGCCGAGGACAACCGCGACCACCTCGTCGTCATCCTCGCGGGCTACCCGGAGGGCATGGACCGCCTGCTCGCCGCCAACCCGGGCCTGTCCTCGCGCTTCACGACCCGCGTCGACTTCCCTTCGTACCGACCCCTCGAACTGACCGCCATCGGTGAGGTGCTGGCCGCCGACAACGGCGACGTCTGGGACGAGGAGGCGCTGGACGAACTGCGCTCCATCAGCGGGCACGTGGTCGACCAGGGCTGGATCGACGAGCTGGGCAACGGGCGGTTCCTGCGCACGCTGTACGAGAAGAGCTGCGCGTACCGCGATCTGCGGCTCACGGGGTATCCCGGGAGTCTGTCGCGCGACGACCTGTCGACCCTGCGGCTGCCGGATCTGATGCAGGCGTACGGGGAGGTGCTGTCCGGCCGGGGGCCGCAGGATCCTTCAGCCCTGTGACGCCCCGGGGGCCCGGCTTCCCGCTCGCGTGTCTTCGGCCCCTGCGCCCCTCTCGTCCTGAGTCGGACGCGCTGGGCGCGTCCCCGGCCGGGCAGCGCCCGTTGAAGGCGGTGCGCCGCCTGCCCGCGCTGTCGCGCCGCCGGGTCAAGACCGGCCGCTGCTGCCGCGCGAGGTCGATGCCGAGCCGGTGCCGGCGATGTGGAAGCGGGCGGTGTTCTCTGACACCCGTCGAGGCTTGGCCTGTCAGCTCTTCCCCGCCCGGCTGGGCCCGGAACTGTGGGCAAGTGTCGCAAGCATCAGTGCTGAGTCCGCATGGAGCGTGATGCGCACCGGCGTGAAGCTGGTGGCGTTCACCGGCGACTCCCCGGTGCCGGGATTGCGGGCGTAGCGCGGATGGGCGCCTCCGCTGATCTGCCAGCGTATGCGGTGACCGACGGCGAAGCGGTGGGCGGTGTGACTCATCGGCACGGTGATCTGCGACGGATCCTGCCCGTCCGTCCGCAGTCGGCCCAGCCCGTCGCAGATGTTGACGGAGCGGCCCTGGGTGTCCACGTCGCACAGGCGGGTGAAGACGTCGGCGTGGCCGGTGTCCGTGGAGATGCTCAGCCGTGCGGAGACCGGGCCGAGGATGTCCAGGGGCTCGGTCAGCGGCGGGCCGGTGAAGGTCAGTACGTCGTCCCGAATCTCCAGGGTGCTGTTGTCGCGAGGACCGGCCGTACGGGAGAGCAGCGGTCCGCCGAGAGAGGGGGTGGGGTCGCTCGGGTCGTAGCGGAACGACCGGAGTGGTGCGGATTCCGTGGGAGCCTGCTGCGTGAGGTACCCCTGCGCGGTGGGAAACCACGGGCTGACGACCGCGGCCGGCGGCCAGTCGTCGATGCCCCGCCAGTCGTCTTCGCCGCCGACGTGTACGCGCACCCTTGTGGGACGGAGGTCGGAGGGATCGGCGTACAGGTGCGCGCGGAGCCAGGCGAGGCTCTCGGCGAACACCTCGGGCCACCCCTGCTGCAGCGCGGACGTGTGGGTCCAGGGGCCGACGAGCAAGGCGGTCTCGCACCCGGCCTCACGTAGTCGGCGGTACTGCTCGAAGGTCTGGTCGCCCAGCACATCGTGCCATCCGGTGATCAAACTGGTCGGCACCGTCAGCCGCTCCGCCGCCGCCGCCAACGACGCACCGCGCCAGTACGCGTCCTCGGCATCCGGGTGCGACATCACGGCGTCCAGCCAGGGCACATCGCCCCCGAGGGCGGACACGTAAGCGCCACGCAGCGGCTGCGCGGTGGTGACATCACGCAGGCGTCGCTGCAGACGCAGAGTCGCCCTCACGAACGGTGCCATCCCCCGGTGCTGGTACGTCATACCGACGCCGACGGCGAGAGCGTTCTCCAGGCGGAGCGCACCATCTGCGTGGAACAGGGCGCGAGGATCATGCAGCCCCACCTGCACCACCATCGCCTTCAGCTCCGGTGGCGGGTCCGCGGCGAGGGCCCACTGCACGTATCCCAGGCAGCTGGGGCCGACGGTCCCCAGTGTTCCGTTGAACCAGGGTTGCTCGCGCAGCCAGGACACGGTGGCCCGGCCGTCGGCGGCCTCGTTGCGCCACAGGTCGAACTCGCCGCCGGAACCACCGGTGCCGCGGCAGCTCTGCAGCACCACGTGGAAGCCCTGTTCGGCGAAGAGCACGCCGTACATGGGGGACCACGGCAGCCCCTGCCGTACGGCGAGCGCACCAAGAGGGTGGGGAAGTCGCCCTCGGCGCGTGGGAAGTAGTGGTCCGTGATCAGCGGGCTGCCGTCGGCCGCCGGCACCGGCAGCCCCGGTTCCCACCCGGCATCGTGCCGCTTGACCGGGAGGCCGCGCCAGGTCGCCCTCATGATCCGGGAGGCCAGTGGCGGCCTACCGGAAGGCGGTGCCCAGGTCGGCCTCGTCTCAGGACCGTGCGTGCGTGCTGCCATCGTTCCCCTCCTGTTTATCCGTACGATGTACGAGAATAGACCATGGTTGGATGCGACCCGCAAGGGCCGCCTCGATCAACGGAGGGAGCGTGGACCATGCCGCGTGCACGGAAGGCCGGCACCCCAGGCGTCGACCCCGAGCAGCTCTGGCTGAGTTCCGCCCAGCCCCGTAGGGGCCGCAAGCCCTCCTACAGCCGAGAGGCGATCACGGCGGTAGCCGTCGCCTTGGCGGACGCGGAGGGACTCGAAGCAGTCACCATGCGGAGAGTCGCCGCAGAGGTCGGAGCCGGCGCCATGTCGCTGTACAGCTACGCCCCCGACAAGGAGACGCTGCTGGAACTGATGGTCGACCACGTCAGCGGCGAACTGCCGACCGAGAACACGCCCACCGGCGACTGGCGTGCCGAGCTGAAAGCCATCGCCCACCTCCAGCGCGCCCACATGCTGCGACACCCCTGGCTGCCCGCCGCCCTGGCCGGCCGCCGCATCCCGGGCCCCAACACCCTGGCCTTCCTGGAACGCGCGCTTGCCGCCCTGCGGCCCACCGGCTTGGACGGTGCGGCGAAACTGGAGGTCTTCGCCCAACTCACCGCGTTCGTGGCGGGGCACGTCACTTACGAGATTGCGGGGGCCGCAGCCCTGCAGTCCCCCGACCGAGTCGCAGCCGAAGCCCGTTACCTCGCCGCTGTCGCTGCGGACGGCCGTCACCCGGAACTCGCCGAAGCCCTCGCCGCCCCCGGACGCCCCCTCACACCCGAAGCCACCTTCACCCGGTTCCTCAACCGCCTGATCGACGGCCTGGACACCGACTGATCCCGCTCCGCCGCACCGCTGGAAGGGCCCCGGTGCTTCCTGTACCTCAACTACTCACACCCGTCGAACGCCGGAGGGGCTGGGTTCTCTCGTGAGAATCCAGCCCCTCCGCCTTCGCGTGTGTCAGCTCGCCAGGGCTTCCTCCTGGGGCGCGCTCAGGCGTGGGTCCGTGACGCGGGCGGGCTGCCGCGCGTCGCGGTGGGCGGGGTCGCGAACCTCGCCCACCAGGAGCTCCAGGACGTCCTCCAGGGCGACCAGGCCGAGCACCTTGCCGGAGGCGTCGGCGACCTGGGCGAGGTGCGTCGCGGCGCGGCGCATCACCGTCAGGGCGTCGTCCAGCGGGAGTTCCGCCCGGAGCGTCGTCATGGGACGCCAGACGTGCTGCGGCACCGCCCGCTGGGACTCCTCGAGGTCGAGTACGTCCTTCACGTGCAGATAGCCCATGAAGGCGCCGTTCTCCGCGGCCACCGGGAAACGGGAGTAGCCCGTGCGGGCGGTGAGCGCGACGACCTGGCCGGGGGTGACCGAGGGGCCCACCGTCACCAGGGAGCCGGCGTCCAGCAGGACGTCCGTGACCGGGCGGGAGCCCAGTTCCAGCGCGTCCTCCAGGCGCTCCTGCTCCTCGGGTTCCAGCAGTCCGGCCTGGCCCGAGTCCTCGACCAGGCGGTTGAGCTGTTCGCTCGTGAAGACCGCCTCGACCTCGTCCTTGGGCTCGACCCGGAACAGCCGGAGGATCACGCGCGCGCAGGCGCCGAGGGCAACGGTGACCGGCCGGCACAGGCGCGCGAAGGCGACCAGTCCCGGGCTCAGCCACAGCGCGGTCTTCTCGGGCGCCGCCATCGCCAGGTTCTTCGGGACCATCTCGCCGATGACGAGGTGGAAGAAGACGACGAAGGCGAGCGCGATGACGTAACCGAGGGGGTGGATCATCCCCTCGGGCAGCCGGGCCGCCTCGAAGGCGGGCTCCAGCAGATGGGCGACGGTCGGCTCGGCGACCGCGCCGAGGGTCAGCGAGCAGACGGTGATGCCGAACTGGGCGGCAGCCATCATCTGCGGCAGGCGCTCCAGGCCGTACAGCACCTGGCGGGCGCGAGCGGTGCCCAGTGGCTCGATCTGGCTGCGCCGCACGGAGACGAGCGCGAACTCGGCGCCGACGAAGAAGCCGTTGGCGAGGACGAGCAGAACGGCGAACAGGAGTTGGAGCAGGATCATCGGACGCCCTCCGCGGCGACCGCGGCGTCCGCGGTCCTCACCAGCCGGACGCGCTCGGCGCGGTAGTGGCCGACCTGACGGACCGACAGACGCCAGCCGTCGAGTTCCGCCTTGTCGCCGGGGGCAGGGATACGGCCGAGCAGGTCGGCGACCAGTCCGGCCACGGTCTCGTAGGGGCCCTCGGGCACGACGAGGCCTATGCGCTGGAGGACGTCGACCCGGCAGCTGCCGTCGACGTCCCACGCGGGCCGTCCGTCCTCCGACGGCGCCACCGCGAGTTCCGGCAGGTCCTTGGCGTCGTGCTCGTCACGGACCTCGCCGACGAGTTCCTCGACGATGTCCTCCAGGGTGACCACGCCCGCCGTACCGCCGTACTCGTCGACGACGACGGCGATCGGCTGCTGACTGCGCAGCTGCTTGAGGAGGGGTTGCACGGGCAGGGTCTCCGGGACGAGCAGCGGGGCCTGGGCGATCCGGCCGACGGGGGTGCGCAGCCGGTCGTGCGCGGGCACCGCGAGGGCGTCCTTGAGGTGCACCATGCCGACGATCTCGTCGATCCGCTCCCGGTAGACGGGGAAGCGGGACAGGCCGGTGGCCCGGGTGAGGTTGACGACGTCCTCGGCGGTCGCCGAGGACTGGAGCGCGCTGACCTTCACGCGCGGGGTCATGACGTGCTGCGCGGTCAGCTCGCCCAGCGACAGGGTGCGCACGAAGAGGTCGGCGGTGTTCTGTTCCAGGGCGCCGGCGCGGGCCGAGTGCCGGGCCAGCGAGACGAGCTCGCCGGGGGTGCGGGCGGAGGCCAGTTCGTCGGCGGGTTCGACGCCGAGAGCGCGCACCAGCCGGTTGGCCACCGTGTTCAGCGCGGCGATCACCGGACGGAACAGGCTGGAGAAGACGTGCTGCGGGCGCGCGACGAAACGTGCGACCTGCAGAGGACGGGACACCGCCCAGTTCTTGGGCACGAGTTCGCCGATCACCATCTGCACCGCCGAGGCGAACAGCATGCCGACGACCACCGCGACGCCGGGGACGGCACCTTCGGGGACGCCGATCGCGGTGAACGGCCCGCGCAGCAGTTCGGCGAGCGCCGGTTCGGCGAGCATGCCGACGACGAGCGAGGTGATGGTGATGCCGAGCTGGGTGCCGGAGAGCTGGAAGGACAGCTCCTTGAGCGAGTCCACGACCGTACGGGCCCGTCGGTCGCCGGCGGCCGCGGCGCGCTCGGCGTCGGGGCGGTCCACGGTGACGAGGCCGAACTCGGCCGCGACGAAGAAGCCGTTGGCGAGAATGAGCAGGAACGCCGCCCCGAGGAGCAGCAGGGGGATGGTCATGATGCCGCCGCCTCGCTGTGTCGGGAGGGGGCGGCGCAGGTACTACAGGACGATCCGTCCATCGCTGGAGGGAGTCACTCCTCGGGTAGCAGGAGCCCCTGGGAACCGGTCGGCACCACAGGGGCGGAGGCGCAACGAAAACGCCTCCGTCACCAGATTAATCAAGACACGGGCCGGTACGTCAGGGGAGGATCCCCGAGTCGGCCCGATTGCCTGTGAGACGGCTCCCGGTCTACCCCTCCGGCTGCCCGGGGTCGTGGACCGAGCGGGTCTCGGCGAGCGCGCGCAGGGCGCGGGCGTCCTCGACGGCCCGCTGCCTGGCGATACCGGGCTGGATGCCGAGGGCGGGCAGGCTGGTGCCGTCGCTGAGGTCGAGGAACACCCAGGGGTCGCCGGGACGGAGATTGACCTGGATGATCTCCGGCCAGGACAGGCGCCGCCTGCTGACGATGTTGACGACGGTGACCCCGCTCTCGTCGGCGACCACCTTGGGCCGGGCGAGCAGGACGAGCACGGCACACAGCAGCGCGCCGGTGAGGACGAAGCTGACGCGCTCGCCCGGGCTGAGCTGTTCCAGGAGCATCGCGACGGTGGTGATCACCACGAGGATCGCGACGCCCGCGGTGAGCAGCACGGCCCGGGTGCGGGACGGCCGGAAGGTGACGGGGAGGACGGGCAGGTCCGTCATGGGGGTGGTCCGTCCTCCGGTCAGAGCCGGCAGGCGTGGATGGCGGTGGTCAGGATGGCCCGCGCGCCGAGCTCGTACAGGTCGTCCATGATCCGCTGGGCCTCCTTGGCGGGGACCATGGCGCGGACGGCGACCCAGCCCTCGTTGTGGAGCGGCGAGATGGTGGGCGACTCCAGACCCGGGGTGAGCGCGACGGCCCGCTCCAGGTGCTCCGCGCGGCAGTCGTAGTCCATCATCACGTAGGTCCGGGCGACCAGGACGCCCTGGAGGCGGCGCAGGAACTGCTGGACCTTCGGTTCGGCGTTCTCGTCCACGTCGCCGCCGACGCGGCGGACGACGACGGCCTCCGACTTCATGATCGGCTCGCCGAAGACCTCGAGGCCCGCGTTGCGCAGCGAGGTGCCGGTCTCCACCACGTCCGCGATGACCTCGGCGACGCCGAGTTCGATGGCGGTCTCGACGGCTCCGTCGAGGTGGACCACGGAGGCGTCGACGCCCTTGTCGGCTAGGTACTTGTCGACGATGCCCTCGTACGAGGTGGCGACGGTCATGCCGGTCAGGTCCTCGACCGTGGTGGCCGTGCCGGGCTTGGTGGCGAAGCGGAAGGTGGAGCGGGCGAAACCGAGCGGGAGGATCTCCTCCGCGTTGGCCCCGGAGTCGATGAGCAGGTCGCGGCCGGTGATGCCGATGTCGAGACGCCCGGAGGAGACGTAGATCGCGATGTCGCGGGGGCGGAGGTAGAAGAACTCGACCTCGTTGACCGGGTCGACGATGCGCAGTTCCTTGGACTCCCGGCGCTGCTGGTAGCCGGCCTCATGCAGCATCTCCGCCGCAGGGCCTGACAGGGAACCCTTGTTGGGGACGGCGATGCGCAGCATGAGGTCGGCTTCCTTCGTTCGTTCGTGCGTACGGAGCGGGAGCGGGGTACGGCTCAGAGGTGGGCGTAGACGTCGTCGAGGGTGATGCCGCGGGCGACCATCATCACCTGGACGTGGTAGAGCAGCTGCGAGATCTCCTCGGCGGCTGCTTCCTTGCCCTCGTACTCGGCGGCCATCCACACTTCGGCGGCCTCTTCGACGACCTTCTTGCCGATGGCATGAACCCCCTTCCCGACCAGTTCGGCGGTGCGGGAAGTGGCGGGATCGCCGCTGGCGGCCTTGTGCTGGAGCTCGGTGAAGAGCTCCTCGAAAGTCTTCTTGGACATGGTGCTCCTACCCTACGTGCAAGCGTCCGTGCCTCAGCGCCAGGGTTCGGACACCGAGCGCAGCGTGGCCGCGGTCGCCACGGCGGCGGTGACGGCCTCGTGCCCCTTGTCCTCGCGGGAGCCCTCGATGCCCGCGCGGTCGAGCGCCTGCTCCTCGGTGTCACAGGTCAGCACGCCGAAGCCGACGGGGACGCCGGTCTCGATGGAGACCTGGGTCAGTCCCTGGGTGACGCCCTGGCACACGTACTCGAAGTGCGGGGTGCCGCCGCGGATGACGACACCGAGCGCGACGATCGCGTCGTAGCCGCGGCCCGCGAGGACCTTCGCGACGACCGGGAGCTCGAAGCTGCCGGGGACCCGCAGGAGGGTCGGCTCGTCGATCCCCAGCTCGTGCAGGGCGCGCAGCGCGCCGTCCACCAGGCCGTCCATCACCTTTTCGTGCCACTGTGCCGCGATGACCGCGACGCGCAGGTCCCCGCAGTTGCGTACGGACAGTTCGGGTGCACCCTTGCCGCTCACGTCTCTCCTCAGCGTTCTCTTCGTGCTCTTGTGCTTCTCGTGCTGTTACTGGCTGTTGCAGGCGGACACGGCGGCCGTGTCCAGCCAGGGCAGGTCGTGCCCCATCCGGTCCCGCTTGGTGCGCAGGTAGCGGAGGTTGTGCTCGCCCGCCTGTACGGGCATCGGCTCCCGGCGGACGACGTCGAGTCCGTGCCGGACGAGTGCCTCGCTCTTCTCGGGGTTGTTGGTCATCAGGCGCAGGCTGCGGACGCCGAGGTCCTGGAGGATCTGCGCGCCGGCGGCGTAGTCCCGGGCGTCCGCGGGCAGGCCCAGTTCCAGGTTGGCGTCGAGGGTGTCCCGGCCGCGCTCCTGGAGCTCGTAGGCGCGCAGCTTGGACAGCAGGCCGATGCCGCGGCCCTCGTGCCCGCGCAGGTAGACGACAACTCCGCGGCCCTCGGTCCGGATGGCCGTCAGGGACGCCTCCAGCTGCGGGCCGCAGTCGCAGCGGAGCGAGTGGAAGACGTCGCCGGTGAGGCACTCGGAGTGGATGCGGACGAGGACGTCCTCGCCCTCGCCGACCTCGCCGTGGACGAGGGCGACGTGCTCGACACCGTCCACGGTGGAGCGGTAGCCGTACGCGGTGAACTCGCCGAAGGCGGTGGGCAGCTGGACCTCGGCCTCGCGGCGCACGGTCGGCTCGGCGGTGCGGCGGTAGGCGATCAGGTCCTCGATGGAGATGATCGTCAGGCCGTGCTTGCGGGCGAAGGGGATCAGCTCGGGCAGGCGCAGCATGTGGCCGTCCTCGCCGGCGATCTCGACGATCGCGCCGGCGGGGCGCAGGCCGGCGAGGCGGGCGAGGTCGACGGCGGCCTCGGTGTGGCCGTTGCGGACCAGGACGCCGCCGGACCGGGCGCGCAGCGGGAAGATGTGGCCGGGGCGCACGAAGTCGCCGGCCTCGGACCGGCCGTCCGCGAGCAGTCGGAGGGTGGTGGCGCGGTCGGCCGCGGAGATGCCGGTGGTCACGCCGTGGGCGCCGCTCGCGTCGACGGAGACCGTGAAGGCCGTCTTCATCGACTCGGTGTTGTCGTCGACCATCTGCGGGAGCCGGAGGCGGTCCAGTTCCTCGCCCTCCATGGGCGCGCAGATCAGTCCGCGGCATTCGCTCATCATGAAGGCGATGATCTCGGGGGTCGCCTTCTCGGCCGCGATGACGAGGTCGCCCTCGTTCTCGCGGTCCTCGTCGTCGACGACGACGACCGGGCGGCCGGCCGCGATGTCGGCGATGGCCCGCTCGATGGGGTCGAGCGCGAAGTCCTCGATGTTGTCGGTGCTGTACCAGACGGGCGCCGTGGTCATGCCGGGGCTCCTTCGAAAGTGGGCTGCGGGCTCCGGCGGGAGCGCAGCCACCAGTCGCGCATGCCCCACAGGACGAGCGCGCCGTAGACGACGTAGACGAAACCGGAGAAGGCGAAGCCGTTGGCGAAGTTGAGCGGGACGCCCACCAGGTCGACCAGCAGCCAGGCGAACCAGAACTCGACCATGCCGCGCGCCTGGGCGTACATGGCGACGACGGTGCCGACGAAGATGTAGGCGTCGGGCCAGGGGTCCCACGACAGCGTCGGGTAGGCGGTGAACAGGCCGCCGACCGCGAGCGTGCCGACCGCGGCGCCGCCCGCCAGGTACGCGCGCTCGCGCCAGGTGGCGAAGCGTACGGCGATGGAGCCGTCCTGTGCCTGTCCCCGGCCGCGGTTCCACTGCCACCAGCCCCACAGGGCGACGGCCATCACCACGAGCTGCTTTCCGGCGCTGCCGGAGAGGTGGGCCGTGGCGAAGGCGGCGAGGAGGATGACGCCGGACAGGAACTGGACGGGCCAGGTCCATATCGAGCGGCGCCAGCCGAGCGCGAGGGCGATCAGACCGATCGTGTTGCCGATCATGTCGGACCACTTGATGTGCTGGCCGAAGAGCGTGAAGGCCTCGGAGTTGAGCCAGTTCACGATGCCGCCCCCTGGACGCCGGGCCGTGCGGCCGGCTGGTCCGCCCGCGCGCCGAGCAGCCGCTCGACGTACTTGGCGATGACGTCGACCTCCAGGTTGACCGGGTCGCCGGCCTGCTTGAGGCCGAGCGTGGTCAGCGCGAGGGTGGTGGGGATGAGGCTGACGGTGAAGTGGTCGGGGGCGGCGTCGACCACGGTGAGGCTGATGCCGTCGACCGTGATGGAGCCCTTCTCGACCACGTAGCGGGAGAGGTCCGCGGGGAGGGAGATCTTGACGATCTCCCAGTTCTCGGAGGGACTGCGCTCCAGGACCACGCCGGTGCCGTCGACATGGCCCTGCACGATGTGCCCGCCGAGACGCGCGCCCACGGCGGTGGGGCGTTCGAGGTTGACGCGGGAGCCGACGGACAGGGCGCCGAGACTGGAGCGGTCGAGGGTCTCCGCCATGACGTCGGCGGTGAACTCGTCGCCCTCGTGGTCCACGACCGTCAGACAGACGCCGTTGACCGCGATGGAGTCGCCGTGCTTGGCGTCCTCGGTGACTACTGGTCCGCGGAGCCTGAAGCGGGAGGCGTCGCCGAGGTTCTCGACGGCGGTAATCTCACCCAGCTCTTCGACGATTCCGGTGAACACTTCCCGGGTCCTCCCTGCCTCTTGGGGCACGGACTCCGGGGCCTGTCGATGACGACAGAATCAGCGGACGACGACATCAGGGGCGACGCCGGACGGAGGCCCGGCCGCTCGGAAACGGAACAGACCTACTACGGCGGCGTGCATGATGCCCGCCCGCCGCGCACTGCCTCCCATCCGGACTTTCACCGTCGGTCCAGGAATTTCACCTGGTCAACCGGCCACTGGATGCGGCCGGGTCGCGGACTGTAACCGCCGGTTCGGAATTACACCGACCCCGGAGTGCGCTGCTTCTGGTACAGGGCCAGTGTGCCACGGCTGATCGGCGTCCAGACGGGTGAGTCCCTGTGGGCTGGCTCACAGGAGGTTTCCCTGGACTTGTCTGCGTGTACCCGGGCAGGTGAACGGCTGTACGGCGAGGTCGGCCCGCATTGGTCCATACCTATTGACGCTTTGGTCTAGTCCTCTTAGGGTCGGCGATCACGACCTCGTCGAACCCGCCCCCACAGCGACCCGGCGGCGGTGACGGAGGCCCTTGCCCCGCCGCCGGGTCTCCCCACCCGGGCCGCCCCCGGACCCGCCGCGACGCCGGCGGGCCGGGGCGAGCGCGTCACTGCGGCAGGGGGGTCCGCGGGCGGGCCCCCGGGGCGAACACCTCGTCCTGCGCGCCGTCGCGGGCCGTCAGCAGCGCCCCGCGCAGAACCGCTCCGCCGCCCAGCGCCCCGGCCCGCACCTCGGTCGGCAGCGGCGACATCCGGACGAGCCGCCGCGCGACCCGCGAGGCCAGCGCCTCCCCGCCCGCCTGCCCGGTCTCCCCGCCGAGGACCACGCAGCCGGGGTCCAGCACGGCGATGACGGACGCGGCGCCGATGGCGATCCGGTCGGCGAGGACGTCCAGGAAGCGCGCGGACTCCGCGGCCTCCGAGGTGGCCACGGCCCGGCGGACGAGCGCCGCCGCGTGCGGCTCGTGCGCGGCGGCGTCCGCCGTGATGCCGTGCCCGGCCGCGAGCGCCGCGATGGCCGCGGACCCCGCCAGGGAGTGGAAGCCGCCCTCGCAGTCCGTCGCCGAGGGGAGGACCCGGGTGCCGGGGACCGGGAGGAAACCGATCTCACCGGTGCCGCCGGAGGCGCCGCGGCGCAGGGCCCCGTCGAGGACCACGGCGGCGCCGGTGCCGAGGCCGAGCCAGAGCAGGACGAAGGTCCGCCGGTCGCGCGCCGCGCCGTCGCGCTGCTCCGCCAGGGCCGCGAGGTTGGTCTCGTTCTCCACCAGGACACGGGCCGGCAGGCGTTCCTGGAGGGCCGCGACCAGGCGGCGGTGCCACTCGGGCAGCCCGGAGGAGTCGCGCAGTTCACCGGTGGCCGGGTCGATCAGGCCGGGCGCGCCGATGCCGACCGTGTGCAGCCGTTCCGCGCCCGCCTCCTTGGCCGTCCGCTCGACCAGCGCGACCGCCTGCTCCACGGCGGCCCCCGTCCCCGCGTCGCCGGCGATCGGGACCGACGCCCGGCCGAGTTCCACGCCGAGCAGGTCGGCGACCACGACCGTCACCCCCTCGGTGCGCACGTCCAGCGCCGCCAGGTGGGCCCGGTCGGCGACGATCCCGTACACCCGCGCGTTCGGGCCGCGCCGCTGCTCCCCGGACTCCCCCACGACCGCGACGAGTCCGGCGGCGGTGAGACGTTCGACCAGGTCGGCGACGGTGGGCCGGGACAGTCCCGTGAGCTGCTTCAGCCGGTTCGCCGTCAGGGGGCCCTCCTGCTGGAGGAGGCGCAGGGCGAGCCGGTCGTTCATGGCCCGGGCGGTGCTCGGAGATGCGGGCATGCCGGGATCCTTCCAGATCGGGAGGGCACAAGGCCCAGGGCCGCCGGGCTCTGAATCGACTATTTATCAGGCAGGCTTCCTGATAGTTTACGGCGACAGCGCGGGAGGACGTCCGGGAGGGGCGACGGCAGAATGAGTGAAGTGGTCTACAGCATGCGCGAGTTGAAGCGGGCACGGTATGCCGTGGCGGCCGTCTTCGCGGTGCACGGCGCGGTCGTCGGCTCCTTCGCGACACGGGTGCCGTGGATCCAGGACCACGCCTCGATCGGCGCGGGCCAGCTCGGCATCGCGCTCGCCTTCCCGGCCGTCGGCGCGTCCGTCGCGATGCCGCTCGCCGGCCGGATCAGCCACACCTTCGGTGCCCGTACGGCGCTGCGCGGCCTGCTCGCCCTGTGGACGCTGTCCCTGGTCCTGCCGGCCCTCGCGCCGAACCTGCCCACCCTGTGCCTGGCCCTCTTCACGTACGGCGCCACGGCCGGCATGGCGGACGTCGCCATGAACGCCCTCGGGGTCGAGGTCGAGAACCGCATGGACCAGTCGATCATGTCGGGGCTGCACGGCATGTGGAGCGCCGGTGCCCTGATCGGCTCAGCGGCGGGCACCCTGGCCGCGCACCTGGGTTCCGACGCACGTGCGCACCACGTGCTGGCGTCGGCGGTGCTGACCGTGCTGGGCCTCGTCGCCTGCCAGTGGGTGCTCGACCTGAAGCCCACGGAGGACGAGGAACCGCCACCGCGGTTCGCGCTGCCGCCCAGGTCGGCGCTGCTCATCGGCGCGGTCGGCTTCTGCGCGGTGTTCGCCGAGGGTGCGAGTCTGGACTGGTCGGCGGTCTACCTGCGTGACCAGCTGGGCACCTCGGCGGGACTCGCGGCCGCGTCCACCACCGGCTTCACGCTCACCATGGCGATCGCGCGCCTCGCGGGCGACGCGGTCGTGGACCGCTTCGGTGCCGTGCGCACCGTGCGCGTCGGGGGCGTCCTCGCCACGCTCGGCGGGCTGCTGGTGGTCTTCGCCGGGAACCCGGCCGCGGCGATGGGCGGGTTCGCTCTGATGGGCCTCGGGATCGCGGTCGTCGTGCCGCTGGCGTTCGCGGCGGCGGGGCGCAGCGGTCCCAACCCCAGCCTGGCCATCGCGGGTGTCGCCACCATCACGTACACCTCGGGGCTGGTCGCGCCGAGCGCCATCGGCACGCTGGCCCAGGCGACCAGCCTGATGGTGTCCTTCGGTCTGGTCACGGTGCTGGCTCTGGCGCTCGTCGTGTTCGCGGGCGTCCTGCGCGCCGGCGACCGCAGGACGGCGCAGGTCAGTCCCGCGAGCGAAGCAGTTCCCGGCCCGCGGCCCTGAACCGCTCGCTCCACGGGGTGGGGCGCAGCGTGCCGGCGTCGAGCCGGACGAGGACCCGGCTGCCGTGCGCGTAGGTCACGGCGCCGTCGGCCGAGCAGAAGCGGAAGCCATACGTCAGGCCGGTGGTGCCGAGCCGCTCGAGCCAGAGGTGGACGGCGTACGCGCCGGGCCGGTTCACCGGGGCGTCGTAGCTGATGCGCAGCTCTCTGACCGCGTTGCAGAAGTCGCCCGCCGCCTCCCAGTCACCGTCGAAGCCGAAGCCGCGCTCCTGCCACAGCGCGGTCCAGGCGCGCTCGACCAGGACCGGGTAACGCGCGTTGTGGAGCAGTCCGAGCGCGTCCAGGTCGTCGAAGTGGACGGTGACGGGGACGAGCCGGCCGTCGGTGGGTGCGGGCGTGGCGGGTGGTGCTTCGACGGTCACGGGCGGGGCTCCTGAGGGTGCCGGGCGGGCGGTGGGACCGTTCCATACTAAGCAACCGCTCAGGACAATCCTCCGGTGCGGTGCAGGTCAGCCCGCTGCCGAGTCCGGCTGCTCGTCGCCGCGGGGCCGCCGCGGGCCGGGGGACCGCGTGACCGTGGGACCGCCCGACAGCCGTGACAATGGTCCGGACACGTTCACGGACGAAGAAAGCGAAGCCTCACCATGGATCTCGGCGTGCGCTGGAAACTGCACGGTGACGGGCGCACGCCCGCACCCGGAGCGGTGGTCCGCCCCGACGAACGGCTGTCGTGGCCCCGCACGGCCGGGCTCGGCGCCCAGCACGTGGTCGCCATGTTCGGGGCGTCCTTCGTCGCACCGGTGCTGATGGGGCTCGACCCCAATCTCGCGATCATGATGTCCGGCGTCGCGACGGTGATCTTCCTGCTCGCGACCCGTGGCCGGGTGCCCAGCTACCTCGGCTGCTCCCTGTCCTTCGTGGGCGTCGCCGCGGTGATCCGCGCGCAGGGCGGCACCAGCGCCACGGTGACCGGCGCGGTGTTCGTGGTCGGCGCCGCGCTGTTCCTGGTCGGCCTCGCGGTGCAGCGGTTCGGGGCCCGCATCATCCACGCGGCCATGCCGCCGATCGTCACCGGCGCGGTCGTCATGCTGATCGGCTTCAACCTGGCACCCGTGACGGCCACCACGTACTGGCCGCAGGACCAGTGGACGGCGCTCCTGGTCATGCTGTTCACCGGGCTGGCCGTGGTGTGCCTGCGCGGCTTCTGGTCCCGCGTGGCGATCTTCCTCGGCCTGGTCTTCGGCTACGCGGTCTCGTGGCTCTTCGACCGCGTCTTCGGGCGGATCCACTCGGCGGACGCGAGCGGCAGGATCACCGACCACTGGCGACTGGACCTCTCCGGGGTCGGCCGGGCGGACTGGGTCGGCCTGCCGTCCTTCCACGGCCCGAGTTTCCAGTGGTCGGCGATCCTGGTCGCGCTGCCGGTGGTGATCGCGCTGGTCGCCGAGAACGCCGGCCATGTGAAGGCGGTCGGGGAGATGACCGGCGACCCGCTGGACGACAGGCTGGGCACCGCGATCTCCGCGGACGGTGTCGCCTCAATGCTCTCCACGGCGGTCGGCGGCCCGCCGAACACCACCTACTCGGAGAACATCGGCGTGATGGCCGCGACCCGTGTCTACTCGACGGCCGCCTACTGGGCCGCCGCCGGTTTCGCGCTCCTGTTCGGCCTCTGCCCCAAGTTCGGCGCGGTCGTCGCCGCGATCCCCGGCGGCGTCCTCGGCGGCATCACGGTCATCCTGTACGGCATGATCGGCCTGCTCGGCGCCCAGATCTGGCTCAACGCGGGCGTGGACCTGCGCAATCCGCTCAACCTGGTGCCGGCCGCCGCGGGCATCATCATCGGCGTCGGCAACGTCACCCTGACGTTCACCGACACCTTCTCGCTGAGCGGCATCGCACTCGGCACCCTCGTCGTGATCACCGGCTACCACGCCCTGCGGGCGATGGCACCGGCCCACCTCAAGACCCAGGAGCCGCTGCTCGACTCCGGCACCTCCTCGTACGACGAGGGCTCCGCCGCGGACGCCGAGGCCCGGCACACCGACTCCTAGGGCCTGTCGTTTGGATCACGCCGACCCGAGCGGGGTCTGGCACGCACATCTGCGGCGTTGTCGTCGGTCGCCGACGCTCCGCGTCGACTCCCTCCTCCGCCTTGCAGCTGCACGCGCCAGACCCCGCTCGGGTCGGTCAGGACGAACCGTCGGTCACAGCCAGCCTGATCCAAACGACAGGCCCTAGGCGTACGCGTCCGGGAAGGTCCCCGGTGCGCGTCGTTCCCCCGTTCCGGGGAAGCGCCCGGCCCGGCGGCACTCCGCCGGGCCCGGGACTGGCACCCTGCCCCCATGGCGCAGTCGGAACAGCTCACCGGGACCGTCGACGCGGTCGTCCTTCGTATGCGCGCCCTCGACGCGGACCTGCCCGAGCGGGACGGTGTCGCCGTCTTCAACCGCGTCTACCTCGCCGTCACCGAGGAGGTCGCCCGGCGCCTGGCGGTCGGTCACTTCTCCGACCCGGCGGCCGCCGTCACCCTGGACGTGCGGTTCGCGCAGCGCTATCTGGCGGTCGCCGAGGAGGAGCACCGGCCCGCCTGCTGGCGGCCGCTGTTCCAGTTCCGCCGCCACCCCGGCGTACGGCCGCTGCAGTTCGCCCTCGCGGGCATCAACGCGCACATCGGGCACGACCTGGCGCTCGCCGTCGTGGACGCCTGTCGCACGCTCGGCTGCGAACCGGCCGATCTGGAGGACGAGTTCGAGCGGGTGGGCGACCTCCTCGTCTCCCTCGAGGAACGCATCCGCGAGGATCTGATGCCCGGCCCCGATCTGCTCCAGGTCGCCGACCCGCTCACCCATCTGCTCGGTTCCTGGAGCCTCGAACGGGCCCGCGACGCCACCTGGTCGGCGGCCCGGGCGCTGTGGGCGCTGCGCGGACTCCCCGAACTCGCCGAGGAGTTCGGCAGGCGCCTCGACGCCGCGGTCGGCCTCACCGGCCGGATGCTGCTCACGCCGCTGCCGTACCGGCCGGCCGGACAGTGGGCCGGGGTGTGAGCGGCCGGAGCGGGGAGCCGGCGAGCCCCCCGCTCCCCCGCATCCGTCAGTCCTCGGGCAGTTCCACCGGGGCGATCTCGTCGTAGACGTCGCCGGGCCCGGGGTTGGTCGGGTCGGTGGCGCCGCCGAGCTGGCGCATGACGCCCCACACCGCGTTCAGCGCCGTCTGCACGGCACCCTCGGCCCAGCCGGCCGTCCAGGAGATGTCGTCACCCGCGAGGAAGATGCCGCGCTTGTCCTCGTCGAGCCGGTCCTGCATGAAGTGGGTGAACAGGCGCCGCTGGTAGCGGTAGTGACCCGGCAGGTTGGCCTTGAACGCGCCCATGAAGTAGGGCTCGTTCTCCCAGGACACGGTCACCGGGTTGCCGATGATGTGCTTCCGGATGTCGACCTTCGGGTAGATCTCGCCGAGCGACTTGAGCATGACCTCCATGCGCTCGTTCGCGGACAGCGGCAGCCACTTCAGGCTGTCGTCGCACCAGGTGTACGACAGGCAGATGACCGCCGGCCTGTCCGGACCGTCGTCGAGGAGGTAAGTGCCGCGCGTCATACGGTCGGTGAGCGTCATCGACATGACGTCCCGCCCGGTCTCCTCGTCCTTGTCCAGCCAGAACGGCCGGTCCACGGGGACGAAGAGCTTGCTCGACTCCATGTAGTGCGTGCGCTCGATCGCCGTCCAGTGGTCGATCGGGAAGAGCGAGTCGTCGCAGGCGATCTTGGAGAGCAGCATCCAGGACTGGGCGGTGAAGATGGCCGCCCGGTACGTACGGATGTCGCCGTTCGCGTCCGTGACGGTGATCCGGTTGCCGGCGGTGCGGCCGAGCCGGGTCACGGCGGGGCGCGGGGTCCCGTCGTGCAGCGTCGACAGCGACGTGCCGTACGGCCAGTGGACGATCTTCTCCGGCTCGCGCTCCCACAGGCGCAGCGGCAGCTGCTGGGAGCCGCCGACGATGCCGCGGTGGTGGTCGTCGGCCTCGGTGTAGACGACGCGCAGGATCTCCAGGATGGAGTTCGGGAAGTCGGTGTCCCAGCCGCCGGTGCCGAAGCCGACCTGGCCGAAGATCTCGCGGTGCCGGAAGGACTTGAAGGCCTCGGAGTCGCAGAGGAAGCCGTAGAAGGTCTGGTTGTCGAGCTTCTCGACGAGCTTCGACCAGATCTCGCGGATGCGCGGTACGTCGCGCTCGCGCATGGCCTGGTTCATGTCGGAGAAGTCGGCGCCGTCCTGGAGGCAGGCGTTCCAGGCGGCCGCCACCTGCCGGTAGACCTCGGGGAGGTCCTCGACGGTCTCGGCGTAGTGCGACTCGCCCTTGAGGTCGACGACGGTCGACGGCGTGCTCTCGGCCAGCGGGTTCGGGAACGGCCGGGTCTCCAGGCCCACCAGGTCGATGTAGTGCTGGAGGGCGGTGGAGGACGGCGGGAAGCGCATCGCGCCCATCTCGGCCGTGAGGGAGGGGTCGCAGCCCTCGAAGCCGACGGTGCGCAGCCGGCCGCCGATCTGGTCGGCCTCGTAGACGACGGGCTTGAGGCCCATCTTCATCAGCTCGTAGGCGGCCACGATGCCGGACAGTCCGCCGCCGATGACCGCGACCTCGGTGCCGTGCTCGGTCGCGGGTATCTGGCCGAGGCCCGCGGGGTGCGCGAGGAAATCGTCGTACGCGTACGGGAAGTCCGGGCCGAACATGGTGATCGGCGGTTGCTGCGCGTCGGCGTGCGGGACGGCGGTGGGCACCGTGGACGTCATGGGGTACGGACTCCTTGCGGGGAAAGCTGGGTGCGGGGAGAGGGCGGCCGGGTTCAGACCAGCGACCCGTAGAGACCGGGGTGGCGGTCCTTCAGGTACGGGTTCGCCTCGCGCGAGGCCGCCAGCAGGACGGGGTCGGCGTCGGCGAGGACCAGTTCCTCGCCGCGGCCCGCGCGGCCGCGGGCGACTCCGTCGGGCCCGGCGAGCGTGGAGAGCCCGACGAACTCGAACTCCCCTTCCCGGCCGGTGCGGTTGACGTACGCGACGTACATCTGGTTCTCGAAGGCGCGCACCGGGACGACGGACTCGGCGACGAACTGGAAGGGGTGCATCTGGGCGGTCGGCACCAGGAGGAGGTCCGTGCCGGCGAGGGCGTGCGCCCGGACGTTCTCCGGGAACTCGACGTCGTAGCAGATCATCAGGCCGACGCGCAGTCCGCCGAGGTCGGCCTGGACGACCGGCTGGTCGCCGGGGGTGAAGTGCTCGCGCTCGAAGCAGCCGAAGAGGTGGGTCTTGCGGTAGTTCGCGAGGGGGCCGTCGGCGGAGATCAGCCGGACGGAGTTGTAGACCAGCTCGCCGTCGCGCTCGGGGTAGCCGTAGGCGACGGCGACACCGTGCCGGGCGGCGAGCTCGGCGATCGCGTCCGCCGCGGGGCCGTCGGCGGGCTCGGCGAGGCGGGCGATGTCGTCGCCGATCGCGTATCCGGTCAGGAACATCTCCGGTGCGACGACCAGTCCGGCGCCCGCGGCGGCGGCGCGGCCCGCGGCGTCGTCGAGAACCTTGATGTTCTCGGCGACGGAGCCGGGGCGGCCGGAGCTCTGGAGCAGGGCTGTGCGCATGCGTGTTCCTCACCGGGGCGGAGGGGGTTCGGGGGGCGGGTGACCAGCGTGGTCGCCCAGATAGACGGTACGGTCGCCGCGCTCGGCGGGACAAGGAGCAGCCGTTGCGCGCCGGTGAACGATTCGTTGCGTGCGAGCGGGGGCGCGCGGTGATTCGTTGCGCACCTTGAGGCGTACCTCGCCTCCCCCTCGGGGTGCAGGCGGTGGGCGCGTCCCCGCCGGACGGCGGAGGCACGGTGACGTCAGCGGCACGATGTGCGTTCCCGGTCCCGGCGGAAGAGTGGTGACTGTCCACCTGACCTGCGGAAAGGACCGTCATGAACCGCTTTGACCGTCGCACCCGGCTCGCCGTGCTCGGCACCGTCCTGCTGCTCACCGCCGGAGCGGCGGAATCCGCCGCCGCGTCCGGCACCGGACGGTCCGGAACCCGGCACGCCGTCGCGGGCACCGGCGGTGAGCGGGAGAAGCGCGAGGCCGCCGCGCTGACCGGCACCGCCAAGCTGTACCGGTCGGCCGGCGACGACATCACGTTCACCTTCGACGCCCATCTCGCGACGAAGGACGGCGCCGACCCGACGAAGGCCACCGGCACCTTCGAGTTCAGCCACTACGTGAACGGCGCCGGCGCCCGGGCGAGGGCCGAGGTCGACTGCCTGCTCACCGGGGGCAGGGTCGCCGTGGTCTCCGGGGTGATCACCGACTCGGACCTGCCCGGTGCCGAGGGCAGGCGGGTGGGCATCACGGTCCACGACCTCGGCTCCCACGACCGGCTGGGCTACAGCTGGGCGTCGGTCGGCAGTCCCGTGGAGACCGAGGACCTGCCCGCGTGCGTCGGGTCGGCGCCCTTCGAGAAGGTGCGGCGGGGCACGGGCGACTACCGGGTCGTGCCCTGGCGGCCGAAGCTCTGAACCCGGTCGTGGGACCGGCCCCAAACGCCCCGGCGGTCCTACGTGGGTGAGCCGGCCGAGAAGCGCCTGAGCAGCGGCGAGAGGACGAGCACGGACTTGGTCCGCTCGACGAACGACTCCCCCGCGATGCGCTCCAGGACCCGCTCGAAGTGCCGCATGTCCGAGGCGAAGACCTGGACGACCGCGTCCGCCTCACCGGTGACGGTGGAGGCGGCCACGACCTCCTGGTAGCGCTCCAGGCCGCGCTGGATGGTCTCCGGCGAGGTGTTGCGCCGGCAGTAGATCTCGACGAACCCCTCGGTCTCCCAGCCGAGCGCCGCCGGGTCCACCCGGACGGTGAATCCGGTGATGGCACCGGTGGCCCGCAGCCGGTCCACGCGCCGCTTCACGGCGGGCGCGGACAGGCCGACGAGTTGCCCGATGTCGGCGTAGGAGCGGCGGGCGTCCTCGGCGAGGGCGTGCACGATGCGTTCGTCGAGATCGTTCAGCAAGGCGGGTGGTTCACTTTTCTGCGATGGCTGCGGAGTCTGCGGCCGGAGTACCGGCGGCGGCCAGCTTGGAACGGCGGTGGCCGTAACTGAAGTAGAACACGAGCCCGAGGGCCATCCAGACGCCGAAGACCACCCAGGTGACGGCCGAGAGGCTGCCCATCATCCAGAGGCAGAAGGCGAGGCCGAGCGCGGGCAGCACCGGCGACAGCGGCACCCGGAACGTGCGGTGCATCTCCGGGCGCGTACGCCGCAGGACGACGACCGCGACATTGACCAGCGCGAAGGCGAAGAGCGTGCCGATGCTGGTCGCGTCGGCGAGCTGGCCGAGCGGGATCGCGGCGGCGAGGACGCCGCAGAACAGCGAGACGATCACGGTGTTGGCGCGGGGCGCGCCGCTCTTCGGGTGGACGCGGGAGAACACCTTCGGCACCAGTCCGTCGCGCGACATGGCGAAGAGGATGCGCGTCTGGCCGTAGAGCACGGTGAGCACGACGCTGGCGATGGCGATGACCGCGCCGGCCGCGAGCAGGGTGCCCCAGACGGTCTGCCCGGTGACGTCCTTCATGATCCCGGAGAGCGCGGCCTCCGAGTCGCCGAACCCCTGCCAGGGCATGGCGCCGACGGCGACGGCCGCGACGACGACGTACAGCGCCGTCACGATGACGAGCGAGAGCATGATCGCGCGCGGCAGGTCGCGCTGCGCGTTCTTCGCCTCCTCACCGGCCGTGGAGGCGGCGTCGAAGCCGATGTAGGAGAAGAAGAGCGTGGCACCGGCGGCGCTGACGCCCGCCATGCCGAGCGGCATGAAGTGCTCGTAGTTGCCGGACCGGAAGCCCTGGACGCCGATCGCGCAGAACATCAGCAGCGCCGCGATCTTCACGACCACCATGATCGTGTTGGCGCGGGCCGACTCCTTGGCGCCGCCCAGCAGGAAGGCCATCGCCAGCAGGACGACGATGAGCGCGGGGAGGTTGAAGATGCCGCCGTCGCCGGGCGGCGCGGACAGCGCGTCCGGGATGGTGACGCCGATCGTGCCGTCGAGCAGCTCGTTCAGGTACTCGCCCCAGCCGACCGCGACGGCCGCGACCGAGACGCCGTACTCCAGGACGAGACACCAGCCGCAGATCCAGGCGATCAGCTCGCCCATCGTTGCGTACGCATACGAGTACGAGGACCCGGAGACCGGGATGGTGCCCGCCAGCTCGGCGTAGGAGAGGGCCGAGAAGAGGGCGGTGAGACCGGCGATCACGAAGGACAGCGTGACCGCGGGACCGGCCTTCGGGACGGCCTCGCCGAGGACGACGAAGATGCCGGTGCCGAGGGTGGCACCGATGCTGATCATGGTCAGCTGCCAGAGGCCGAGGGAGCGGCGCAGGCTGCCACCCTCGCCCTGGCCGCCCTCGGCGACCAGGCGTTCCACGGGTTTGCGCCGCATGAGGCGCGCGCCGAGGCCGGGGGACGGTGGGGCGGAGGAGGTGCGGGACTGCGGGGGTGCGCCTTGGTCGAGCACGCGCTGGCTCCTTCATCGCTGCCGGTCGAAAAGGGCGGGGACCGGCGGCACCCCCGACAGCAGGGACCCACCGAGCGGGGTCCCCGCCACACCACGTACAGCGCTTGACCCTACGAGTCCGGGCTTCACGGGCGTAATGCAGCAACCTTGCGCGTCTCCGCAAGATCGTTGCGTTCATCGCAGCCGGGCGCACGTTCGTTGCGCGGGGTCTTTCGACCGTTGCACAGGGCCCCCCGCGGGGGCCGTGCCGAGGGGCCGGGGGCCGGTGCGTGCGGGTACGCCGACGGCCCCCGTGGTCGTACCTCGGGGGCCGTCCGGGTCGGTGGCGCGTCAGCTCCAGCTGGCGTGCAGCGCCTTGCCCTCCGCGTAGCCCGCGGCGCTCTGGATGCCGACGATGGCCCTCTCGGCGAACTCCGCGAGGGAGTTGGCGCCCGCGTAGGTGCAGGAGGACCGGACGCCCGCGATGATCGAGTCGATCAGGTCCTCCACGCCGGGCCGGGACGGGTCGAGGAACATGCGCGAGGTGGAGATGCCCTCCTCGAACAGCGCCTTGCGGGCGCGGTCGTACGCGGACTCCTCGCTGGTGCGGTTCTTGACGGCGCGGGCCGACGCCATGCCGAACGACTCCTTGTACAGGCGCCCGTCGGCGTCCTGCTGGAGGTCGCCCGGGGACTCGTACGTGCCCGCGAACCAGGAACCGATCATGACGTTGGAGGCACCGGCTGCCAGCGCCATCGCGACGTCGCGCGGGTGGCGGACACCGCCGTCGGCCCACACGTGCTTGCCGTACTTCCTCGCCTCGGCGGCGCACTCCTTGACCGCGGAGAACTGCGGGCGGCCGACACCGGTCATCATCCGGGTGGTGCACATGGCGCCGGGGCCCACACCGACCTTGATGATGTCCGCGCCCGCCTCGACGAGGTCCTTGACGCCCTCGGCGGCGACGATGTTGCCCGCGGCGATCGGGACCTGCGGGTCCAGCGCGCGCACCGTCCTGATCGCGGCGATCATCGACTCCTGGTGGCCGTGCGCGGTGTCGATGACGAGGGTGTCGACCCCCGCGTCGAGCAGCTGCTTGGCCTTGCCCGCGACATCGCCGTTGATGCCGACGGCGGCGGCGATCCGCAGCCGGCCCCGCGCGTCGGTGGCGGGCGTGTAGAGCGTGGCGCGCAGGGCGCCCTTGCGGGTCAGGATGCCGGCCAGCCTGCCGTCCCGGTCGACGGCCGGGGCGTACCGGCGGTTGGCGGCGTCGAGGCGGTTGAAGGCCTCGCGCGGTTCGATGTCCGCGTCGAGCAGCAGGAGGTCCTTCGACATGACCTCGGACAGCTGCGTGAAGCGGTCGACGCCGGAGAGGTCGGTGTCGGTGACCACACCGACCGGGCGGGCGTCCTCGTCGACGACGACGCCCGCGTTGTGCGCCCGCTTGGGCAGCAGGGCCAGCGCGTCGGCGACGGTCTGGTGGGGGGCCAGGATGATCGGGGTGTCCAGCACCAGGTGGCGTCCCTTGACCCAGGACACGACCTCGGT
This sequence comes from Streptomyces sp. NPDC043867, assembly GCF_056435845.1. Classification (NCBI taxonomy): domain Bacteria; kingdom Bacillati; phylum Actinomycetota; class Actinomycetes; order Kitasatosporales; family Streptomycetaceae; genus Streptomyces; species Streptomyces sp. NPDC043867. The sequence goes on along the minus strand of NZ_JBWKDS010000019.1, from coordinate 71,464 downwards.
GACGACCTCGATCGGAATGTCCTGCGGGATGACGACGAGGCCACCGCGACGGGCGACGGTCTCGGCCATCCGGCGCCCGGCGATCGCCGTCATGTTGGCGACGACGAGCGGGATGGTGGTGCCCGTGCCGTCCGGCGAGGTGAGGTCCACGGCCTGGCGGGATCCGACCGCGGAGCGGCTCGGCACCATGAAGACGTCGTCGTACGTCAGGTCGTACGGGGGCTGGATGTCGTTGAGGAAACGCACGTGCTGCACATCCCAGTCGATCAGAGGTGGCCCCCGGACAGGTCAGCCAGGGGGAAGAGCACGTACTTCATTGTCCCATGTCGAGGGGTGTGAACGGCCCGGACAGATCATCCAGGCCCATCGGTGGGGGGTTGGTCGGATCCTCCAAGCGCGAGGACGACGGACGGCCGGCCCGGCTGCGGCCGAAGCGGTTCAGTGCCCGCCGACGGCGCCGGGGCAGCGCCGGGAGGGTGCGCGCCCGTCCCACGTCGGCGGAGGTGCCCAGGGGCACGACTGGAGGGTGCGCGCCCGTCCCACGTCGGCGGAGGTGCCCAGGGGCACGACTGGAGGGTGCGCGCCCGTCCCACGCCGCGGGAACGGCCCGGCCGGGCAGCTCAGGAGGGGCGACCCGGTCGCCGCGGGAGCGGTGGCCCTGATGCCGGCCTGAGCGGCCGCCCCGGCTCACTGCCTGAACGAGGACCTCGTCACCGTCGGCGCGGCCTCCCGTGACCGCCGGAGCAAGCGTCCACGTCAAACCCGAGCGGCCTCCCCGTGAACACTGGAGCGGCCTCCCCGTCACCGCCTGGGAGGCCGCCTCACCGCCGGGGCGGCCGCCTCACCGCCCAGACGGCCGCCCCGTCACCGCCGCCCGCTCAGGGCCCGTCCGGGTCCGCCCGGTTGAGGGCGGGACGCGGCGTCGGACCCGCCGTCATCAGGTAGTCCGCGGCCGACGTGTCCGTCACCAGGCTGGTGACGAGACCGGAACGCAGCACCGCGTCGATCGCGGCGGCCTTGCGCTGCCCGCCCGCGATCGCGACGACCTCGGGGATACGGCGCAACTGGTCCGCCTTGACGGTGATGCACCGCTCGCCGAGGTCCCGGCCGACCCGGCGCCCCTCCGCGTCGAAGAGGTGCGCGGACATCTCGGCGGCGACGCCGAGGGACGCGTAGTGCCCGCGTTCCTCGTCGCTGAGCATGTCGTGCACCGTTGAGATGCCGGGCTCCCAGGAGCCGATGGAGACGCAGGCGACCGTGACCTTGTCGAAGTACTCGAAGGCGCGGGCGAGCCCGGTCTGGTTGCGCAGCGCGGCCGCGGTGGCCGCGTCGGGCAGCAGCATCGGCGCGTAGATGGGGTGGGCGTCCCCGCCTGACACCTGCGCGGCCCGCCGCACCGCCTCCACCGACCCGCGCTCGGCGGTCCCGGCGTCGTACACCCCCGTCAGCTGCACCACCGTGCACGGAGGCAGCCGGGAGAGTTCGGCCGCCATGTGGATGGTGGAGCGGCCCCACGCCAGGCCGAGGATGTCGCCCTCGTTGACCAGCTCGGCGAGCAGGTCCGCGGCGACCTCCCCGAGGTTCTCGGGGTCGGGCGACTCCTCCGCGTCGGCGGGGGACTCGACCACGACGGCGTGCCTGAGGCCGTAGCGGGCGCGCAGCGCGTCGGAGCGCTCCGCGTCCAGCTCGGCCGGGACGCGGATCTCGATCCTCACGAGATCCCGTTCGAGAGCGGTCTCCAGGACCCGGGCCACCTTGAAGCGGCTGACGCCGAACTCCTCGGCGATCTGGATCTTGGATTTGCCCTCGAGGTAGAAGCGGCGGGCCATGGCCGCCGCCTGGACCAGCTCAGCGGGCCCCATCCGCATGGCTGACCGGCCCGCCGACATACCCGACACGGCGATCTCCTCACTGCTGTTCACACTCTGGATTCGCCGTTCATCCTTGCAGATCCGGCGCACTTGATCCGCCCCGATGGGACGGCGTTCACGTTCCCTTGGTTCAGTGGTCGCACGCCCAGGAGGCACCGGCGGTCGCCGCCGCCGCCTGCGTGCGCAGTGCACGTACCGCCTCGGCCGGGTCGGACGCCCCGTAGACCGCCGATCCGGCGACGAAGACATCGGCGCCGGCCTCGGCGCACCGCTCGATGGTGGTGGCCGAGACGCCGCCGTCCACCTGAAGCCACAGCTCCAGGCCGTGCTTGCTGATCAACTCGCGGGTGCGGCGGATCTTCGGCAGCATGATGTCGAGGAACGACTGGCCGCCGAATCCCGGTTCGACGGTCATGATCAGCAGCATGTCGAGCTCGGGGAGCAGATCCTCGTACGGCTCGATCGGCGTCGCGGGCTTGAGCGCCATGGAGGCCCGGGCGCCCTTCGCCCGGATCTCGCGGGCGAGCCGCACCGGCGCGGCGGCCGCCTCCACGTGGAAGGTGACCGAACCGGCTCCCGCTTCCACGTACTGCGGCGCCCACCGATCGACGTCCTCGATCATCAGATGGCAGTCCAGCGGCGTGTCCGTCGCCCGGGCCAGGGACTCTACGACCGGCACACCAAGCGTGAGGTTCGGTACGAAATGGTTGTCCATGACGTCGACGTGGAGCCAGTCGGCTCCTTCCACCGCCTTTGCCTCCTGGGCAAGGCGGGCGAAGTCGGCGGACAGGATGCTGGGGTTGATCTGCACGGCCATGCCCCAAGACTGCCATGCCCGGCGCCGGTTGCTCCCCCCGGTCCGGACCTGGACCGGTCCGCGGAGGTTCGGGGCCGTCGCGCCGATGTCGCGCCATGGCCGGACATGCGGTGCGGGGCGGCCCGCCGGCCCGGGACACGACTGCGAGGGTGGCCATGACGGCGGGGAAGGAACGTCGGGTGCGGCAGGGAGTCGTCGGGTTCGTGTGCGGACGGCGCAGCAAGTGGCTGATCGTCGGACTGTGGCTGGTGCTGCTCGTGGTGGCGGCGCCGCTCGCGACGAAACTGACCGGCGCCCAGGACAACGACGCGGCGTCCTGGCTGCCCGGCGCCGCCGAGTCCACCCAGGTCCTGGACGCCTCGGAGGGCTTCAGGCCCGAGCAGATCCCCGCCGTCGTCGTGTACGCGCGCGACGGCGGCCTCACCGCACAGGACAAGCAGCGGATCACCGAGGACGTCCGCGAGATCAAGGCGCTCACCGCCCACGGCGTGCGCGGCGCCGAGACCCGCGGCCCCCTCTACAACGACCGGGCGGCGCCCGCCGCCGCCGAGATCTTCGTGCCGATCACCATGGACGAGAAGGGATGGGAGCGCATCGCGCCGGCCGTCGACTCGATCCGGGCCGAGGCCGGCGAGGGCGGCGACGGGCTGGCCGTGCACATCACCGGGCCCGGCGGCACCTCCGCCGACTTCTCCGCGGCCTTCGAGGGCATCGACTCGACCCTGCTGTTCTCCGCGATGGCGGTCGTGATCGTGATGCTGCTGCTCACCTACCGCAGCCTCACGCTGATCTTCGTCCCGCTGATCGCCGTGGTCGTCGCGCTGTTCACCTCCCAGGCGCTGATCTACCTGCTGGCCGAGCACGCCGGTCTCACCGTGAACGGGCAGAGCGCCGGAATCCTCACGGTCCTCGTCTTCGGCGCGGGCACGGACTACGCGCTGCTGCTGGTCGCCCGCTACCGGGAGGAGCTGCGCCGCCACGAGGACCGCCACGAGGCGATGGCCCTGGCCCTGAACCGGGCGGGCCCGGCCGTGCTCGCCTCGGGTGCCACGGTCGTCCTCGGCATGCTGGTGCTGCTGGCCGCCGAGATGAACTCGACGCGCGGTCTCGGCCCGGTGGCCGCGACCGGCGTCGCCGTCGCCCTCCTCGCCATGATCACGCTCTTCCCCGCCCTGCTGCTGGTCTTCGGCCGCTGGGTCTTCTGGCCGTCCGTCCCGCACTTCGGCTCCCCCGACCCGACGTCGCACGGCGTCTGGGCCCGCATGGGCCGCCGTATCTCCCGCGGTCCGCGCGCCGTCTGGGCCGGCACGGCCCTCGCGCTCGCCGTGCTCTCCCTCGGTCTGCTGCAGCTCCGCGCCGAGGGCATCGGCAACGCGGACGCCTTCACCGGAAAACCGGACTCGATCGCCGGTCAGGAGGTGTCCGCGCGGTACTTCCCGGCAGGCAGCGGCGATCCGCTGGTGATCGTGGTGGACGAAACCAGGAACGCCGAGGTGCGCGGTGCGGTCGCGCGCACCGAGGGGGTGGTGCCCGGCAGCATCACCGTGCCCGCCGGGACCACGGCGTCGCACGACGGCAGGGTCCTCTTCGAGGCGACCATGTCCGCCCCGGCCGACAGCGAGGCGGCGAAACACACGGTCGAACGGGTACGGGACGCCGTGCACGCAGTGCCGGACGCCGACGCGCAGGTGGGAGGCGGGACCGCGGCCCTGCTCGACATGGACGCGGCCACGACCCGCGACAACCTGGTGATCATCCCGGCGGTCCTGCTGGTCGTCCTGCTGATCCTGATGCTGCTGCTGCGCGCGGTGGTCGCGCCCCTGCTGCTGATCGGGACGGTCGTACTGTCCTTCGCGGCGGCGCTGGGCGCCAGCGCGCTCGCCTTCCGCCACCTCTTCGACTACGCGGGCGAGTCGACGGACTTCCCGCTGTTCGTCTTCGTCTTCCTGGTGGCTCTGGGCATCGACTACAACATCTTCCTGAGCACCCGCATCCGGGAGGAGGCGGCCCGCCTGGGCACCCGCGCGGGCGTCGTGACCGGACTCGCAGCGACCGGCGCGGTCATCACCTCGGCGGGCCTGGTCCTCGCGGGCACGTTCGCCGCGCTCGGCACCCTGCCGATGGTCGCCTTCGCCGAGATCGGCTTCGCGGTCGCCCTGGGCGTCCTGCTGGACACCTTCATCGTCCGCTCGGTCCTGGTGACGTCCCTGTTCCTGGACGTCGGGCCGAAGGTGTGGTGGCCGCACCGCCTGGCCGGGGAGGACGCGGGGCACCCTCCGACGACGCCGGCTCCCGGGGAACCGGCGTCACGACCGGACGGCTGACCGCACGGGAAGGGCACGGGAACGGAGCCGCCGGTCACGCCGTCCGGCGGATCAGGGCCAGATACATGGCGTCCGTCCCGTGCAGATGCGGCCACAGCTGTACGTCGGGGCCGTCGCCGAGCGCCGGCACGTCAGGCAGGAGCGGGCGGGCGTCGAGCAGCTCGGCGGAGCCGTCGTAGTGCTTGAGCACGTCGTCGACGACCGCGCGGGTCTCGGCGAGGTGCGGCGAGCAGGTCGCGTAGCCGACGACGCCACCGATCCGCACGGAGTCGAGCGCCGTGCGCAGCAGCCCCCGCTGGAGCGGCGCGAAGCCCTCCAGGTCCGCGGGGCGGCGCCGCCAGCGGGCCTCGGGACGGCGGCGCAGGGCACCGAGCCCCGTACAGGGCACGTCCATCAGTACGCGGTCGAAGGTGCCGGGGCGCCACGGCGGGCGGGTGCCGTCGGCCGTGACGACCTGATACGGCCCGGGGTTGCCGGCGAGTGCCCTGGCGACGAGCCCGGCCCGGTGCGGCTGCTTCTCGGCGGCGAGCAGCACCGCCCCGCGCTGGGCGGCGAGCCCGGCGAGCATGGCCGCCTTGCCGCCGGGACCGGCGCAGCCGTCGAGCCACTTCTCGTCGGGCCCGTCGAGCGGCGCGTTCGCCAGGGCGAGTGCCACCAGCTGGCTGCCCTCGTCCTGGACGCCGGCCCGCCCCTCGCGCACGGCGTCGATGGCCCCGGGCTCGCCGCCCTCGGTGAGCCGCACGGCGTACGGCGACCAGCGGCCCGGCAGCGCGTTCTCCTCGCCGAGCGCGCCGAGGAGTTCACCGGCGCTGGAGCGGCCGGGCCGGGCGACGAGGGTCACCTCGGGCCGCTCGTTGTCGGCCTCCAGCAGATCCTCGATGCCTGCGCGGCCGCCCCCGAGGGCGTCCCACAGGGCGGAGACGATCCAGCGGGGATGCGAGTGCACCACCGCGAGGTGGGCCTCCGCGTCGTCGTCGTAGGGCGGCGCGACCCGCTCCAGCCAGGCGTCGAGATCGTCCTGGGCGATCTTGCGCAGCACGGCGTTGACGAACTTCGCCCGCCCGTCGCCGAGCACGACCCGGGCCAGCTCCACGGAGGCGGAGACGGCGGCGTGCGACGGGATCCGGGTGCCGAGCAGCTGGTGGGCGCCGAGGCTGAGCACGTCGAGGACCGGGGGGTCGACCTCGCGCAGCGGCCGGTCGATACAGGCCGCGATGACGGCGTCGTACGTGCCCTGCCGGCGCAGCGTCCCGTACACCAGCTCGGTCGCCAGCGCCGCGTCCCGCCCGTCGAAGCCGCCCTTCTCCCGGGCCTTGCGCAGCAGCGGCGGCAGGACGAGGTTCGCGTACGCGTCCCGCTCGTCCACCGCGCGCAGCGCCTCGAAGGCGAGGATGCGCACGGGGTCCTTCTGAGGACGACGGTAGGGCTTGCCCGGCCTGCTCGGCCGACGGGACTGCTCACTCACGGGAAAGGTGCTCCGGATCCGGGAAAAGGTGCGCCTCTCAGCGTACGCCGCACGAGGCACCGGGACTCCGGCCGCCTCCCCCGGCCGGCTTCCTCGCGTCAGGAACCGAGCCGCTCCCCGGAGGGAATGCGGACCCCGCGGGCCCAGTCCGCGGCGCGCATCGGCTTCTTGCCCTGCGCCTGGACCCAGAGCAGTTCGACGGCGTACGAGCCGGTGCCGACGTGCACGTTGTTCTTGCCCACGGCGAGCTCACCGGGGGCCAGGTCCGTGCGCTCGGGGGCCGGCGCCACCTGGATCAGCTTGAGGCGCTCGCCGCGGAACAGAGTCCACGCGCCGGGTGCGGGAGTGCAGCCCCGGACGACCCGGTCGACGCGCAGAGCCGGTGCGGACCAGTCGACGTGCGCGTTCTCGACGGTGATCTTCGGGGCCACGGTGACGCCGTCGGCGGGCTGCGGTACGGCCTTGAGGGCGCCGTCCTCGATCCCGTCCATGGTCGCGGCGAGCAGCCCGGACCCGGCGAAGGCGAGCCGCGTGAGCAGGTCCCCGCTGGTGTCGGTGGGGCGGATCTCCTCGGTGACGGTGCCGTAGACGGGTCCGGAGTCCAGCCCCTCCTCGATCAGGAAGGTGGACGCGCCGGTGATCTCGTCACCCGCCATGATGGCGTGCTGCACGGGGGCGGCACCCCGCCAGGCCGGCAGCAGCGAGAAGTGCAGGTTGACCCAGCCGTGTGCCGGGATGTCCAGCGCGACCCGGGGCAGCAGCGCGCCGTACGCCACCACGGGGCAGCAGTCGGGCGCGATCTCCCTGAGGCGTGCCAGGAACTCCTCGTCCCGCGGCTTCGCCGGCTTGAGCACCTCGATGCCGGCGTCCGCCGCGCGCTCGGCGACGGGGCTCGCGACGAGCCTGCGGCCCCGCCCGGCCGGCGCGTCGGGCCGCGTCACGACGGCGGCGACCTCGTGCCGCCCGGAGGCGAGCAGAGCGTCCAGGGCGGGAACGGCGACCTCGGGGGTACCTGCGAAGACGAGCTTCATGGGTGGCGGCTGGCCTCTCGGGCGGAAGTTCGGAACGGCCCGCACGTTGCCGGCGGAGCGGTGCGGGGCGGGGCGGCGCACCAGTCTATGAGCCCGGCCGCCACCGGGTGCGGCGAACCCCCGTCCGCCGGTCGCACGGCCCCGCGGGGCGGCTGGCACCGGAGGCGGTACCCCCGCCCCAGGGGGCGTGCGTCGCGGTGCGCGCCCCGTGCATATGCCCCTACGCCCCTACAGCGTGACCACTCACCCCGTAACGCGTTGTCAAGAGAGAGTTGACCCCAGGGGCCGCGGTCGTGGCCCTCTTCCTTTTCTGCTCCGCCGGTTCGAGAGGCTTGTTCATGGCCGACCACGCAACCCACGACGCCCAGGCTCGGGCCAGCCTGCACTTGCTGGTGCGGGACATCGAGCGGGTCCGCCGGCAGGTGGACGCACTGCGCACGCTCACCGCCCAGCTGGGCAACGTCTACCGTCCGCGCCGCTCCGGCCCGTCCACGGGCTTCGTCGTCTACGGACGCGCCCCCGCACCGACCGTCCGGCTCGCCCAGGAGCTGCGGGACAGCGTCGAGACGCTGGTGACGGCCGCCGTGGACTTCGACCGCTCGCTGGGCTTCTCGTGGGACGCGGTGGGCTCCGCGCTCGGCGTCACCAAGCAGGCGGTGCACCGGCGGTACGGCGCCCGGCGCGCCGCGGCCCAGGCAGCGGCGGAGGCCGAGCGCGCCACCGAGCCGTCGACCGCCCGCACGGTCGCCGTGACCACCGGCATCCCCTCCGTGCCCACGGTGCCCACGGTGCCCACGGTGCCCGCGGCCCGCTCGATGCCGACCCAGCCGACGGCGGGCAGCTCCACCCTCCGCGAAGAGGTCAGGCCGACGGCCTTCCCGAGCCCGCGCAACGGCTGACCCGCCGCCTCCCGGCAGCCCCACCCCGGGAGGCATCGCCGCCTTCGGACACCGTGCCCGGACGGAGCGCCGGACCCCGGGAGCACCGGCCCCCCTCCCGCTCACTGCGGGACTGTCGACCCCTCACGGATTCCTGAGTGGCCGACACACTCCGCACCAACGACCTGGCGGGTACCTGCCCTCCGGTCGTGCGACGGCTGCCCGTCACCCCTCCCCCGCGACGCCCCGGCCGCTGTCGGTCGGCAGCGGCGCGGCGGCCGACGCTCGCCACTGCGGTTGACGCCTGCGTCCGCGGCCAGCCCCGGCGGTCGGCGTCGCGTCCCGCAGACGGCCTCGGCGTCTACGCCGCTCAGCCGTCGGCGTAGACACACACAACGGCACCGGCGCCCACAGACCGCGTCGGCCTCGGCGTCGGCACCCCCGGACGGCGCCGCACGGCGTCGGCGTCGGCGTCGGCGTTCAGCCGATGTCCAGCGGGTCGATCCGAATGCGTACGGGCTCGCTGCCGCCACGAGCCATCCGTGCCGCCTGCGCGGTCTTCAGCGCGGTGGCCAGCGCCGCACCACTGCCCGGGGGGACCCGGATCAGCACCCGCTCCCAGTGCTCGCCGGGAGGCGGCCCCCCGACCCGCCGCGGACGCCCCGCCTGGGTGAAGGGCACCGGAACGGGCCCCAGTACCTCTGCGTCACCGGGGAGCCGCACGCCGGCGAGGAAGCCGGCCAGGCCCTCGGCCGTCCCGGAGACCGCGGCCATCCGGGACACGGGCGGAAAGCCGAGCTCGGCCCGCTCGGAGAGTTCACGTACCGCGTGCCCCACGGGGTCCCACCGGACGAGTGCCTGCACGGGCCGCAGCGTCGGCTCGGCGACGACGACCACCGTCCCGCCGTCCCCCTGGGGCCTGACGAGTGCCGCCGCTCCTGTCCACCGTCGCAGGGCGTCCTCACCGGCCCGCAGGTCGGGCCGGCCGAGCATGGCCCACCCGTCGAGCAGCAGCGCGGCCGCGTACCCGCCCTCGGCGACGGGCTCCGCGCCGGGCGTGCTCACCACGAGCGCGGGCGCCCCGGACACCGTGTCGAGGACCTGCTCCCGCCCCGACGTCCGGACCGGCACGGCCGGAAACGCCCGCCCCAGCTCCTCGGCCGTCCGCCGCGCCCCCACCACCTGAGCCCGCAGCCGGAACCCCCCGCACTCGGGACAGTGCCAGGCGGCCTCGTCCCGGCCGCACCACCCGCACCGCAGGGCCGCGGCCTCCTGAGCCTCCAGCGGCCCGGCACAGTGCCGGCACCGCGCGGGCGCCCGGCACTGCGCGCAGGCCATCCGCGGCACGTACCCGCGGCGCGGCACCTGCACGAGGACGGGGCCGTGCCGCAGCCCCTCGCGGGCGATCTGCCAGGCGAGGGTGGGCAGCCGTGCGGCCCGCGCGGCCTCGTCGCGGGCGAGGTCCCCGTCCCCCACCGTGCGCACGAGGGGCGCGCTCGCCCGTACCTGGTCCCGCTCGGCGGCCAGCGGCAGCGCCCAGCCGCTCTCGACGAGCTGCGCGGCCTCCACCGTGCAGCTCCAACTCCCCAGCAGGAAGCCGCACTTGTCCCGGGCGGCCCGCAGCTCCAGCACCTCCCGCACATGCGGGAAGGGCGCGTTGTCGTCGCTGTGCGCCGCATCGCCGTCGTCCCAGACGACCACGAGCCCGAGATCCCGTACGGGCGCGAACATGGCGGCCCGGGTCCCCACCACGGCGCGCACCGCCCCCCGCCGGACGGCGAGCCACTCCCGGTACCGCCGCTCCTGGCCGGCGTCGGCGGTCAGCACCGCGTGCTGCCCCTCCCCCAGCAGGGCGGTCAGCGCCGCGTCCACCCGCGCGGCGGGCCGCCCGGCCGGTACGACGACCAGGGCCCCGCGTCCGGAGGCGAGCGTGGCCCGCACCGCCCGCGCGATCTCGTCGGCCCACTGCGGCCCGGGCAGCGCGGTCCACACGGCGCGCGGTGCCCCGCCCGCGGCGAGGGCACCGAGGAACTCCGCGCCCCGCACGTACCGCGTCCAGGTCCCCGGGTCCGGGGCGGCCGGCGGGGGCGGCGGCTCGGGCAGCACGGCCGCCTCCGCGCGGGCGTGCCGGGGCGGCACCGCCAGCTGCAGCACGTCCGCGAGACTGCCCGCGTACCGGTCGGCGACGGCCCGGGCGAGGCCGAGCAGGTCGGGCCCGAGCACCGGCTCCGGCGACACCACCTGGGCCAGCGCGGCGAGCGGGCCCGAGTAGTCCGACTCGGCGACCCGCTCGACGAGGAACCCGTCGATCAGACTGCCGCCCTCGCGCCGCCCGCCGCGCACCTGGCGTCCCCCGGCGCCGAACCGGACCCGCACCCGCACCCCGGGCCGGGCGATCTCGTCCAGCTCCTTCGGCACGGCATAGTCGAAGTACCGGTCCAGGTGCAGCACGCCCTTGTCGACGACGACGCGTGCGACGGGAAGCTCCTTCGCCAGGGCGGCCCCCCGCCAGGTCCGCGGCTTCGCCTTCGGCACCTCGGCCTTGCGCACGGCTTCCCGGACCAGCGCAAGCTGCTCGGGCGGCGCTCCGTCCGCCGCCCCGTCCGCCCGCCCGTTCTCGCTGCTCACGCCTGCATTCCTACCAGACCCCACCGACACCGCCGCCCGTCCCGGACACCCCCGGCCCGTCCGGCGCCGCGCCCGGCCCGCGCCCGCGACACACGAAGGCCCGGCCTCCCGAAGGAAGCCGGGCCTCGCGACCGTGAGGGTGCGGGCTACAGCCCCGCCGCCTTCCGCAGCGCGTCCACCCGGTCCGTGCGCTCCCACGTGAAGTCGGGCAGCTCGCGGCCGAAGTGGCCGTACGCGGCGGTCTGGGAGTAGATCGGGCGCAGCAGGTCGAGGTCGCGGATGATGGCCGCCGGGCGGAGGTCGAAGACCTCGGTGATGGCGGTCTCGATGCGCTCGGCGTCGACCTTGGCGGTGCCGAAGGTCTCGACGAAGAGGCCGACGGGCTCGGCCTTGCCGATGGCGTAGGCGACCTGGACCTCGCAGCGGGTGGCCAGACCCGCGGCGACCACGTTCTTCGCGACCCAGCGCATCGCGTACGCGGCGGAACGGTCGACCTTGGACGGGTCCTTGCCGGAGAAGGCGCCGCCGCCGTGGCGGGCCATGCCGCCGTACGTGTCGATGATGATCTTTCGGCCGGTGAGGCCGGCGTCACCCATCGGGCCGCCGATCTCGAAACGGCCGGTCGGGTTCACCAGGAGGCGGTAGCCCTCGGTGTCCAGCTTGATGCCGTCGTCCAGGAGTGCCTTGAGCTCCGGCTCCACGACGAACTCGCGGATGTCGGGGGCCAGGAGCGAGTCCAGGTCGATGTCGGAGGCGTGCTGGGAGGAGACGACGACGGTGTCCAGGCGGACCGCCTTGTCGCCGTCGTACTCGATGGTGACCTGGGTCTTGCCGTCGGGGCGGAGGTAGGGGATCGTCCCGTTCTTCCGCACCTCGGACAGCCGCCGGGAGAGGCGGTGCGCGAGGTGGATGGGGAGCGGCATCAGGTTCGGCGTCTCGTCGGTCGCGTAACCGAACATCAGGCCCTGGTCGCCCGCGCCCTGCCGGTCCAGCTCGTCGTCGTCGCCCTCGACCCGGTTCTCGTACGCCGTGTCGACGCCCTGCGCGATGTCGGGGGACTGCGAGCCGATGGACACGGAGACGCCGCAGGACGCGCCGTCGAAGCCCTTCTTGGAGGAGTCGTAACCGATCTCGAGGATCTTGTCGCGGACCAGCTGGGCGATCGGCGCGTACGCCTTGGTCGTGACCTCGCCGGCCACGTGCACCAGGCCGGTCGTGATCAGCGTCTCCACGGCGACCCGGGACGTCGGGTCCTCGCGCAGAAGCGCATCGAGAATGGTGTCGCTGATCTGGTCAGCGATCTTGTCGGGGTGACCCTCGGTGACGGACTCCGAGGTGAACAGGCGACGGGACACAACGCTCCCTGTGGTTGCAGCGGCTGCTGGCTGATCATTGTTGGACGGGACGGGGGCTGCGCCCGGCGTCGTCCGAGAACAGTTTATCGGTCGCGCTCGTCCGCGGGCCCACCCGTCTCGCCTCTCGGGAGCGCTGTGACCTGCGGCACGGGCATTCTGCCCAATGTGGATCGCTCTCCGCCAGGGTCGCCACGCCGAATTCGGGGTGGCGTGCGATACCGGAGGGAGCTATTGAGACAGCGGGCCGAACCGTTCGGCCACCAGGTCCCACACGGTATCGGCCAGGGCCTCCTTGGGCCCGTGGGGCACCGGGGTCTCACTGCCGTCCGCGCCGAGCACCACGGCCTCGTTCTCCTCGGAGCCGAAGGTCTTGCGCTCCCCCACCTCGTTCACCACGAGGAGGTCGCAGCCCTTGCGCTCCAGTTTCCTGCGGCCGTTGGCGAGGACGTCGTCCGTCTCGGCCGCGAAGCCCACGACCACCTGGCCGGCACGGGCGCGGTCGGCGGAGATCTCGGCGAGGACGTCCGGATTGCGGACCAGGACGACCGGTTCGGGCTCCTGTCCGTCCTTCTTCTTGATCTTCCCGGCCGCGTAGGCCGCCGGGCGGAAGTCGGCCACCGCCGCGGCCATCACCACGACGTCGGCGTCGGCGGCCGCCTTCAGCACGGCCTCGCGCAGCTGCACGGCGGTCCCCACCTGGACGACGTCCACTCCCGCGGGGTCCGGCAGCCCGGTGTTCGCGGAGACGAGCGTCACCCTGGCGCCGCGCGCCGCCGCGGTGCGGGCGAGGGCGTACCCCTGCTTGCCGGAGGAGCGGTTGCCGAGGAAGCGGACGGGGTCGAGCGGCTCGCGTGTGCCGCCCGCGCTGACGACGACGTGCCGGCCGGCGAGGTCGGGCCGAGGCACGCCGCGGGCGAGGACCCTTCGGCAGATCTCGAAGATCTCGGCCGGGTCGGGCAGCCGGCCCTTGCCGGTGTCGACGCCGGTCAGGCGGCCGACGGCCGGCTCGATCACGACGGCCCCGCGGCGGCGCAGCGTGGCGACGTTCTCCTGGGTGGCCGGGTGCTCCCACATCTCGGTGTGCATGGCGGGCGCGAGGACGACCGGACAGCGGGCGGTCAGCAGGGTGTTCGTGAGGAGGTCGTCGGCGAGACCGTGGGCGGCCCTGGCGAGCATGTCGGCCGTCGCGGGTGCCACGACCACCAGGTCGGCGTCCTGTCCGATGCGGACGTGCGGGACCTCGTGGACGTCGGACCAGACCTCGGTCGAGACGGGGTGGCCGGAGAGCGCGGACCAGGTGGCGGCGCCGACGAAGTGCAGGGCGGACGCGGTCGGCACGACCCGCACGTCGTGGCCCGACTCCGTCAGCCTGCGCAGCAGCTCGCAGGCCTTGTAGGCGGCGATGCCGCCGCTGACGCCCAGAACGACCTTCGGCTTGCCCACCAGGGTCTCCCCGCACTCGGAAAACGTTCGACGCACTCGGAGGAGTACGACTCCATGCTGCATCACCGCGCGGGGACGGCTGAGGCGCCCCCGACACACCTCAGGCCCGGCAGTCGCGCTGCCGGGCCTGGGATGAGCGAACGGACGGTCAGGTCGCGGGGCCCTCGACGGCCTCGGACGTGAGGAGACCCGCGTTGATCTCGCGCAGGGCGATCGAGAGCGGCTTCTCGTGGACGTGGGTGTCCACGAGGGGACCGACGTACTCGAGGAGACCCTCGCCGAGCTGCGAGTAGTAAGCGTTGATCTGACGGGCGCGCTTGGCGGCGTAGATCACCAGGCTGTACTTCGAGTCGGTGGCCTCGAGGAGCTCGTCGATCGGAGGGTTGATGATGCCCTCGGGAGCGGTGATGGAAGAGGACACGCTCTGCCTTCCGAAAGGTGGGATGAGATCAGTGAAGATCACACAACGTTCATCAAGGCTAGCAGCTCGCGCGCCACGTCCTCGACGGAGGTGTTGACCAGGGTGACGTCGAACTCGGACTCGGCCGCCAGTTCGACCTTCGCCGCGGCCAGGCGGCGCTCGATCACCTCGGGCGGTTCGGTGCCGCGTCCGGTGAGCCTGCGCACCAGCTCCTCCCAGGAGGGCGGGGCCAGGAACACCAGCTGGGCGTCCGGCATGGACTCGCGGACCTGTCGGGCTCCCTGGAGGTCGATCTCCAGGAGCACCGCCTCGCCCGCCTCCAGCCTCTCCAGCACGGCGGCCCGCGGAGTGCCGTAGCGGTTGCCGGCGAACTCGGCCCACTCGAGCAGCTCGCCGTTGGCGATCAGCTTGTCCATCTCGTCGTCGGTGACGAAGAAGTAGTGGACCCCGTGCTTCTCACCGGGGCGGGGCTTGCGGGTCGTCGCCGACACCGAGAGCCAGACTCCGGGGTGTGCCTTGCGCATATGAGCGACGACCGTGCTCTTGCCGACCCCGGAGGGGCCGGAGAGCACGGTCAGCCGCGAACGTTCACTCATGCAGCGATTATCCAGGTTCTCAGGAGTGCCTGAGAACGTCAGCCGGCGGTGCTGCCGAACTCGCGCTCCAGGGAGGCGATCTGGTTGGAGCCGAGACCCCGCACTCGGCGGCTCTCGGAGATGCCGAGCCGCTCCATGATCTGCTTGGCGCGGACCTTGCCCACGCCCGGCAGGGACTCCAGGAGAGCGGAGACCTTCATCTTGCCGATGACATCGTTCTCCTGTCCCTGCTTGATGACCTCGTGAAGCGAGGCGCCGGAGTGCTTGAGTCGATTCTTGACCTCGGCCCGCTCCCGGCGAGCCGCGGCGGCCTTTTCGAGCGCGGCTGCGCGCTGTTCAGGGGTAAGGGGCGGAAGAGCCACGCCTACGTCACCTCGGATGTCAACTGTCGGATACGGACCGGTGAGGAACCTAGTGCCCCACACCTGGGGAGTTATGGGCAACACGCTCGCCCGGTCTCCCCCGCCTGCCTTTGTGGATGCGGGAGGAGCTCCCACTCGACGGAGACTAGCGGGCAAGTCCGCCGGAGTCAGCGAGAACAGCGGAAAAGTCCTGGTCAGCCTCCGTCGAGCCCGGCATTCCCGACATTACGCCCCGGATTTGAGGATGTATTCAGACGCGGGGCCCTCGCCGAGCCGCTCAGACGGTTGCCACGGCCGCCCTGATCTCCTCGGCGAAGCGCTCCGCGGACCCCCGCAGGGCGCTCACATCGGGACCGTGCCGCAGCACACCCCGGCTCACGTTCGGCACGACCTGACGCACGGCCGCGCCGAAGACGCCCGGGAGATCGGCCGGCGTGGCCCCCTGAGCGCCGATGCCGGGCGCGAGGAGCGGGCCGTTGATGTCCAGGTCGTACGAGGACAGATCGCCGAGCGTGGCACCCACGACCGCCCCGAAGGACCCCAGGGGCGTCTCTCCCGCGTTCTCGGCGGCGAGGTGGGCCAGCATGGTCGCCCCGACGTCCCGGCCGTCGGTACGGACCGCGTGCTGCACCTCGCCGCCCTCCGGGTTGGAGGTGAGCGCCAGGACGAACAGCCCGGCACCGTTCTCGCGCGCCAGCTCCACGGCCGGCGCCAGCGAGCCGTAGCCGAGGTACGGGGACACGGTGAGGGCGTCGGAGAAGAGCGGGGCGTCCTTGCGCAGGAACGTCTCCGCGTACGCGGCCATGGTCGAGCCGATGTCGCCGCGTTTGGCGTCCATCACGACCAGGGCACCGGCGGCTCGCGCCTCCTCGACCGACTTCTCCAGGACGGCGACGCCGCGCGACCCGAAGCGCTCGAAGAACGCGCTCTGCGGCTTGAGGACGGCGACCCGGTCGGCCAGCGCCTCCACGACGGTGCGGCTGAAGCGCTCCAGGCCCGCGACGTCGTCGTTCAGGCCCCAGTCGGCGAGCAGCGAGACGTGCGGGTCGATACCGACGCACAGGGGGCCACGGTCGTCCATGGCCCGGCGCAGACGTGCGCCGAAGGGCTCCAGGGTCATGCGGACTTCCTCACGTCGGCGCCGACGGCGTCGGCGAGGGTGGCGTACGGGCTCGTCCGCAGCCGCGCGGCGAGACCCTTGTGGACGGCGCGCCCCCAGAAGGGGCCCTCGTAGATGAAGGCGCTGTACCCCTGGACCAGGGTGGCGCCGGCCAGGATGCGCTCCCAGGCGTCCTCGGCGCTCTCGATGCCGCCGACGCCCACCAGGGTGATCCGGTCGCCCACGCGCGCGTAGAGGCGGCGCAGCACCTCCAGGGAGCGTGCCTTCAGCGGGGCGCCGGACAGTCCGCCGCTCTCCTCGACGAGGGAGGGGACGGACCGCAGGCCGAGTCCCTCGCGCGCGATGGTGGTGTTCGTGGCGATGATGCCGTCCAGGCCGAGTTCGACGGCGAGGTCGGCGACGGCGTCGACGTCCTCGTCCGCCAGGTCCGGCGCGATCTTGACCAGGAGCGGCACGCGGCGGTCGGTGACCGTCCGGTCGGCGGCCTCGCGGACGGCGCTCAGCAACGGGCGCAGCGCCTCGGTGGCCTGGAGGTTGCGCAGGCCGGGCGTGTTCGGCGAGGAGACGTTGACGACCAGGTAGTCGGCGTGCCGGGCGAGCCGCTCGGCCGACTTCACGTAGTCGCCGACGGCCTCGGCCTCGGGGACGGCCTTGGTCTTGCCGATGTTGACGCCCACGACGGTCCGGAAGACGGGCGTACGGCCGGCCAGTCGCTCGGCGACGGCCGCCGAGCCGTCGTTGTTGAACCCCATGCGGTTGATGAGGGCCCGGTCCGGCACGAGCCGGAACAGGCGCTTGCGCGGATTGCCGGGCTGCGGTTCGCCGGTGACCGTGCCGATCTCGACGTGGTCGAAGCCGAGCATCGACATGCCGTCGACGGCTACCGCGTTCTTGTCGAAGCCGGCGGCGAGCCCGAAGGGGCCCTGCATGCGCAGGCCGAACGCCTCGGTGCGCAGTTCCTCGTACCGCGGGGCGAGCGCGGCGGCGACGAAGGTCCGCAGCACGGGCACGCGGACGGCGAGACGGATCCAGCGGAAGGCCAGGTGGTGCGCCTGCTCCGGGTCCATCCGCCGGAAAACCAGACGGAAGAAGAGTTTGTACATGTGTCAGTGTCCTCATGAAGAGGGGGACACCGTTTCCGGTGTCCCCCTCGGGCTGCTAGTCGCGGGCCGCGATCAGATGCTCGGCGTGTTCCTGGAGTGAGCGCACGCCCACGTCGCCGCGGTTGAGCGCGTCGATGCCCTGGACGGCGGCGGCGAGCGCCTGGACCGTCGTCAGGCACGGGACGGACCGTGCCACGGCCGCCGTACGGATCTCGTAGCCGTCGAGGCGGCCGCCGGTGCCGTACGGGGTGTTGACGATGAGGTCGACCTGGCCGTCGTGGATGAGCTGGACGATGGTCTTCTCGCCGTTCGGGCCCTCGCCCTCGCTCTGCTTGCGCACGACGGTGGCGTTGAGGCCGTTGCGCTTGAGCACCTCGGCCGTGCCGGACGTGGCGAGCAGTTCGAAGCCGTGGGCGACGAGTTCACGCGCCGGGAAGATCATCGAGCGCTTGTCGCGGTTGGCCACCGAGATGAAGGCGCGGCCCCCGGTGGGCAGCGGCCCGTACGCGCCGGCCTGGGACTTGGCGTACGCGGTGCCGAACACCGAGTCGATGCCCATGACCTCGCCGGTGGAGCGCATCTCCGGGCCGAGGACGGTGTCCACGCCCCGGCCGTGGATGTCGCGGAAGCGCGACCACGGCATGACGGCCTCCTTGACGGAGATCGGCGCGTCGAGCGGCAGGGTGCCGCCGTCGCCGTTCGCGGGCAGCAGTCCCTCCGCGCGCAGTTCGGCCACGGTCGCGCCGAGCGAGATGCGGGCGGCGGCCTTGGCCAGCGGCACGGCGGTCGCCTTCGAGGTGAAGGGGACCGTGCGGGAGGCGCGCGGGTTGGCTTCGAGGACGTAGAGGATGTCCCCGGCCATGGCGAACTGGATGTTGATCAGTCCGCGGACGCCGACGCCCTTGGCGATGGCCTCGGTGGAGGCGCGCAGCCGCTTGATGTCGAAGCCGCCGAGGGTGATCGGGGGCAGGGCGCACGCCGAGTCGCCGGAGTGGATGCCGGCCTCCTCGATGTGCTCCATGACGCCGCCGAGGTAGAGCTCCTCGCCGTCGTACAGGGCGTCGACGTCGATCTCGATGGCGTCGTCGAGGAAGCGGTCGACGAGGACCGGCCGGGAGGGGCTGATCTCGGTGGACTCGGCGATGTACGACTCGAGGCGCGTCTCGTCGTACACGATCTCCATGCCGCGTCCGCCGAGGACGTACGACGGCCGGACGAGGACCGGGTAGCCGATCTCGTCGGCGATGGCCTTGGCGCCCGCGAAGGTGGTGGCGGTGCCGTGCTTGGGGGCCGGGAGGCCGGCCTCCGCGAGGACGCGGCCGAAGGCGCCGCGGTCCTCGGCGGCGTGGATCGCCTCGGGCGAGGTGCCGACGACCGGTACGCCGTTGTCCTTGAGCGCCTGCGCGAGGCCGAGCGGGGTCTGGCCGCCGAGCTGCACCACCACACCGGCGATCGGGCCCGCGAGGGACTCCGCGTGGACGATCTCCAGCACGTCCTCGAGCGTCAGCGGCTCGAAGTACAGGCGGTCGGAGGTGTCGTAGTCGGTGGAGACGGTCTCGGGGTTGCAGTTGACCATCACGGTCTCGTAGCCGGCCTCGCTGAGGGCGAAGGAGGCGTGGACGCAGGAGTAGTCGAACTCGATGCCCTGGCCGATGCGGTTGGGCCCGGAGCCGAGGATGACGACCGCGGGCTTCTCGCGGGGCGCGACCTCGGTCTCCTCGTCGTAGGAGGAGTAGAAGTACGGCGTCTTCGCGGCGAACTCGGCGGCGCAGGTGTCGACCGTCTTGTAGACCGGGCGGACGCCGAGGGCGTGCCGGACCTCGCGGACGACGTCCTCGCGCAGGCCGCGGATCTCGGCGATCTGCACGTCGGAGAAGCCATGGCGCTTGGCCTCGGCCAGCAGGTCCTGGTCGAGGCGGTCGGCGGTGGCCAGCTCGTCCGCGATCTCCTTGATCAGGAACATCTGGTCCACGAACCACGGGTCGATCTTCGTCGCG
This sequence comes from Streptomyces sp. NPDC043867, assembly GCF_056435845.1. NCBI lineage: Bacteria > Bacillati > Actinomycetota > Actinomycetes > Kitasatosporales > Streptomycetaceae > Streptomyces > Streptomyces sp. NPDC043867. Next base: position 52,053 of record NZ_JBWKDS010000019.1, on the reverse strand, counting down.
TCGAAGACCTCCTCCTGGGTGGCTCCGGCGCGGATGGCCTGCATGACGGTGTTGATGCGCCCGTCGGTCGGCCGGACGGCCTCTTCGAGGAGCTGCTCCTTGTCGCCGGGCTCGCCCACGAACGTGAACTGCGAGCCCTTCTTCTCCAGGGAGCGCAGCGCCTTCTGCAGGGCCTCGGTGAAGTTGCGGCCGATGGCCATGGCCTCACCGACGGACTTCATGGTGGTCGTGAGGGTCGAGTCCGCCGAGGGGAACTTCTCGAAGGCGAACCGGGGCGCCTTGACGACGACGTAGTCGAGCGTCGGCTCGAAGGACGCCGGCGTCTTCTCCGTGATGTCGTTCGGGATCTCGTCGAGGGTGTAGCCGACGGCCAGCTTGGCGGCGATCTTGGCGATCGGGAAGCCGGTGGCCTTGGAGGCGAGGGCCGAGGAGCGCGACACGCGCGGGTTCATCTCGATGACGATGATGCGGCCGTCCTCGGGGTTGACCGCGAACTGGATGTTGCAGCCGCCGGTGTCGACGCCGACCTCGCGGATGATCGCGATGCCGATGTCGCGCAGCCGCTGGTACTCGCGGTCGGTCAGCGTCATCGAGGGCGCGACGGTGATCGAGTCACCGGTGTGGACGCCCATCGGGTCGAAGTTCTCGATGGAGCAGACGACCACGACGTTGTCGTTCTTGTCGCGCATCAGCTCCAGCTCGTACTCCTTCCAGCCGAGGATGGACTCCTCCAGGAGCACCTCGGTGGTCGGGGAGAGCGTGAGGCCCTGGCCGGCGATGCGGCGCAGCTCCTCCTCGTCGTGGGCGAAGCCGGAGCCGGCGCCGCCCATGGTGAAGGAGGGCCGCACGACGACGGGGTAGCCGCCGAGCGTCTCGACGCCCTTCAGCACGTCGTCCATGGAGTGGCAGATGACGGAGCGGGCGGACTCGCCGTGCCCGATCTTCTCGCGGACGGCCTCGACGACGTCCTTGAAGAGGTCGCGGTCCTCGCCCTTGTTGATCGCCTCGACGTTGGCGCCGATCAGCTCGACCCCGTACTTCTCCAGCACACCCTGCTCGTGCATGGAGATCGCGGTGTTGAGGGCGGTCTGGCCGCCGAGCGTCGGCAGCAGCGCGTCGGGGCGCTCCTTGGCGATGATCTTCTCGACGAACTCGGGGGTGATCGGCTCGACGTAGGTCGCGTCGGCGATCTCCGGGTCGGTCATGATCGTCGCCGGGTTGGAGTTCACCAGGATGACGCGCAGGCCCTCGGCCTTGAGCACGCGGCACGCCTGGGTGCCGGAGTAGTCGAACTCGGCGGCCTGGCCGATGACGATCGGGCCGGAGCCGATGACCAGGACGGACTGGATATCGGTGCGCTTAGGCACGCTGGCCCTCCATCAGGGATACGAAGCGGTCGAACAGGTAGGCGGCATCGTGGGGGCCCGCTGCCGCTTCGGGGTGGTACTGGACGCTGAAGGCCGGCTGGTCGAGGAGCTGGAGTCCCTCGACGACCTGGTCGTTCAGGCAGACGTGGGAGACCTCGGCGCGGCCGAAGGGGGTCTCGGAGACCCGGTCGAGCGGGGCGTCGACGGCGAAGCCGTGGTTGTGCGCGGTGACCTCGACCTTGCCCGTCGTACGGTCCTGCACGGGCTGGTTGATGCCGCGGTGGCCGTACTTCAGCTTGTAGGTGCCGAAGCCGAGGGCGCGGCCGAGGATCTGGTTGCCGAAGCAGATGCCGAAGAGCGGCGTCCTCCGGCTGAGGACCTCGCGCATCAGCGCGACGGGCTGGTCGGCCTTCTCGGGATCGCCGGGGCCGTTGGAGAAGAACACCCCGTCGGGGTTGACGGCGTACAGCTCCTCGGCGGTCGCGGTGGCCGGCAGCACGTGCACCTCGATGCCGCGCTCGGCCATGCGGTGGGGGGTCATGCCCTTGATGCCGAGGTCCACGGCGGCGACGGTGAACTTCTTCTCGCCGACGGCGGGGACGACGTACGTCTCCTTGGTGGCGACCTCCTCGAAGAGGCTGGCGCCCTTCATTTCCGGGGCCCTGCGGACCTCGGTGATCATCGTGCCCTCGTCGGGCAGCGTGTCGCCGGAGAAGATGCCGACGCGCATGGCGCCGCGCTCACGCAGGTGCCGGGTGAGCGCGCGGGTGTCGATCCCGCTGATGCCGACGACGCCCTGGGCGCGCAGCTCGTCGTCGAGGGTCCGCCGGGAGCGCCAGCTGGAGGGCACGCGCGCGGGGTCGCGCACCACGTATCCGGCGACCCAGATCCGCCTGGACTCGGGGTCCTCGTCGTTGACGCCGGTGTTGCCGACGTGCGGGGCCGTCATGACGACGACCTGGCGGTGGTACGACGGGTCGGTGAGGGTCTCCTGGTAGCCGGTCATGCCGGTGGAGAACACCGCTTCGCCGAAGGTCTCCCCCACGGCCCCGTAGGCACGGCCGCGGAAGATCCGGCCGTCCTCCAGGACGAGTACGGCGGAAACCCTTCCGGTCTCCCTTGTGGAGGTCGTCATCGTGCGCCTTCCGTGTCGCTGCTCTTGTTGATCATTCGGTTCAGGGTCTCGACCCACTCGTGGTGCTCGGCCGCGCGGTCCGACCGGAATCCGGAGTCGATCAGTCTGTCGCCGTGCGCCCAGGTGACGACGAGCAGACCGCCCTCGGTGAGGACCTTGCCCGCGATGCCCTTGTCCAGCCGGGCCTCGCGCAGTGCTCCCACCGGGACGAAGAAGTCGGTGGCTCCGGGCCGTACGACGTCCAGTCCCGCGTCCGTCAGCGTGAGCTCGGCCCGGCTGCGGGTGCCCAGGCCGTGCGCCACGATGCGGTCGAGCCACTGCCCGGCGGTGGTGGAGCCGTGGTAGCGGCCGCTCATGCTCAGTCTCGCCGGACCCGGTCCTTCCGGCATTCCAGGCAGCGGCGGCCCGCCGTCTCCGTCCGGGGTGGTGGCGGGCGACGGGCGGGCGGGCAGCTCCGGCAGGTCGCCCTGGAGAGTGCCGCGCCACTTCCAGCCCTCGCGCATCAGCCAGTAGAGGAGCGCGACGAAGAGGGCGAGGCCGACGAGCCAGCCGATGCGGGCGGCCCAGTCGGTCACCTCCGCCGACTTCTGTCCGGCGGCGAGGTACGTCAGTTGCAGAGATGTCACGCGAGCTTCCCGTCGACGAGCGTGGCCCGGCCCCGCAGCCACGTGTGCGTGACACGGCCCGGCAGCTCGCGGCCCTCGTACGGAGTGTTGCGGCTGCGCGAGGCGAAGCCCGCGGGGTCCACGGCCCCACGGTATTCCGTGTCGACGAGGGTGAGGTTGGCGGGCTCACCTGCCGAGACGGGACGCCCGTGTCCGGTGGCCCGGCCGATCACGGCGGGCTTGACGGACATGCGGTCGGCGACGCCGGCCCAGTCGAGCAGGCCGGTCTCCACCATCGTCTGCTGGACGACGGAGAGCGCGGTCTCCAGGCCCACCATGCCCATGGCGGCGGCGGCCCACTCGCAGTCCTTGTCCTCGTGCGGGTGCGGGGCGTGGTCGGTGGCGACGATGTCGATGGTGCCGTCGGCGAGCGCCTCGCGCAGCGCCAGCACGTCACGTTCGGTGCGCAGCGGCGGGTTCACCTTGAAGACCGGGTTGTACGTGCGCGCCAGTTCGTCGGTGAGGAGGAGGTGGTGCGGGGTGACCTCGGCGGTGACGTCGATGCCGCGGGACTTGGCCCAGCGCACGATCTCGACGGAGCCTGCGGTCGACAGGTGGCAGATGTGGACGCGGGAGCCGACGTGCTCGGCGAGCAGGACGTCCCGGGCGATGATCGACTCCTCGGCGACCGCGGGCCAGCCGCCGAGCCCGAGCTCGGCGGAGACGGCGCCCTCGTTCATCTGGGCGCCCTCGGTCAGCCGCGGCTCCTGGGCGTGCTGGGCGACGACCCCGCCGAAGGCCTTCACGTACTCCAGGGCCCGGCGCATGATCACCGCGTCGTCGACGCACTTGCCGTCGTCGGAGAAGACGGTGACGCCGGCCGCGGACTCGTGCATCGCGCCCAGCTCGGCGAGCTTCTTGCCCTCCAGGCCGACGGTGACGGCGCCGATGGGCTGCACGTCGCAGTAGCCGCCCTCCTGGCCGAGCCGGTAGACCTGCTCGACGACGCCTGCGGTGTCGGCGACCGGGAAGGTGTTGGCCATGGCGAACACGGAGGTGTAGCCGCCGCTCGCCGCGGCCCGGGTACCGGTCAGGACGGTCTCGGAGTCCTCCCGGCCCGGCTCGCGCAGATGGGTGTGCAGGTCGACGAGGCCCGGCAGCAGCACGCGGCCGTCGGCCTCGACGACCTCGGCGCCCTCGGCGCTCAGACCGGTGCCGACCTCGGCGATGGTCTCGCCGTCGATGAGGACGTCCTGCGGCTCGCCGCCGAGCACCTTCGCACCGCGGATAAGGATCTTGCTCATGGTCTTACTTCTCCTCGTCCGCGGAAAGGGTGTGCGCGGAGCGCTCGCTGGAAGGGTGGGGGTGGGAGACGGGCGGGCGGGTGTGGGTGACGGCGGGCTCGTTGCCGCCCAGCAGGAGGTACAGGACCGCCATGCGGACGGACACGCCGTTCGTCACCTGCTCGATCGCCGTGCAGCGGTCGGAGTCGGCGACCGCGGCGGTGATCTCCATGCCGCGGACCATCGGGCCGGGGTGCATGACGATGGCGTGCTCCGGCATCTTCGCCATGCGGTCGCCGTCGAGGCCGTAGCGACGCGAGTACTCGCGCTCGGTCGGGAAGAACGCGGCGTTCATCCGCTCGCGCTGGACGCGCAGCATCATCACCGCGTCGGACTTGGACAGCGTGCTGTCGAGGTCGTAGGAGACCGCGCAGGGCCACGCCTCGACGCCGATGGGGAGCAGCGTCGGCGGTGCGACGAGGGTGACCTCGGCGCCCAGGGTGTGCAGCAGGTCGACGTTGGAGCGGGCGACCCGGCTGTGCAGGATGTCGCCGACCAGCGTGATGCGCCTGCCCGCCAGGTCCTTGCCGAGCCCGGCGTCGCGGCCGACGAGCCGGCGCCGCATGGTGAACGCGTCGAGCAGGGCCTGCGTGGGGTGCTGGTGGGTGCCGTCGCCCGCGTTGATGACCACGGCGTCGATCCAGCCGGAGGTGGCGAGGCGGTAGGGGGCGCCGGAGGCGCCGTGCCGGATGACGACGGCGTCGACGCCCATCGCCTCCAGGGTCTGGGCGGTGTCCTTGAGGGACTCGCCCTTGGAGACGCTCGATCCCTTGGCGGTGAAGTTGATGACGTCCGCCGAGAGCCGCTTCTCGGCCGCTTCGAAGGAGATCCGGGTACGGGTCGAGTCCTCGAAGAAGAGGTTGACGACGGTGCGGCCGCGCAGGGTCGGCAGCTTCTTGATCGGCCGGTCGGCGACCCGGGCCATTTCCTCGGCGGTGTCGAGGATGAGCACGGCGTCGTCGCGGGTGAGGTCGGCGGCCGAGATGAGATGACGCTGCATCTGTCAGGCTCCGTAGGGCAGTTCAGGCGTATTCGGGCATACGGGCGCGCAGCGGCGCACTCGGGGACGTGCGTCCGAGTGGGGCTACTGCTCGCCGGCCGGGGAGGTCCGCTTCGCGCCGAGCAGCACGGTGTCGCGACCGTCCTCCTCGGCGAGCTGGACCTTGACCGTCTCCCGCAACGACGTGGGGAGGTTCTTGCCGACGTAGTCGGCACGGATGGGCAGTTCGCGGTGGCCGCGGTCGACGAGGACGGCGAGCTGCACGGCGCGCGGTCGCCCGATGTCGTTCAGGCCGTCGAGGGCGGCGCGGATCGTGCGGCCCGAGAAGAGCACGTCGTCGACGAGGACGACCAGCCGGCCGTCGATGCCGTCACCGGGGATCTCGGTGCGGGCGAGCGCACGCGGCGGGTGCATGCGCAGGTCGTCGCGGTACATGGTGATGTCGAGGGAGCCGACCGGGATGGTGCGGCCGGTGATCTCCGCGAGCTTGTCGCCCAGTCTGCGGGCCAGGAAGACGCCCCGGGTCGGAATGCCGAGGAGCACCACGTCGTCGGCGCCCTTGGCGCGCTCGACGATCTCGTGGGCGATGCGGGTCAGCACCCGCGCGATGTCGGGGCCTTCGAGAACGGGCCGCGCATCGGACTCGTACTGCTGCTTGTCCTGCTCTGAGTCCATAGGAAACGGACCTCCTTCTCCGCCTCACGGGACGGATCATTAAAGGACGTCGGATTTGCGCCACCCACGTTAGCAGCAAGGCAACGCGCCTGATCACCCCCTCGGAATCACCCGGACGGCGGCTGCGGGCGGGGGCGGGGGCGGACCGTTCGGCTTGACGGGGAAGAGTAACGCTGCGTAACCTCACAGTGAGTCACCAGCCGCGCGGCGGAGCCGCACGTTGATACAGCGTCCGGGGAGCTATATGTCCAGCGAATACGCCAAACAGCTCGGGGCCAAGCTCCGCGCCATCCGCACCCAGCAGGGCCTTTCCCTCCACGGCGTCGAGGAGAAGTCCCAGGGCCGCTGGAAGGCGGTCGTGGTCGGTTCGTACGAGCGCGGCGACCGCGCCGTCACCGTACAGCGCCTCGCCGAGCTGGCGGACTTCTACGGGGTCCCCGTGCAGGAGCTGCTGCCGGGCACCACGCCGGGCGGGGCCGCCGAGCCGCCGCCGAAGCTCGTCCTGGACCTGGAGCGCCTGGCGCACGTCCCGGCCGAGAAGGCGGGCCCCCTGCAGAGGTACGCGGCCACGATCCAGTCCCAGCGCGGCGACTACAACGGCAAGGTGCTGTCGATCCGCCAGGACGACCTGCGCACACTCGCCGTCATCTACGACCAGTCGCCCTCGGTCCTCACCGAGCAGCTGATCAGCTGGGGCGTCCTGGACGCGGACGCGCGCCGCGCGGTTTCCCACGACGAAGGCTGATCCCTTCCCGCGCTTGAGAAGAAACGTGGGGGCAGGGGGGGGGGGGGGGAGGGGGCGTGGCGCCCCCCCGCGGCGTTTTTCCCTTCGGCGTCACCACAAGAGAAGAAAGGAAGGGAGACAGAACCA
>NZ_JBWKDS010000019.1:21280-45047 GCF_056435845.1 Streptomyces sp. NPDC043867 | reverse complement strand
GGGAGATGCGAGGCGTGGTTTCCCAGAAGAGGGGGTCTTTCTTTTTGGCGGGGGGAAGGGGAGGGGGGGGGGGGGGGGAGAGGAACCCCCCCCCCCCCCCCCCCCCCGGCGGCTTTCTGCGCGCCGCACGGACCCCGGGGGCACCGGCGAGGCCGCCAAGCCCCCGCGAGGGCACAGGAGGACACAGGAACGCCGGAGGGCCCGCAGCGGGTGCGCTGCGGGCCCTCCGGCGTTCCGTACGTCGTCACGGCGCGCCGTACGACCAGGCCACGCCCCGCGGGAAATTCGAGTTAGGCCTCGTCCCGGCGGAGCGACGGCTTCAGTTCCTTCAGACGGCCCAGCAGGCCGTTGACGAACGCGGGCGACTCGTCCGTGGAGAACTCCTTCGCCAGCTGGACCGCCTCGTCGAGCACCACGGCGTCCGGGGTCTCGTCGACCCAGATCAGCTCGTAGGCGCCGAGGCGCAGGACGTTGCGGTCGACGACCGGCATCCTGTCGAGCGTCCAGCCGACGGAGTACTGCGCGAGGAGATCATCGATCCGGGCGGCCTTCTCGGCGTACCCCTCGACCAGCTGCATCGTGTACTCGCTGACCGGCGGCTGCCGGGTGTCGGACCGGGAGTGCCGGATCCAGTCCGCGAGGACCGTGAGGACGTCCACGTCGCGCTGGTCGCCCTCGAAGAGGATCTGGAAGGCGCGCTTGCGGGCCGTGTTGCGGGCAGCCACGGTTAGCTGTTCACCCGGCCGAGGTAGTCGCTCGTACGGGTGTCGACCTTGATCTTCTCACCGGTGGTGATGAAGAGCGGCACCTGGATCTGGTGGCCGGTCTCCAGGGTGGCGGGCTTGGTGCCACCGGTGGAGCGGTCGCCCTGCACACCGGGCTCGGTCTCCTGGATGGTCAGCTCGACGGCGGCCGGCAGCTCGACGAAGAGCACCGCGCCCTCGTGCTGCGCGACGGTGGCGGTGAAGCCCTCGATCAGGAAGTTGGCGGCGTCGCCGACGGACTTGCGGTCGACCATGAGCTGGTCGTACGTGTCCATGTCCATGAAGACGAAGTACTCGCCGTCCATGTACGAGAACTGCATGTCACGCTTGTCGATCGTGGCCGTCTCGACCTTGACGCCGGCGTTGAACGTCTTGTCGACGACCTTGCCGGAGAGCACGTTCTTCAGCTTGGTGCGCACGAAGGCCGGGCCCTTGCCGGGCTTGACGTGCTGGAACTCGACGACGGACCAGAGCTGGCCGCCTTCGAGCTTGAGGACCAGGCCGTTCTTGAGGTCGTTCGTGGAAGCCACGGTTGCGGAATCTCCTGGACTGACGTGGACGACCAGAAGACACGCGCTACAGCGCGAGCAGCTCCTTGGTCGTAATGGTGAGTAGCTCGGGTCCGCCGTCCGCCTCGTGGCGCACGACGAGCGTGTCATCGATCCTGACACCGCCCCGGCCCGGGAGGTGAACCCCCGGTTCGACGGTGACCGGCACGCAAGCGTCCAGTTTACCCATGGCCGCGGGGGCCAACTGCGGGTCCTCGTCGATTTCGAGCCCGACACCGTGTCCGGTGAGCACCGGAAGGCCCTCGGCATGCCCCGCGGAGTCCAGTACCTGACGGGCCGCCCGGTCCACGTCACGGTAGGCGGCACCCGGCACCAGAGCCTCGCGTCCGGCGCGCTGAGCGGCGAAGACGAGGTCGTACAGCTCGATCTGCCAGTCCGCGGGCGAGGTCCCGACGACGAACGTGCGGCCGATCTCGCAGCGGTAGCCGCGGTACACGGCGCCCAGACAGACCGAGAGGAAATCGCCCTCCTCGACCCGGCGGTCGGTGGGCCGGTGTCCGCGGCGCCCCGAGTTCGGGCCGGCGCCGACGGAGGTCGGGAACGCCCGGCCGTCGGCGCCGTGGTCGACGAGCCGGCGCTCCAGCTCGAGCGCGAGATGCCGTTCGGTGCGGCCCACGAGGATCGATTCGAGAAGCTCGCCCAGGGCCTGGTCGGCGATCTCGGCGGCGATGCGCAGGCAGGAGATCTCCTCCTCGTCCTTGACGACCCGCAACTGCTCCACCGCGCCGCCCAGGTCCGCCAGCCGCAGCCGGGGTGCCGCCGAGCCGATGGCGCGGTGCCGCCGCACTGTCAGGTGGTGCTCCTCCACGGCGAGGGACTCCGCACCCTGCGCGGCCGCGAGGTCGGCCGCGGCGACGGCCGCGTCACCGCCCGGCACACCCGTCAGCCGCACCCGCAGCGCCTCGTCGGGCCGCCCCTCGGCGGCGTCCCCGCCCGGCAGGGAGGAACAGAGCAGCAGGTCCTCGGACTTGCCGAGCAGCAGGACGGCGCCGTCCGGCGCCGTGCCCGCGAGATACCGCACGTTGGCCGGGCGGGTGACGAGCGCCGCGGCGCTGCCGCCCGCCGTGCTGCGTTCCCGGAGCCGCTCGCGGCGCGCCGCGTACACCTCTGACATGTTCCGAGCCTACGAGCGGTGGCCGGATGTCGCCGGTCCAGCGGGGCCGACCGGGCGTCGGGGCCCCCCCCCCCCGACACCGCTGAGCGCGCGGGCGGAGGACCGGCGATCTCAGTCTCGGCAGGTCACCACTGCGGCGGGCTGGCGATCGAGCGGGCGAGGACGTCGTCCAGGATCCGCGCGGTGGCCGGCACGTCGAGCTGCGAGTTGTCGATGATGGGCAGCCCGGAGCCGTACCAACCGGCCATCCGGCCGTGGATCCGGGCGACCTCCTCGTCGGTGAGCCGGCGGTTGCCGGAGCGCTCGGCGTTGCGCTCCAGGACGATCTCCAGGCCCGGCAGCAGGACGACCGGCAGCAGACCGGGGCCCACGTGCCGCTTCCAGCCGCCGAGGCCGACGACCGGTCGGTCCGGGAACACGGCGTCGTCGAGGATGCACGAGATGCCGTTGGCCAGGAAGTTCCGTGCGGCGAATCCACAGGTGCGGCGGGCGAGGCGGTACTGCGCCTCCGAGTGGTCGTTCCACCCGGACTGGGGGTCCGCGAAGCCCGAGCGCACCCATTCGCGGACGTCGTCGAGGCTGATGTGCGCCGTGGGGACCCGGCGGTGCTCCGCCCAGTACTTCGCGACGCTGGTCTTGCCGGCTCCGGCCGGGCCGATGAGCAGCACCGCGAGCGTGGTGGCCGCCGGGTCCGGGGTGCCCACGGCGGGCGGCGGGGACGGCACGGCCACGGGGGCACCAGGGGGCAGCCGCACATGGCCGGTGGCATCCGGCGTGGGGGCCTGGTGCGCCGGGGGCACCGGCGCCTGCGCGGGCGGCGCGGGAGGCTGGTGCGCAGGGGGGTGGTGCGGGGCCTGGGCGGGCGGGACCCCGGGGGGAAGGGGGGCCCCGGCGAAGCCCGGGCCGGGCGGGGACGCGGGTACCGGACCCGGTCCCGGGTGCTGTCCGGCAGATGACCAGCCGACGGCCGGTCCGTGCCCCGGCTGATGGGGCGGCGGCAGCGGAGCCCCCACTGCGTGCTGCATCCGGTGCCACTCCGTCTCGTGTCTTTCGGCTCGGTCGCGTCCGGGACGCCTCTGTCGCTGCCGGGACCGGCCGCGCTCGACCCCTGCGGCCTCCGCGCGCTCTCCCCCACGGCACCGAAACGCCCCTGAAGCGCGGTCGCCGCAGGCCGTTGGCGCGGCAGCGGGGCCCGAGCCCCGCCGCCTACCGAACGGTACCGTCCCCGGCCGCCGTTGTGTGAACGGCCGGGAAGGGCCCGCAGTGCCCGGGGGCGCCGCGAAATCGGACCAAGCGGACCGAGGGGAACTACTCGCCCACCTCGCCGTAGGCGGCGAGGAGGACGGCCGGGTCGGGACCCTCCAGGACGGTCGGCCTGGCCAGCCCGTCGAGGACGATGAAGCGCAGGAGGTCACCGCGGGACTTCTTGTCGACCTTCATGTTCTGCAGGAGCTTGGGCCACTGGTCGTAGCGGTAGTGCAGCGGCAGGCCCACCGCCTCCAGGATCGTGCGGTGCCGGTCGGCGGTGGCGTCGTCGAGGCGGCCCGCCAGCCGGCCGAGTTCGGCGGCGAAGTGCAGGCCGACGGCGACAGCCGCGCCGTGCCGCCACTGGTAGCGCTCGTTCTTCTCGATCGCGTGGGCCAGGGTGTGCCCGTAGTTGAGGATCTCCCGCTGCCCCGACTCCTTGAGATCCCCGGAGACGACCTCCGCCTTCACCCTGATGGAGCGCTCGATGAGCTCGGCGGTGTGCGGCCCCGCCGGGGTGCGGGCCGCCTGCGGGTCGGCCTCGATGAGGTCCAGGATCGCCGGGTCGGCGATGAAACCGGCCTTGATGATCTCCGCGAGACCCGACACGAAGTCGTTGACCGGCAGCGAGTCCAGCGCGGCGAGGTCGCAGAGCACCCCGGCGGGCGGGTGGAAGGCCCCGACCAGGTTCTTGCCCTCGGCGGTGTTGATGCCGGTCTTGCCGCCGACCGCCGCGTCCACCATGCCGAGCACGGTCGTCGGGACGGCGATCCAGCGCACCCCGCGCAGCCAGCTCGCCGCGACGAAACCGGCGAGGTCGGTGGTCGCGCCGCCGCCCACACCGACGATGACGTCGGTACGCGTGAAGCCGGAGGTGCCCAGCGCCTTCCAGCAGTACGCGGCGACCTCGGCGGTCTTGGCCTCCTCGGCGTTCGGCACCTGGATGGCGATGGCCTCGAAGCCCTGTCCGGCCAGGTCGGCACGGAGCGCCTCGCCGGTGTCGGCCAGCGCCTCGGGGTGGATGACCGCGACGCGCTTGGTCCCCTCGCCGATCAACGCGCCCAGTTCGCCGAGGAGCTGACGGCCGACCAGGACCTCGTAGGGATCGGTGCCCGCCGTACCGCCGACGTGGATCCGGGTCACAGCCTCGCTCATGCTTCCTTCAACTCCAGTGCGTCGAGGACCGCCTGGGCGACCTCTTCGGGGGTGCGGCCGTCGGTGGCGACCACCGCGCGGGCCACTTCGGTGTACAGGTGACGGCGGGCCTCCATCAGCTCGCGCCACTGCCGGCGGGGGTTGACCGCGAGCAGCGGCCGCGCCGCGTTCAAACCGGTGCGCCGGACCGCCTCCTCGACGTCCATCGAGAGGTAGACGACCCGGTGTGCGGCGAGCAGCGAGCGCGTCTCGTCGTCGAGGATCGCGCCACCGCCCAGTGCCAGCACACCGTCGTGCTCGGCGAGCGCCCGGTGCACCGCCCGCTTCTCGATCGCGCGGAAGGCGGGCTCGCCCTCGTCGACGAAGATGTCGGCGACGGTGCGGCCCTCACCGGCCACGATGTCGTCGTCCGTGTCCCGGTAGGCGCAGCCCAGCCGCCCGGCGAGCAGCGCGCCCACCGTGGACTTGCCGACGCCCATCGGGCCCACCAGCACGACCAGGGGCGCGGGGCTCACCGGATGGCCAGGTTCTCGAGGTACGACGTCACGTTGCGGCGGGTCTCGGGGACGCTGTCGCCGCCGAACTTCTCGGCCACGGCGTCCGCCAGGACCAGCGCCACCATGGCCTCGGCGACGATGCCGGCGGCCGGGACCGCGCACACGTCGGAGCGCTGGTGGTGGGCCTTGGCGGCCTCGCCGGTGGCCACGTCGATGGTGGCCAGGGCGCGCGGCACGGTCGCGATGGGCTTCATCGCGGCCCGTACGCGCAGGAGTTCACCGGTCGTCAGACCGCCCTCGGTGCCGCCGGAGCGGCCGGTGGAGCGCTTGATGCCCTGGTCGGTGTGGACGATCTCGTCGTGCGCCTGGGAGCCGGGCACCCGCGCCAGGTCGAAGCCGTCGCCGACCTCCACGCCCTTGATGGCCTGGATGCCCATGAGCGCCGCGGCGAGCCGGGCGTCGAGCCGCCGGTCCCAGTGCACGTGCGAGCCGAGGCCGACCGGGACGCCGTAGGCCAGCACCTCGACCACACCGCCCAGGGTGTCGCCGTCCTTGTGGGCCTGGTCGATCTCCGCGACCATCGCCTTCGACGCGTCGGCGTCCAGGCAGCGCACCGGATCGGCGTCGAGCCTCTCCACGTCCGAGGGCTTGGGGTACACCCCGTACGGCGCCTTGGCGCCCGCCAGCTCGGTCACATGGCTGACGATCTCGATGCCGGCCGTCTCCTTCAGGTAGGAGCGGGCCACCGCGCCGAGCGCCACCCGGGCTGCCGTCTCCCGCGCCGAGGCACGCTCCAGGATCGGCCGGGCCTCGTCGAAGCCGTACTTCTGCATGCCCGCGAGGTCCGCGTGGCCGGGGCGGGGCCGGGTCAGCGGCGCGTTGCGGGCCAGGTCGGCGAGGATCTCCGGGGCGATGGGGTCGGCCGCCATGACCTGCTCCCACTTCGGCCACTCGGTGTTGCCCACCATGACCGCGACCGGGGAGCCGAGGGTGAGGCCGTGCCGGACGCCGCCCAGGAAGGTGACCTCGTCACGCTCGAACTTCATCCGCGCACCGCGCCCATAACCGAGGCGCCGCCGGGCCAGGTGGTCCGCCACCATGTCCGTGGTGATCGGCACGCCGGCGGGAAGTCCCTCCAGCGTCGCGACAAGTGCGGGACCGTGGGACTCCCCCGCGGTCAGCCAGCGCAACCTGCTCAACGGTGCTCCTCCTGCTCGCGCCCGGTACTGCTGCTGCGTACGCGCGTCCTCGCGTACGGCGAAGGCGGGACCGGGTGCGCGGCCCTGGCCCGCCACCCCCGATCCTCCCACGTCCGGCGGCGGGAACCGGCCCCAGGTCCATCAGGCGGACGGCGGCGCGGAGGCGGGGGGTCTCAGTGCCCCGCGAGCGCGTGCTCGCCCGCCTGGCGCATGGCGTCCAGCGGCGCGGGCGAACGGCCGGTCATCTGCTCGACCTGGAGCACCGCCTGGTGCACGAGCAGGTCGAGGCCGCTGACGACGGCGCCGCCGTACGCCGACCAGCGGGCGGCGAGCTCGGTGGGGAACGGGTCGTACAGCACGTCGAACAGGGTGGCGGGGCGCTCGGGCACGGCGGCGGCGAGCGCGTCCGTGGCGCCCGCGGGGGTGGTGGCGATCACGAGGGGCGCGTGCAGGGCCTGTGCCGCGTCCTGCCAGTCCGCCGTCCGCACGTCGATGCCGAGCCGCTCGCCCCACTGCCGCATCTCGGCGGCACGCGTTTCGCTGCGGACGTACGCGACGACCTCGCCGGTGCAGATCCGCGCCAGCGCGGCCAGCGCGGAGGAGGCGGTGGCGCCGGCGCCGAGCACGGCGGCGGAGTCGACCTGCTCGATGCCCCGCTCGCGCAGGGCGGCGACCATGCCGGGGACGTCGGTGTTGTCACCGGTGCGCCGGCCGTCCTCGGCGAAGACGACCGTGTTCACCGTCTCGACGGAGGCGGCCGTCTCGCTGATCTCGTCGAGCAGCGGGATGACGGCCCGTTTGAGCGGCATGGTCAGCGAAAGCCCCGCCCATTCCGGCCCCAGCTTCCCGACGAAGGCGGGCAAGGCCTCCTCGTCGACCTCGAACCGGTCGTAGGACCAGCCGTCGAGACCCAGCCGCTCGTACGCGGCCCGGTGCAGCACCGGGGACAGGGAGTGGGCGATCGGAGAGCCCAGTACGGCGGCTCTGCGCTTGCTGACGTCGGTGCCGGTGCCGGTGCCGCTCATTGCCCCTTCTGTTCTTCGAGGTACTTCTCACGGTTGCGGTTCTGCTCTTGGTTCGTCTCGGCGAACAGCGTCCTGTCCTCGCTGACGGAGACGAAGTAGTACCAGTTGCCCTTGGCCGGCTTGAGCGCGGCCTCGATGGCCACCTCGCCGGGGTTGCTGATCGGTCCGGGCGGCAGACCCTTGATCTTGTACGTGTTGTAGGGGTCGTCGAGCCGGCGCAGTTCGTTGACCGAACCCGTCGCGAGCTTGGACTCGCCGCGGAGGTAGTTGACGGTCGAGTCGAAGTCGAGCAGGCCGTAGGTCTCGGTGTTGTCCGGCTTCAGCCGGTTGTAGACGACCGTCGCGACCTTCTCGAAGTCGCGCTTGTACTTGCCCTCGGCCTGGACGAGGCTCGCAACCGTCAGCACCTGCAGGGGGTTCTTCAGGTTCAGGTCGTCGGCCTTGGACTCGATGCCGAGCTCGGCGTACTTCTCCTTGGCCAGGTCGACCATCTGCTCCAGGACCTCCTTGGGCTTCATGCCCTTGGCCACCGGATAGGTCGACGGGAAGAGGAATCCTTCCAGCGGGTCCTTGATGTTCTTGCCCGTGTTCGCCCAGGAGGGCAGGCCGAGGTCCGGCCATTCCTTCCGGGCGACGCCCCGGGTGGTGCCCTTCTTGATCTCGAGGGCCTTGTCGACGGCCGCGTAGACCTGGGCGTTGCGCTCACCCTCGAAGACCGTCAGATTGTTCCGGCTCTTCGGGTCGAGCATCAGGGCCACGGCGCTCTCCGCGGACATCCGGGTGTTGAGCAGGTAGGAGCCCGCCTGGATCTTGTCGCCGTCGGGGTTGTTCGTCTGCGCGCTGACGAAGGCGTCGACGCTCCTGACGACGCCGGCCTCTTTCAGCTTCTGGCCGATCGCGGAGCCGAAGGCGCCCTTCGGGATGACGACCGTCACCTGGTCGTCCGTGCCGTCCCCCGCGTAGTCGGGCGCCGAGCCGAAACGATTTTGGTAGAACTGGTAGCCGAAATATCCGACTCCGCCGAGGCCGCCGCCGAAGACGAGGACGACCACGAGGCAGGCGCATCCGCTGCGGCGCTTGCGGTCCTTGCCGCCGCCCCGGCCCCGCCGGTCCCCGCGCCCGCCGCGGCCGTCCGCGTCGTCGTCGTCGGAATCGTCGTCGTCCGCGAAGAAGGCGTGCTCGCCCTGGTCGGGTCCGGGATCCCAGTCGGTCTGCGGCTCCGGTTCGGCACGGCGCCGGGCGGGCGGCTCGGGCGGCGGGTACGCGTCCGGCGTGTTGTAGAAGTCGGGCTGCTCACCGCTCGCGTAGGGGGCCGCGTGGGCACCGTAGGGGTCGACCGGGTCGGCGGGGTACGGGACCTGGGCGTTCGACCCGGTGTTCCAGCCGCCGTTGTCGGACTCCTGCTGTCCCTGGCCCGCGTACTGCCGCTGTTGTCCCTGGTCCGGGTACTGACCGCCCTGCCCCTGGAACTGCTGCCGGTCCTGGTCGTACTGCGGCTGTCCGCCCTGGCCGTACTGCTGATGATCCTGCTCGCCGTACTGCTGCGGGGCCTGGCCGTGCTGGTGGTTCTGCTCCGCGTAGGGCTGCTGGGCCCGGTCGCCGTACTGCTGCTGACCCTGCTGGTCGTACGTGGCCTGGTGGCCGTTGTCCCAGTCGCCGTACTGCGGCTGCTGCGACTGCGGCTGCTGCGGATAGTGCTGCGGCTGGCCGCCGTAGGGGGACTGGCCCTCCTGGGCCTGTCCTCCCCATCCGCCGTCCCCGTACAACGGGTCCTCCGGATGCCACGGTTCGGAGCCTGGGCCCCGGCCATACTCAGTCATCGATCCCCTAGAGCCGCGAGGCGGTGGCTGCTGGCGCCTGGCACGGCTCCTGTCCGCCTCTTCTCTGTGCGGCGACTGTTCGAACACCGCCGCATCGCGCGGAACGTTACCGTATCGCGATCAGATGACCACTTCGACGCCCTCGCCGGGCGCCCCGCCTGACGCCCGTTCGGACTCCAGGGCCTGCTGCAGAATGATGACGGCGGCCGCCTGGTCGATGACCGACCTGCCCTTCTTGGACTTCACGCCCGAGGCGCGCAGTCCCTGACTGGCCGTCACCGTGGTCATTCTCTCGTCCAGCAGCCGCACCGGGACGGGTGCGATGCCCCGGGCGAGCTCCTGGGCGAAGGCGCGGACCTTGACCGCGGCCGGACCCTCGCCCCCCTTGAGGGAGCGAGGGAGTCCGACGACGACCTCGATCGGTTCGTACTCCTCGACGAGTTGCCGCAACCGGCGGTGAGCGGCCGGGACATCGCGCCCCGCCACCGTCTCCACCGGGGTGGCGAGGATCCCGTCGGGGTCGCACGAGGCGACCCCGATGCGGGCGTCCCCGACGTCGATCGCGAGCCGGCGTCCTCTGCGCATCTCAGGACCCTTACTTGGCCGTCTCGGCGACGAGGCGCTCGACGGCGTCCACGGCTTCACCGATGGCGGCCGGGTTCTGGCCGCCGCCCTGGGCGACGTCCGGCTTGCCGCCGCCACCGCCACCGAGGGTCTTGGCGGCCGTACGGACGAGTTCACCGGCCTTGAGGCCGCGCTCGCGGGCCGCCTCGTTGGTGGCGATGACCGTGAGCGGCTTGCCGCCCACGGTGCTGAACAGGGCGACGACGACGGCCCGTCCACCCTGGATGCGGCCCCGCACGTCGAGCACCAGCCTGCGCAGGTCGTCGGCGGTCGTGCCGTCCGGGACCTGCCCGGTGACCAGCGCGATGCCGCGTACGTCCTTGGCGGACTCGGCGAGCCCGGCGGCGGCCTGGAGGACCTTCTCCGCGCGGAACTTCTCGATCTCCTTCTCGGCGTCCTTCAGCTTGCCGAGCATGGCGGAGATCTTCTCCGGGAGCTCCTCGGGGCGGCCCTTGACCAGCTCCTGGAGCTGGGCCACGACCGTGTGCTCGCGGGCGAGGAAGTTGTAGGCGTCGACACCCACCAGGGCCTCGATGCGCCGCACGCCGGAGCCGATGGACGACTCGCCGAGCAGCTTGACCAGGCCGAGCTGGGCCGTGTTGTGCACGTGCGTGCCGCCGCACAGCTCCTTGGAGAAGTCGCCGATGGTGACGACGCGCACGCGCTCGCCGTACTTCTCGCCGAACTCGGCGATGGCGCCCTGCTTCTTCGCCTCGTCGATGCCCATGACCTCGGCGTGCACGTCCAGGTCGCGGGCGAGCACCTCGTTGATCTGCTGCTCGACGTCCGTCATCACGGTCGTGGGCACGGCCGACGGGGAGCCGAAGTCGAAACGGAAACGGCCGGGCTGGTTCTCGGAGCCGGCCTGGGCGGCCGTCGGGCCGAGAGCGTCCCGCAGGGCCTGGTGGGTGAGGTGCGTGGCCGAGTGGGCGCGGGCGATCGACGTGCGGCGGCGCACGTCGATGGTGGCCTGGGCCTTGGCGCCCACGGTCACCTCGCCGACCTGGACGACGCCCTTGTGGACGTACACCCCGGGCACCGGCTTCTGGCAGTCGCGGACCTCGATCACGGCGCCGGTGTCCACCCGGATGCGGCCGGTGTCACCGATCTGGCCGCCGCCCTCGGCGTAGAACGGCGTGCGGTCGAGGACGATCTCGACCTCGTCGCCCTCGGTGGCGGCCGGGGAGGAGGCGCCGTCGACCAGGATGCCGACGATCGTGGACTCGCCCTCGGTCTGCGTGTACCCGACGAACTCGGTCTCGCCGGCGGCGTCGGCGATCTCGCGGTAGGCACCGAGGTCGGCGTGGCCGGTCTTCTTGGCCTGGGCGTCGGCCTTGGCGCGCTCCCGCTGTTCCTTCATCAGGCGGCGGAACCCGTCCTCGTCCACGGAGAGGCCCTGCTCGGCGGCCATCTCGAGGGTGAGGTCGATCGGGAAGCCCCAGGTGTCGTGGAGCAGGAACGCCTTGTCGCCGGAGAGCACCGTGCCGCCGGCGGCCCTGGTCTCGGTGACAGCGGTGTCGAGGATGTTCGTGCCGCCCTTGAGGGCCTTGAGGAAGGCGGCTTCCTCGGCGAGGGCCACGGTCTCGATGCGCCGGCGGTCGGAGACGAGCTCCGGGTACTGCCGGCCCATCATCTCGATCACGACGTCGATGAGGTCCTTGACGACCGGGCCGGTGGCGCCGAGCAGCCGCATGTTGCGGATGGCGCGGCGCATGATGCGGCGCAGCACGTAGCCACGGCCCTCGTTGCCGGGGCTGACGCCGTCTCCGATGAGCATCACGGACGTGCGCATGTGGTCGGTGACCACGCGCAGCGAGACGTCGGAGTTGTGGGCGGCGCCGTACTCGACGCCGGTCAGCTCGGTGGCCTTCCTGATGACGGCCATGGAGGTGTCGATCTCGTACATGTTCTGCACGTTCTGCAGAATCATCGCGAGGCGTTCCATGCCGAGGCCGGTGTCGATGTTCTTCTGCGGCAGCTCGCCGAGGATCTCGAAGTCCTCCTTCGAGGTGCCCTCGCCGCGCTCGTACTGCATGAAAACCAGGTTCCAGATCTCCACGTACCGCTCGTCGTTGACGGCCGGGCCGCCCTCGACGCCGAACTCGGGGCCGCGGTCGTAGTTGATCTCGGAGCACGGGCCGCAGGGTCCGGGGACGCCCATGGACCAGTAGTTGTCCTTCTTGCCGAGGCGCTGGATGCGCTCGGCGGGCACGCCGATCTTCTCGCGCCAGATCTGCTCGGCCTCGTCGTCGTCGAGGTAGACGGTCACCCACAGGCGCTCCGGGTCGAGCCCGTAACCGCCCT
This sequence comes from Streptomyces sp. NPDC043867, assembly GCF_056435845.1. Classification (NCBI taxonomy): domain Bacteria; kingdom Bacillati; phylum Actinomycetota; class Actinomycetes; order Kitasatosporales; family Streptomycetaceae; genus Streptomyces; species Streptomyces sp. NPDC043867. The sequence continues at coordinate 32,731 of NZ_JBWKDS010000019.1, read as the reverse complement.
TGTCCTGGGGCGAGGTGAGCAGCTCCCAGGCGTGCGTGATGGCGCCTTCCTTGAAGTAGTCGCCGAAGGAGAAGTTGCCGCACATCTGGAAGAAGGTGCCGTGGCGGGTGGTCTTGCCGACCTCTTCGATGTCGGGGGTGCGCACGCACTTCTGCACGCTGGTGGCGCGCGGGAACGGCGGCTTGACCTCGCCGAGGAAGTACGGCTTGAAGGGGACCATGCCCGCGGGGACCAGGAGCAGAGTCGGGTCGTCCGCGATGAGCGACGCCGAAGGGACGACGGTGTGACCGCGCTCCTCGAAGAAGCTCAGCCAGCGGCGGCGAATCTCGGCCGACTCCATCAGTGGTCCTCATTCCGGTTGTACGAGTGCGCCGACCTCTCGACGTACTCGGGGTTGCTGCGGTTCTCGATGGCGGCCAGGCGCCGCGGGGCGGGCAGTGCGGGGTCCGTGGCGGCGTTCAGTCCGAGTGCCTCGTCGAGTTCGGCCTCGCGCTGGAGCATGCCCTCACGGACGTCGAGGGCGAAGTCCTTGAGCCGGTGGCCCGCCTCGATCGCCTTGTTCGCGGCCTGTGCCGCGAGGCTCTCGGGAGTCAGCTGCCTGATCTTGCGGTTGACCTTGGTGGTGGCCCATACGCCGGCGGCTGCGCCCGCGGTGAACCAGAACGTACGGCGGAACATCGCTGCGTCAGTCCTTCTTCCGCTTTCCCCGTCGCGCGGACGGGACGGTGCGTCCCACGATCACGGTGCGGCGGGACGCCTTGGGGGGCTCGTTCTCACGTCGGACACCGAGTGCCCGGCGGACGCCGTAGCCGAACGCCGCGACCTTCACCAGGGGGCCGCCGAAGGTGGACGCGACCGTCGTGGACAGCGCCGACGCGTTCGACGTGACCTCCTGGACGTCGGAGGCGATGGCGTCCACCCGGTCGATCTGGGTCTGTGCGGAGCGCACCGCCGAGGAGGCGTCGGCCAGCAGCGGGACGGCCTGGTCGGTCACGTCCGCCACGAGCTTGGTGGTCGCCCTGAGCGTCTGGGCCAGTCTCGCCAGTGCCACGGCGAGGAAGGAGACCAGGATCGCCCAGAACACGGCCGCCAGGATCCCGGCCACCTCTCCACCGGACACTCTGATTGCACCCGCTCCCTGATACGTGCCTGAACTTCGAAAAGTCGTCCCCCGAGCCTATCGCGCCGGGGCCGCCGCTCCGCACCCGATTACCGCCGCCTCCGTCCGGAGTTCGCGCGAACCGATTGTACGGAACGCACACGTGTCAGTACGCTCCGTGTCCCATGCGCCCCTCTCACCCGCCCCGGCTCGCGGGCTCCCCGTCCCCCGGCAATCTCCCCCTGGAACTCAACGCGTTCGTGGGGCGCTCGGCGGAACTGAGGCGCCTGGCGGAGGCACTGGAGTCGGCCCGGCTGGTGACCGTGACGGGGATGGGGGGCGTCGGCAAGTCGCGGCTCGCGGCGCACGCGGCGGCACGGACGGACCAGAGTGACGGAGCGTGGCGGGTGGAGCTGGCCGCGGTCCGTGAGCCGGAGCTCGTGGAGTACGCGGTGCTGGAGGCCCTGGGACTGACGGATCACACGTCCCGGCTGCCGCGCGAGGTACTGCTCGACCATCTCGCCGGGCGTCGGCTCCTGCTGGTCCTGGACGGTTTCGAGCATCTGGTGGACGTGTGCGCCCCGCTGGTAAGCGAGTTGTTGCGGGCCGTGCCGGGGCTGCGGGTGCTCGCCGTGGGGCGCAGGCCGCTGGAGGTCGAGGGCGAGCAGTTGTTCCCGCTGGCGCCGATGACCGGGCCGGAGGCCGTGGAGCTGTTCGCGGTGCGGGCCGCAGCCCGGCTGCCCGGGTTCGCGGTGGACGACGCGAACCGGTCCGCCGTCCTGGAGCTGTGCCGGCGCCTGGACGGGATTCCGCTCGCCGTCGAACTGGCCGCGGGCCGGCTGAGCACGCTCTCCCCCGCGCAGCTGCTGTCGCGCCTGGAGGACCGGTTCCGGCTGCTGACGGGCGGCGGGCGGGACGTGCCGCCGCGCCACCGGACGCTGCGTACGGCGATCGGCTGGAGCCACGAGCTGTGCACACCGGAGGAACGGCTGCTCTGGTCACGCCTCTCGGTGTTCGCCGGGCGGTTCGACCTGGAGGCCGCCGAGTACGTGTGCAGCGGTGACGGGCTGCGGGCCGAGGACGTCCTCGACGTCCTCGGCGCGCTGCTCGCCCAGTCCGTGGTCACCCGCGAGGAGAGCTCCGCCGGCGTCCGCTACCGCATGCTCGCCACGGTCCGCGCGTACGGCGCCGAGTGGCTGGCGGCGATGGGGGACGCGGAGCGGTTGCGCCGCCGCCACCGCGACTGGTTCATGGGCCTGGCCACGTGGTGCGAGCTGGACTGGTTCTCGCCGCGCCAGGGAGAGGTCGCGGCGCGCATCGAGGCGGAGCTGCCGAATGTGCGGTGCGCTCTCGAGTACTGCCTGACCGAGCCGGGCGAGACACACCTGGGCCAGTACCTGGCGGGAAGCCTCTGGTTCTTCTGGGTCGGCTGCGGCCGGCTCGCCGAGGGGCGGCACTGGCTGGACCGCTGCGTCGAGCCGTCCCCGCAGGACGGGGCGTACGAGCAGTCGCGGCTCAAGGCGCTCTGGGTGCTCGGCTACGTGGCGGTCCTCCAGGGGGACGCGGTGCCCGCGCTCGCCGCGCTCCAGGAGTGCCGTGCCGAGGCGGAGCGGTCCGGGGACCCCACGGCGGTGGCGTACGCGGAGCACCGCACCGGCTGCCTGGCGCTGGTCACGGACGACATGCCGCGCGCGGAGGGTCTGCTGCGCTCGGCGCTCGGCCGCTACCGCGAGATCGGCGAGCTGAACAGCAATGTCCTGATGGGGCAGGTGGAACTGGCGATGGCGAGGGCGTTCCAGGGCGACCTGCCGGGTGCGGTCGAGCTGTGCGAGGACGTCCGCCGGGTCTGCGAGGACCACGGGGAGCGCTGGGCGCTGGCGTACGCGCTGTATGTGCTGGCCTACGGGGCGTGGACCGAGGGCGACCGGCAGCGGGCGCGGGATCTGCTGGAGGAGTGCCTCGGCATCGGGCACACCTTCCACGACCTGCTCGGCACGGTCCTCGCCGTCGAGCTGCTCGCCCTGGTGACGGCGGAGGACGGCGATCCGGCCGAGGCGGCGCTGCTGCAGGGCGCGGCGTCCCGGATGTGGCCGTCGGTGGGGCTGCCGCTGTTCGGTTCGGCGTACTACAACGCGCCGCACGAGCGCTGCGAGGCGACGGCGCGGGAGCTGCTGGGCGACGAGCGGTACGAGGAGTGCGTCCGGGAGGGCGCCCGGCTGGAGCAGGAGGCGGCGGTGGCCCGGGCGTTCGGGCGGGCCGGGAAGCGGACGCTCGGCGCGGTGCCGGCGCCGCGGTCGACGCGGGCACGCACGGACATGCGGAAGCCCGCCGCCTCGCCCACCCGGAAGGGCGGCGAGACGGCGGGCTGACACACAGGTGGTGCTACGTCCGCCGGAAGACGATCAGCGGGCGTAGTACTCGACGACGAGCTGCTCGTCGCAGATCACCGGGATCTCCTTGCGGTTCGGCTCGCGGTCCAGGCGGAAGGCCAGGGCGCGGAGGTTCACCTGGAGGTAGCGCGGGGTCTCGCCGTCGGGGGCGAAGCCACCCTCACGCGCGACCTCGAACAGCGGCTTCTGGCGGCTGCGCTCGCGGACCATGACGACGTCGTCCGGCCTGACGCGGAAGGACGGCTTGTCGACCTTCTGGCCGTTGACCTCGATGTGGCCGTGGACGACCATCTGGCGGGCCTGGTAGATCGTGCGGGCGATGCCCGAACGCAGGACCAGCGCGTCGAGACGGCGCTCGAGCTCGATGACCAGGGCCTCACCGGTCTTGCCCTGGGTCTTCGCGGCACGCTCGTAGGCGCGGACGAGCTGACGCTCGGACACGTCGTACTGCGCACGCAGACGCTGCTTCTCGAGCAGACGGACCTTGTAGTCCGAGTTCTGCTTGCGGCCGCGGCCGTGCTCACCCGGCGGGTAGGGGCGGGCCTCGAAGTACTTGACGGCCTTCGGGGTCAGCGCGATGCCGAGGGCACGCGACTTCTTGACCTTGGGGCGGGACTGGTTCGGCATGAACCAAACACCTCGTGTTTCTGATGTGAATACGGCTTCACCAGGGTTAGGGGAGGTCGCAATCCGCAGCCGGGGAAACCCTGCGGGTCCGTAGCGGGACCTGCCGGGCAGCCGCTCTCCGGTCTGGGCACATACGTGCAGCACGCGAGTGGCCCACCGACCTGTTCCCGGTGGTCCGGGAGGGTGGTGGGCTGCCCGCGACACCTTCGACGGTGCGCGACGCTCCTGGATCCCCTGTGCCTCGCGGCGCACGGGTTCCGGCTGGATGTCCCGTTCTGGTGGTGCCGACCGGAGCCGGACACGGGACGCAGCGCTTCAGGGAGTCTACAGGGTGGTCAGGGCCGTCCTCGACCGAGGTGCTTCCTGGTCCATTCGACGGCGTCCGCGTAGCGCGCCTCGGCGCCGTGCCGGGTGGGGGTGTAGTACTCCCGGTCCTTGAGCTCCTCCGGTGCGTACTGCTGGGCGGCGATGCCCTCGGGCAGGTCGTGGGGATACACGTAGCCCTGCGCGTGCCCCAGTTTGGCCGCGCCCTTGTAGTGCCCGTCGCGCAGATGGGCCGGGACGGGGCCCGCGTGGCCCTTGCGCACGTCCTCCATGGCGGCGCCGATGGCGGTGGTCGCGGCGTTCGACTTCGGGGCGAGGGCGAGGGCGATGGTGGCGTGGCTGAGGGTGAGGGCGGCCTCGGGGAAGCCGATCATTGCGACGGCCTGGGCGGCGGCGACCGCGACCGGCAGGGCGTTCGGGTCGGCGAGGCCGATGTCCTCGCTGGCGGAGATCATCAGCCGGCGGGCGATGAAGCGGGGGTCCTCACCGGCCTCGATCATCCGCGCCAGATAGTGCAGGGCGGCGTCCACGTCCGAACCGCGGATGGACTTGATCAGGGCGCTCGCGACGTCGTAGTGCTGGTCGCCGTCGCGGTCGTACTTCACGGCGGCGCGGTCGACCGTCTCCTCCAGGGTCCGGAGGGTGATCTCCGGCTCGCCCTTGTCGAGCGCGGAACCGGCCGCGGCCTCCAGGGCGGTCAGGGCCCGGCGGGCGTCGCCTCCGGCGATCCGCAGCAGATGCTCCCGGGTGTCCTCGGGGAGGGTGACGGCCTCCTTCAGGCCTCGCTCGTCGGTGAGCGCCCGGCGCAGCAGAGCGCTCAGGTCGTCGTCCGTGAGCGGTTCGAGGGTCAGCAGCAGGGAGCGGGACAGGAGGGGGGAGATCACCGAGAAGTAGGGGTTCTCCGTGGTCGCGGCGATCAGGGTCACCCAGCGGTTCTCGACGGCCGGGAGGAGGGAGTCCTGTTGCGCCTTGCTGAAGCGGTGGATCTCGTCGAGGAAGAGGACCGTCTCCTTGCCGAAGCCGCCGGTGGCCCGGCGGGCGCCCTCGATGACCGCGCGCACTTCCTTGACGCCCGCGGTGATCGCGGACAGCTCGACGAAGCGCTTGTTCGTGGCCTTCGAGACGACGTATGCGAGGGTCGTCTTGCCGGTGCCCGGCGGCCCCCAGAGGATGACGGAGGACGGTCCCGCGGGGCCTTTGCCGCTGTCGCCCACCAGTCTGCGCAGGGGCGAGCCCGGCTTCAGCAGGTGCTGCTGACCCACGACCTCGTCGAGGGTGCGCGGGCGCATCCGGACCGCCAGGGGGCTGCTGGACGGGTCCTTCTCCTGGCGTTCTTCTGCTGCGGCGGTGAACAGGTCGGGCTCCACGTACGAAACCCTATGCCACGCCACCGACAACGCCGCCGGGCCCGGTCGGCCGGGGCCCGGGCGGGGTCAGCCGGTCCAGAAGTCCCACCAGCGGGTGAGGATCAGCATGCCGATGATGCCGATGTGCAGCACGGGCAGGACCCAGGTGAACTCGCCGAAGAAGCTCTGCACCGGGCGCGGCGCCGGCAGGAAGCCGTGGCGGATGTTCGACGAGGTCACGTACCAGAACATGAGGATCGTGGCGACCCAGGCCAGGCTGCACCACAGGCACAGCGAGTTGATCCGGTACAGGGACTGGAACTGCAGCCAGGTGCAGAAGGCGACACCGAAGAGGGTGCCGGCGTTGAAGGTCAGCCAGTACCAGCGGGGGAAGGTCGCCCGGGCGAGCAGGCTGACGCCGACGCAGATCACGATGCCGTACGCGACCAGTCCGAGCATCGGGTTGGGGAACCCGAAGACGGAGGCCTGGTCGCTCTTCATGATGTTGCCGCAGGAGACGACCGGGTTGAGGCTGCAGCCCGGCACGAAGCCCGGATCCTCCAGCAGCTTGAACTTGTCGATCGTGATGACCCACGCGGCGAGCAGACCGGCCGCGCCGGTGATCACCAGCAGCAGGGCGAGGGCCGGGCTGCCGCCCACGGTCCGCGGAGCGCCGCCGCGCTCCTGGGCGAGGGAGACGCCGTCCTTGGCTGTCGTCTTGCTCATCACGCCGATCCGTTACTGGGAGTGGGCTCTGCGGGCACGGTCATTGTGCCGCACGTACGCGCGTGTCCACCGTTCGATGGACATAAGGAGGTACGGACGGCCGTGCCGTCGCGTTCGCTGCGCCCGGGAGCCGGTCGGCCTGACGGAACACGTGATCAACTCGCGGCGGGCCCGCGGGGACCGCCCCAGCAGGACGGGTACGTGATCGCCGTCGACGGCACCGGCCTCGGATTCCGGCACGGCGAGGTGTTCCGCCCGGACCGGACCTCGGCATTGTCCGGCAGGGGGAATCCGCACCCCCGAAGTTGACGGCCCGCCCGGCCGTGAGGCATTCGTCCCGTTAACGCCGGAAGTCGCATGACCGCCGGGAGGTCGTCGCCGCGGAAACGCCGGGACGGGCCGAGCCCTCCCCGGTGCGGGAAGCCTCGGCCCGTCCGGCAGGACCGGCGGCCGTCAGCCCAGGCGGGATTCCAGCTCCGCCACGATCTCGTTGACCCCGATCGGGGTCTGCTCGCCGGACTCCATGTCCTTCAACTGGACGACGCCCTCGGCGAGATCGCGCTCGCCGGCGACGATCGCATAGCGGGCGCCACTGCGGTTGGCGTTCTTCATCGCGCCCTTGAGGCCCTTGCCGCCGTACGAGAAGTCGGCCGCGACGCCGACCTTGCGCAGCTCGTTGACCTTGGCGAAGAGGAACCGCCGGGCCTCGTCGCCGAGCGGCACCGCGAAGACGCTGGTCGCCGACGGGATTTCGAGCGAGACGCCCTCCGCCTCCAGGGCGAGGACCGTCCGGTCGACGCCGAGCGCCCAGCCGACGGACGGCAGCGCGGGTCCGCCGATCATCTCGGACAGCCCGTCGTAGCGGCCGCCGCCGCCGACCGCGGACTGCGACCCGAGTCCGTCGTGGACGAACTCGAAGGTCGTGCGCGTGTAGTAGTCGAGGCCCCGCACCAGCTTCGGGTCGTCCTCGAAGGAGACGCCCGCGGCCGTGATCAGCTCGCGCACCTCCTCGTGGTACGCCTTGCAGGCGTCGCACAGGTAGTCCCGCAGCAGCGGAGCGCCGGTCAGCTGCTTCTGGACGTCGTCGCGCTTGTCGTCGAGGACCCGCAGGGGGTTGATGTCGGCGCGGCGCAGCGTCTCCTCGTCGAGGTCGAGCCCGCGCAGGAAGTCCTGGAGGGCGGCGCGGTAGACGGGACGGCACTCCTTGTCGCCCAGGGAGTTCAGCAGGATGCGGAACTCGCGCAGACCCAGCGAGCGGTACGCCTGGTCGGCCAGGATGATCAACTCGGCGTCGAGCGCCGGGTCCTCGGCGCCGATCGCCTCGGCGCCGACCTGCGAGAAGTGGCGGTAACGGCCCTTCTGCGGGCGCTCGTAGCGGTAGTACGAGCCCGAGTACCAGAGCTTGACGGGAAGGTTGCCGGCCTTGTGCAGGTTGGCCTCCAGCGCGGCGCGCAGCACGGAGGCGGTGCCCTCGGGGCGCAGCGCCAGCCTGTCGCCGCCCTTGGTCTCGAAGGCGTACATCTCCTTGGTCACGATGTCGGTGGACTCACCGACACCGCGGGCGAACAGCTCGACGTTCTCGAAGCCGGGCGTCTCGATGTACCCGTAGCCGGAGGTGCGCAGCGGGGCGGCGATGGCCTCGCGCACGGCGAGGTAGGCGGCGCTGTCCGGCGGGATCAGGTCGTACGTGCCCTTGGGGGCCTTGAAGGTGCTCACGGAAGGTCTCGTCACATTCCTCGTCGGGGAGCCTCGGGTGCTCCCTGGCCGGCGGCGGCCACCTGCCGCAGATACGGGTTGGTGGCGCGCTCCTGGCCGATGGTCGTCTGGGGGCCGTGGCCGGACAGCACCACGGTCGAGTCGTCGAGCGGCAGGCACACACGGGCCAGCGAGTCGAGCAGCTCGGCCGCGTCGCCGCCGGGCAGGTCGGTGCGTCCGACGGAGCCGGCGAACAGCAGATCCCCGGAGAAGAACACGGACGGGATGTCCGCGCTCTCGGGCATGCGGAAGGTCACCGACCCCTTGGTATGGCCGGGCGCGTGCGCGACGGAGAGGTCGAGGCCCGCGAGCCTGAGCTCGGCGCCGTCGGTGAGTTCCTTCACGTCGTCGGGCTCCCCCACGGTCAGTTCGCCCATCAGCGGCATCCCGATGGAACGGCCGAGCGCCTTCTCCGGGTCGCTCATCATGTAGCGGTCCCGGGGGTGGATCCAGGCCGGTACGTCGTGCGCTCCGCAGACCGGTACGACCGAGGCGACGTGGTCGATGTGGCCGTGGGTGAGGATGACCGCGACAGGCTTGAGCCGATGCTTGGCGAGTGCGTCCTCGACTCCCTGGGCGGCCTGATGGCCCGGGTCGATGATCACGCACTCCTCACCCGCGGCGGGGGCGACCAGATAACAGTTGGTCCCCCAGGCCCCGGCGGGGAACCCGGCAATGAGCACGATCGTCCTTCGTTTGTGTCGTACGAGGTCATACGGCGTCGTACGGGGCGGGTGGCTGCGGATCAGAGCCTACCGGCGCTGCCGTTTCCTCAGCGAACCCATATACGGTACGGGGCACACGCAGGCGGTCGGCTCTCTGAACGCACGCGTCCCCTTTGCCGAACGAGACGCACGAGGAGAAAACCCGGTGGTCAGCCAGGAGCAGCGGCGGCGTCAGCTCGCCCGGGAGAAGTTCTTGCGGCAGCAGCAGCGGCGTACGGCCGCGCGGCGCAGGACGCACGCACGCAACACGGTGATCGCGTCGGTCCTCGGCGTCGTCGTGGTGGGCAGCGTCGTGTCGTACGCGACCGGGGTCTTCAAGAACGACGACAAGAAGACCAGCGCGGGCGCGGAGGTGACGCCGAGCCCCTCGGCGCCGAGCAAGGCGCCCGATCCTTGCGAGAAGGCCGCCCCGGGCAAGGTGGAGTCGCTGAGCTGGAAGAAGGAGCCGGCCGTCACCATCGACAAGTCCGCGGACTACACGATGAAGCTGGCGACGACCTGCGGCGACATAGACGTCGACCTGAAGACGGCCGCGGCGCCGCACACGGTGAACTCGTTCAACTTCCTTGCGGGCAAGGGGTTCTTCGACCACACCAAGTGCCACCGGCTGGTCACGAACGGCATCTACGTGCTGCAGTGCGGTGACCCCAAGGGCACCGGCAGCGGCGGCCCGGGCTACACGATCCCGGACGAGAACCTGAAGGACAAAAGCCTGAAGGGCGGCATCTACCCGGCGGGCACGGTCGCCATGGCCAACACCAGCCAGAAGCACACCGGCGGCAGCCAGTTCTTCCTCGTGTACCAGGACAGTCAGCTGCCGCCCAATTACACACCGTTCGGGACGATCTCGAAGTCCGGCATGAGCGTTCTGAAGAAGATCGCCGCGGCCGGGGAGAGCACCGGCCAGGGCGACGGCGCACCCAACGCGACCGTCGTGATCAACAAGCTGACCGTGACGAAATCCTGACCGCCAGCTGCGAAACTTCGGTCGCGCGGGATGCGGACAGCCGCCCCGCCGGTCGCCTATGTTGGCCGTGACGAAACTGTGGACGATGCCCGGGGGCGCGGAAGCCTCCCGCGGGCATCATGTGGAGGAGGCGCTGTGAGCAGCGACCCGTGGGGCCGCGTCGACGAGACGGGGACCGTGTACGTGCGTACGGCCGAGGGCGAGCAGGTCGTCGGTTCCTGGCAGGCCGGCTCCCCCGACGAGGCGCTGGCCTACTTCGAGCGCAAGTACGAGGGCCTGGTTGTGGAGATCGGCCTCCTCGAGAAGCGAGTGAAGACCACCGACCTGTCGGCGAAGGACGCCCAGGCCGCCATCGCGCACATCCGTGAGCAGGTGGACGCCCACCACGCGGTCGGTGACCTGGACGCGCTGCGGGGGCGGCTGGACAAGCTCGTCGAGACGGTCGACGCGCGCCGTCAGGAGCGCAAGGAACAGCGGGCCAAGCAGTCCGACGAGGCACGGCACGCCAAGGAGGCCCTGGTCACCGAGGCGGAGGAGCTGGCGCAGAGCGAGCAGTGGCGGTCGGCCGGTGAGCGGCTGCGCGCGCTGGTGGACACCTGGAAGGGGCTGCCGCGGCTCGACCGCAAGTCGGACGACGAGCTGTGGCACCGCTTCTCGCACGCGCGCTCGGCGTTCTCCAAGCGGCGCAAGGCGCACTTCGCGTCGCTGGACGCGCAGCGCGAGGAGGCCCGCAAGACCAAGGAGAAGCTGGTCGCCGAGGCCGAGGCGCTGTCCGCTTCGACGGACTGGGGTCCGACGGCGGCCCGCTACCGCGAGCTGATGGCGGACTGGAAGGCCGCGGGCCGCGCCCAGCGCGAGCACGAGGACGATCTGTGGAACCGCTTCCGCGGCGCCCAGGACGTCTTCTTCGCAGCGCGCGGCTCGGTGTTCGCCGAGCGGGACGCGGAGCAGTCGGAGAACCTGAAGCTCAAGGAGGAGCTGGCAGAGGAGGCCGAGAAGCTAGTCCCGGTGCAGGATCTCAAGGCCGCCCGCGCCGCGTTCCGTTCGATCAACGAGCGCTGGGAGGCCATCGGCCACGTGCCGCGCGACGCCCGGCCGAAGATCGAGGGCCGGATGCACGCGGTGGAGCGGGCTCTGCAGGAGTCCGAGGAGACCGAGTGGCGGCGGACCAATCCCGAGGCACGTGCGCGTGCGGAGGGTCTGACCGGCCAGCTGCAGGCCGCCGTGGACAAGCTCACGGGTCAGATCGAGGCGGCGCGCTCCGCGGGCAACACCGCGAGGGCCGACAAACTCCAGAAGGAGCTCGACGGCCGTCAGGCGCTGCTGGACCAGGCCCTGAAGGGTCTGCAGGAGTTCGGCGGCTGACGTCGGCCGGCTGACGGGGTGCGGCTTTCCTCCGGTGCGGGCCCGGGGGGGGGGTTTTCCCCCCAGGGCCCCCCCCCTTTCTGTCGGGGGAGGCGGGTTTCCCCTTTTTGGGAGTTGGGGGGGGGTT
>NZ_JBWKDS010000019.1:0-21270 GCF_056435845.1 Streptomyces sp. NPDC043867 | reverse complement strand
GGGAGGAAGAGTCCGAGGCGGAGGCCATGGCCGTTTGGCCCTTCCCTCCCCCCCCCCCCCCCCCCCCCCCCCCCCCCCCCCCCCCCCCCCCCCCCCACCGCGTTCATGACGGGACGCGCGGTCCGCCCTGTTCGGCGATGTGGAGGGCGTGCTTGAGGACCTCGCAGGCCTGGATGTGGTTCCCGCACTCCTGGAGGAGATCGGCGAGCCGCCGGCACACGAGGATGGCCTCGGGCCCGTACAGCTTGTGGACCTGCCGGAAGGCCAGCTCCAGGACCTCGATGGCCTCCCCCACCTGGCCGGACTCCGCGAGCAGCTCGGAGAGTTCCAGCTGGACGGCGAGCAGGTCGCCCCGGCCGTTCGCCGTCTGTTCCTGGAGGGCGAGCCGCAGCACGGGAAGGGCGTCCCTGGTGTTGCCCGCGGCGCGCAGGGCCCGGGCCACGTTGAGGCCGGTGGCAACCATCGCGGCGCGTACGTCGGCGGCGAGGACCGGTCCCGCGGGTGCGCGGTGGCCGGCGCGGGCCTTGTTGCGGGCGAAGGCGAGCCGTCCCACGCCGTTCTCCTGGGAGCGTTGCGGCAGCGGGCGGTTCTTGGCCCGCAGCCGCTCCTCCAGGACCCGGTAGAGGGTGTCGAGGTCGATGAGTTCGGGTCCGTCGTGGACGCCGTCGCGCAGGACGGTGAGGAGTTCGCCGGTGAACGCGGTGTAGCGCTCGCCGTCGGGCGCGAGCGCCAGCCGGTCGCGCGGGGAGGCGGTGAGCACGAAGGCGCCGTCGACCGCGGCTTGCGCGGCGAGTACGTCACCGCCGCCGACGAGGGTGCGGGCGGCCCGGCCGCTGAAGCAGCAGTCGAGGACGACGACCTTGCGGCGGGCGCGCGAGGCACGCAGGGCGGAGCGCAGGTGCTGGTAGGCGACGGCGGTGTAGCCCAGGTGGTCGCGGGAGTCGCCGAGCGCGAGGTACAGGTCGGCGGACTCGGAGTCGCGCATGCCGTGCCCGGCGTAGTACACGATCAGGGTGTCGGTGGCCTCGTCGCCCGCCTGGTGCACCGGGTCGAGCATGGCGAGCGGACTCTGCGGGTCGGTGACGACGGTGCAGTGCTGGACCGGGAGCCCCCAGACCGTGGCGTCGCACAGCTCGGCGGCGAGGTCGACCACGTTCGCCTCGACGGCGGGCAGTTGGGGCAGGTGCCGGTAGGAGGCGGTGCCGATCAGGACCGCTCTGGAGCGGGCCGGGTCAGGGAGCGTCGAGGTCACTCTCGGCTTCCTCCCGGTCGAGGAGTCCGACGATCCGGCGCAGGGTCTCCTCGTCGCGCGCCGCCTCGGCGGTGAGCAGCACCTCGACCTCGCCGCGGCGCAGGGTGACGGCGGGGGCCCGGCGGCGCGAGCTCTGCCACTGGAGCACGGAGACGACCAGCGATGCGGTGGACAGCCCGCTGCCGAGGGCGAGTTGGAGCAGGTCGAACCCCGAGCCCATGTGCTGTGCGCCGGCCGGCTCGCCCCCGATCCGGGCGCGTACGTCGAGCGTCTCGTCCGCGTGCAACCAGCGCAGCAGGGAGCGGAGTTCGTCCTCGCTGCCGGGTGCTTCCCCGGCGTCCGGCGTCCGCTGGGCCCCCGCGGCCGCCGGGACCGGTGCGATCCCCGCGACGAAGTCAGTCATCGATCCCGTCCGTTCGTCGGCCTACCCGTTTGTTCACCTGCGAGAACAGGTCCAGTGCCTGGTCCCCGGCGTCCAGCCTGGCCAGGCACACGGCCTGCCAGTACTGGCTGGTCAGGGTGGTGAGGTGGTCGGGGCCCAGCGACGACAGGCACACCGGCACGATCACCGACAACATCTGTGCGGCTTCGCGGAGTTCACCGCGCAGCACCAGATTGACCGCCTCGCGCTGCCGGGACAGGGCGTTCGACGCGGTCATGCTGCTCAGGACGAGCCGCCGGGTGGCGTCGCTGAGGGTGGGCGGCGCCAGAGCACGGCGGGCCATGCGGAACGATGCCCCCGCGCCCTGCTCGGAGAAGGCGCCGCCGTCCGGCGCTCCGGCCCCCGGCCCCGCACCGGCAAAGTCCGGGGGCAGCGGCGGCACGGCCGACTGGTCCCAGTCGTACTCGGGCGCCTCGACCAGCGGCCTGGACGGGCCTTGGCCTCCGAGGGCGGGCGAGCCGCCGGCCGGGGGCGGGCCCTGTACGGCGGGCGGCTCGGCGAGGGCTTCCAGCACCTCGGCGCGGATGTGCCGCGCCAGCAGGCCGGCCAGCAGTGCGGTGCCGCCGTCGGCGAGGCCCCGGAGCTCCTCCTCGACCGTCTCGACCCGCTGCGGCCGGTCGGCGGGATCCTGCTCGCAGAGCCGGTCGACGAGGAGGGTCAGATCGACGGGGTACGGCGGTTTCCGCCCGGCCAGTCGCGGGATGCCGTCGCCCAGGGCCTTCTCCACGATGGCTCCGACGTCCATGGTCGCGCCGAACGGCAGCTCGCCCGTGATCATCAGGTACATGCAGGCGCCCAGCCCGTAGAGGTCGGCGGCGGGCTCCGGCAGCGCCCCGCGGATCGCCTCGGGCGCGATGAACTGCGGTGTGCCCATCAGCATGCCGGTCCGGGTGATCACCGCCTCCCCGGCGAGGCGGGCGAGCCCGAAGTCCTGGAGGACGACCCGTCCGCCGCGGTCGATCCCCACGTTCGAGGGCTTGACGTCCCGGTGCAGCACACCGGCCGCGTGGGCGGCGGCGAGTGCGTCGGCGACCCCGAGGGCGACGGAGGCGACCGCGGCCGGCGGCAGCGGTCCCGTCGCCGCGACCAGGTCGGCCAGGGTCATGCCGTCGAGTACCTGCATGACCAGGTACGGCGTGCCGTCGTGGACCCCCGTGTCGTACAGCGTGACGACCGAGGGGTGGTCGATCCTGGCCAGGGCGCGGGCCTCGCGCATGAAGCGCTCGAGCGCCTCGCTGTCGGCGGCCAGTCCTTCCACGGCGGTCAGCAGCTTCACCGCGACGCGGCGCCCGAGCACCTCGTCGACCGCCTCGTACACCACACCCATGCCGCCCCGCCCGAGGAGCCCCACCGGGCGGTAGCGGCCGGCCACTAAGCCGATGCCGTCCATCTCGTCCCCCGTCGTCCGGTCGGTCAGGGCCTGCGGGCCGACGTCACGCGGTACACGTCGTACACGCCCTCCACACCCCGTACGGCCTTCAGGACGTGGCCGAGGTGCTTGGGGTCGCCCATCTCGAAGGTGAAGCGCGAGGTGGCGACGCGGTCGCGGGAGGTCTGCACGGCCGCGGAGAGGATGTTGACGTGCTGGTCCGACAGGACGCGGGTGACGTCCGACAGGAGCCGCGAGCGGTCCAGCGCCTCGACCTGTATGGCGACGAGGAAGACCGAGGACTGGGTGGGTGCCCACTCGACCTCGAGGATCCGCTCGGGTTCCCGGGACAGCGAGTCGATGTTGACGCAGTCGCTGCGGTGCACCGAGACGCCGCTGCCGCGGGTGACGAAACCGATGATCGGGTCGCCGGGTACGGGAGTGCAGCAGCGGGCCAGCTTGACCCAGACGTCGTCGACGCCCTTGACGACGACTCCGGGGTCGGCGTTGGAGCGCCGCTTGCGGCTCCGGCCGCGGGCGGGCGGAATGCTCTCGTCGACCTCCTCGCTGGCCGCCTCCTCGCCGCCGAGCGCTTGCACCAGCTTCTGCACGACGCTCTGCGCGGCGACGTGCCCCTCGCCGATCGCCGCGTACAGCGACGAGATGTCGGGGTAGCGCATCTCGTGCGCGAGGGTGACCAGGGAGTCGCCGGTGAGGATGCGCTGGATCGGCAGGTTCTGCTTGCGCATCGCGCGGGCGATGGCGTCCTTGCCCTGCTCGATCGCCTCGTCGCGGCGCTCCTTGGAGAACCAGGCCCGGATCTTGTTGCGGGCCCGCGGCGACTTGACGAAGCCCAGCCAGTCCCGGGAGGGGCCGGCGCCCGCGGCCTTGGAGGTGAAGACCTCGACCAGGTCGCCGTTGTCGAGGGTGGACTCCAACGGCACCAGGCGGCCGTTGACGCGGGCCCCTATGGTCCGGTGGCCGACCTCGGTGTGCACGGCGTAGGAGAAGTCCACCGGGGTGGCGCCCGCCGGGAGCGCTATGACGTCGCCCTTCGGCGTGAAGACGAAGACCTCGTTGCGGGACAGGTCGAAGCGCAGGGACTCCAGGAACTCGCCCGGGTCCTCGGTCTCCTTCTGCCAGTCGAGGAGCTGGCGCAGCCACGCCATGTCGTTGAGGTGGTCGTCCTTGCCGGTGGTCCGCGGCACGTCCGAGCGCACCTTGGAGGTGCCGGCGACGGCCTCCTGCTTGTACTTCCAGTGCGCGGCGATGCCGTACTCGGCACGGCGGTGCATGTCGAACGTACGGATCTGGAGTTCGACCGGCTTGCCGTTGGGGCCGATGACCGTCGTGTGCAGCGACTGGTACATGTTGAACTTGGGCATCGCGATGTAGTCCTTGAACCGGCCGGGGACCGGATTCCATCGCGCGTGCACCGTGCCGAGGGCCGCGTAGCAGTCGCGGACGGTGTCCACGAGGACGCGGATGCCCACCAGGTCGTAGATCTCCGCGAAGTCACGGCCGCGGACGATCATCTTCTGGTAGACGCTGTAGTAGTGCTTCGGGCGGCCGGTCACCGTCGCCTTGATGCGGGCGGCGCGCAGGTCGGACTGCACCTCGTCGGTCACTATGGCGAGGTACTCGTCGCGCTTGGGGGCGCGCTCGGCGACGAGGCGCACGATCTCGTCGTACATCTTGGGGTAGAGGATCGCGAAGGCGAGGTCCTCCAGCTCCCACTTGATGGTGTTCATGCCCAGCCGGTGGGCGAGCGGCGCGTAGATCTCGAGGGTCTCGCGAGCCTTCTTCTCCTGCTTCTCGCGCTTGAGGTAGCGCATGGTGCGCATGTTGTGCAGGCGGTCGGCGAGCTTGATGACCAGGACGCGGGGGTCCTTCGCCATCGCGACGACCATCTTGCGGACCGTCTCGGCCTGCGCGGCCTCGCCGAACTTGACCTTGTCGAGCTTGGTGACACCGTCGACGAGGAGGGCGACCTGGTCGCCGAAGTCGCGGCGCAGGGAGTCCAGGCCGTACTCGGTGTCCTCGACGGTGTCGTGCAGCAGGCCGGCCATCAGCGTCGCCGGGTCCATGCCGAGCTCGGCGAGGATGGTGGTGACGGCCAGCGGGTGCGTGATGTACGGGTCGCCGCTCTTGCGCTTCTGACCGCGGTGCCAGCGCTCGGCGACCTGGTAGGCGCGCTCGATCTGGCGCAGCGTGGACGTCTCGATCTTCGGGTCGTTGCCGCGCACTATCCGCAGCAGGGGCTCCAGCACCGGGTTGTACGGGTTGGAGCGCTGGCCGCCGAGCCGGGCGAGTCGGGCCCGCACGCGGTTGGAGGAGCCACCGCCGGTCCGCGCGGGCTGGCCGGCCGCGGGACGGGCCACCGGGGTGCTGGACTGCTCGCCCTCGCCTGGCGCCGGCTTGGGGCGTGGCTCCTCAGCGGCCTTCCCCTCGGGCGCGGACTGGGCGTGCTCGACCGGCCCGTGCGCGACGCTCTTCGCGGGCTCGGCCGCGGGGCCCGAAGTCGGTACGGGCTTGGCGGCCGGGGTTCCCCCCGGGCGGTCGGCACTGGGGGCGAGTGGCTGGGCCTCGTCTGGCAAGAGGGCTCCTCGTGCGCTTTCCGGGTCCCCCGGTCAGGCTCCGGAAACCCCATGGTAGCGATCCCCGGCTTCGAACTCGTCTTCGGCCGGTGGGACGGCCTGGTACTGCGGAAACAGCGGAGGCGGGCACCGGATTCCTCCGGGCCCGCCTCCGCGGTGTCGAACGAGTGTCCTAAGGGTGCTGCGCGACTGCCGGAGGACGGCGTCCGGGTACCGCGTCGCCGTACTGCGACGCGGCGCCGGCGGCGTCCTCAGACCCTGAGGAGGGCCTCCAGAGGGGCGCCCTCGAGGGCCGGCTCCAGGCGGGCTCGGCCGCCCAGGAAGCCGAGCTCCATCAGGACCGCGACGCCCGCGACCTCGGCGCCCGCCCGGCGGATCAGCCGAAGCGAGGCCTCGGCGGTGCCGCCGGTGGCGAGGACATCGTCGACGACCATCACGCGGTCCCCCGCGGCCAGGTCCTCGGCGTGCACCTCGATCTCGGCGGAGCCGTACTCCAGGTCGTACGACTGGCTGAGGGTCGCTCCGGGGAGCTTGCCCGCCTTGCGTACGGGGATGAAGCCGACGCCCGCGCGGACCGCCGCGGGCGCGCCCAGGATGAAGCCGCGGGCCTCCAGACCGACGATCTTGGTGGCGCCGTTGCGCACGGTGATCTCCGCCAGCGCGTCGGTCAGCGCGGTGAACGCCGCCGGATCGGCCAGCAGCGGCGTGATGTCCTTGAACATCACACCCGGCTCCGGGTAGTCCGCGACGTCCCGGATGCGGCTGAGCAGCAGCTCCTCGATGCCGGTCATCGGCGCTTCCCCGAGGGCCGGCCGCGGCCCCGGGTGCGGGACGCGGGCTGGTTGCGCGGGCCGACGACCGCGGGCGCGGCGTCCTGCGGCTCGTCCTCGTCGTCGTACGACTCGGGGGCGGGCTCCCGCACGTCCAGCGACTCGCCCCGGGCGGCGGCCTGCGCCCGCTTGGCGAGGACCCGCTTCTTCAGGGCCTTCATCTGCGGCTCGCGCTCCTTGAGGTCGGCGACGAGCGGCGTGGCGATGAAGATGGACGAGTACGCCCCGGCCGCGAGACCCACGAACAGCGACAGCGAGATGTCGTTGAGCATGCCGGCCCCGAGGACACCGCCGCCGATGAACAGCAGGGCCGCGACGGGCAGCAGCGCGACCACCGTCGTGTTGATGGAGCGGACCAGGGTGCTGTTGATCGACCGGTCGGCGACCTCGCTGTAGGTCCAGCGGGTCTGCTTGGTGAGGTCCTTCGTCTGTTCCTTGAGGCTGTCGAAGACCACGACCGTGTCGTAGAGCGAGTAACCGAGGATCGTGAGCAGACCGATCACGGTGCCCGGGGTGACCTCGAAGCCGACCAGTGCGTAGATGCCGACCGTGATCGTGATGTCGTGGATCAGCGCGACGAGCGCGGCCAGGGCCATGCGCCACTCGAAGGCGATCGCCAGGTAGATCACCACGAGGACCATGAAGATCGCCAGGCCCTGCCAGGCCTTGTTGGCGATCTGGTCACCCCAGCTGGGGCCGACCAGGTCCGCGTTGATCGACTCGGAGTCGACCTTCAGGTCCTTGGCCAGCTCGTCCTTGATCTGGTCCGACTTGCCGGTGTCGATGCCGGCGATCTGGATGCGCAGACCGCCGTTGCCGAGCTTCTGGACGATCGCGTCGTGCCCGGAGGCCTCCTCCGCGTACGTCTCGGCCTGGGACACCGAGACGCTGGTCCGCTCGGTGGTCAGGACGGCTCCGCCCTGGAACTCGATGCCCATGTTCAGGCCGCGCACCGTCAGGCCGAGGATGGCCGTGATGGTGATCAGGATCGAGACGCCGTACCAGATCATGCGCTTGCCGACGAAGTCGTAGCCGATCTCGCCGCGGTGGAGCCGGGCGCCGAGGGTGCCGAGTTTCGACATCTCACGCCTCCTTCGTGTCGACGGGGGCGGACGCGCGACGGGTGCGGCGCAGCGGGGGCTGGGCACCCAGTCGCTTCGGGTCGAGGCCCGACCAGCTGTGACCGTTCGCGAAGAACTTCTTGCGGGCGAGGATCGTCATCAGCGGCTTGGTGAACAGGAAGACGACGACGACGTCGAGCAGGGTGGTCAGACCGAGGGTGAACGCGAAGCCCTGGACCTTGCCGACCGTGACGATGAAGAGCACCGCGGCGGCGAGGAACGACACGAAGTCGGAGACCAGGATGGTGCGCCGGGCGCGCGGCCAGGCACGCTCGACGGCGGGCCGCAGCGAACGGCCCTCGCGGATCTCGTCACGGATGCGTTCGAAGAACACGATGAACGAGTCCGCTGTGATGCCGATCGCGACGATGGCACCGCACACGGCCGGCAGGTTCAGCGCGAAGCCGATGGTGGGGCCGAGCAACGCCATGATCACGTACGTGAGGACGGCGGAGACGAGCAGCGAGGCGACGGCGATGAGCGACAGACCCCGGTAGTAGACCACCAGGTAGATGACGACCAGGGCCAGGCCGATCGCACCGGCGATCAGACCGGCGTGCAGCTGCTCGCCGCCGAGGGCCGCGGTCACCGTGGTGACGCTCGCCTCCTTGAAGGTGAGCGGCAGCGCGCCGTACTTCAGCATGTTCGCCAGGTCCTGCGCCTCGGTCTGGTCGAAGCTGCCGGAGATCTCCGCGCTGCCGCCGGTCAGCGCCTGGCTGACGTACGGGTCGGAGACGACCTCGTTGTCGAGGACGATGGCGAACTGGTTCTGCGGCTGCTGGTTCTGCGCGAGCTTGCCGGTGATGCTGGCGAACTTCTTGGCGCCACCGGACGTGAAGTCCATGGTGACCTTCCAGCCGGCACCGCTCTGCGTGTCGTAGACGGCGGCGGCCTTCTTGACGTCCGTACCGGACACCTCGGCCGGGCCGAGCACGTACTTCTGCCACTGGCCGTCCGAGTTCTGGCCGCAGGCCACGGTGGAGTCGGAGGGCTTGGCGCCGACGCCGGCCTTGGCGCGGTCACCCGGCTTGGAGCAGTCGAGCGCGGCGTACTGGGCCTGGAGCTTGGCCGTGGCCGGGTCGGCGCTCGCCGGAGGGGAGGCGTCGGCGGAGGCCGAGGACTTCGCCGAGGCACTCGCGGACGGCGTCGCGTCGTCCTTCAGGGCGTCGGTGACGGCGCGGCCCTGGGAGGTGGCGGTGGCCGAGGGAGTCGCGGAGCCGGACGGGGTCGCCTTGTCGGTGGCCTTGTCGCCCGCCTTCTCGCTCGCCTTGTCCGTGGGCGTCTTCGAGGCGCTGCCGCTCGGCGAGGGGCTGGCCGTCGCGGCGCCGCCGGTGACCTCCGTCGCGACGACCGGGCGGAAGTAGAGCTTGGCGGTGGTGCCGACCTGCTCCCGGGCCTGCTTGGAGTTCGTGCCCTTGGGGATGTTGACGATGATGTTCTTATCGCCCTGGGTCTGGACCTCCGCCTCGGACACGCCAAGACCGTTGACGCGGCGGTTCATGATGTCGACCGCGGTGTCCATGTTGGTCTTGTTGATCGCGTTCGGCTGGCCCGGCTCGTTCTTCGCCTCGAGCGTGATGCTCGTGCCGCCGGCGAGGTCGATGCCGAGACGCGGGGTGGGGTGCCCGGAGAGGAACATCCCCCCGGTGAGCGCCACGATGGCGATCAGGATGAGGGCCAGCGAGCGCCCCGGCCTGCTCTGGGCGCTCGCGCTCCGGCCCTTCTTCGGTGCTGCCACCTTCTCGTACTCCCTCTCGGGCCACCCGGCGCCGGGTGAGCGCCGGGGCGGCCATGACATGGTGTCGGGATACCGTGCGGAACCGCACGTCCCGCGGAACGCCGGTCGCGAGCGGGTCGCGCCGCGCTCCCGGGTCGTGCCCTACTTCGCGTCGGACTCGCCGTCGGTCTTCTTCGGCTCCGCCGCGTCGGTCTCGGTGGGCTCGACGGCCTGCGCGTCCGTGTCCTTCTTGCCGAGGTCGAGAGGCTTGTCGTCGGAAGCGACCACGGGCTCGTCCGTCCCGGTGAGGGAGGAGGCGTCGTCCGGCACGACAGCGGCGTCGTCGTCCTTCAGATCGGGGTCGATGCCGTGGACGAGGCGGTTGTACTCGTCGTCGGTCAGAACGGCCCCGATCGAGTTCTTCGCGAAGATCAGGTGGACGCCGGGGGCGGCGTCGAGGAGGACCGTGTCCTCGCTGACCTCCTTCACCGTCGCGTACATGCCCCCGATCGTGCGGACGCCGGTGC
The DNA here is from genome assembly GCF_056435845.1 of Streptomyces sp. NPDC043867. NCBI lineage: Bacteria > Bacillati > Actinomycetota > Actinomycetes > Kitasatosporales > Streptomycetaceae > Streptomyces > Streptomyces sp. NPDC043867. Next base: position 11,415 of record NZ_JBWKDS010000019.1, on the reverse strand, counting down.
CGGGCTGCATCTCGTTGCGCATCTGCGCGGCCGCCTGCTGCTTGCGCTTGGCCGAGCGGGTCATCAGGAACATGGCCCCGATGAGCACGACGAGCGGGAGGAAGGTCAAGGTATTCACGGGACGGGGTTCCTTCGCACGACCGCGCGGGGGGCGGCCTGGTGGATGGGGGTTGGTCGGCGCCGCCCACAAGGGCGGCATCGGCGGAGTCTAAGCGAGTCCGCACTCATGGAACAACGCTCAGCATGGCACCGGGGTTCCTCTCCGGGCAGGGGCCCGCGCCGTCACGCCCCGAACAGGTCCCCTTGTCCGATTCCCCCCGGCGCCTGGCGCGGCGGGGCCAGGCCGAGGTGCGCCCAGGCGGCCGGTGTCGCCACCCGGCCGCGCGGGGTGCGGGCCAGCAGTCCCTCGCGCACCAGGAAGGGCTCGGCGACCTCCTCGACGGTCTCGCGCTCCTCCCCCACGGCGACCGCGAGTGTGGAAAGACCGACGGGACCGCCTCCGAAGAGCTTGAGCAGCGCCTCCAGGACACCGCGGTCGAGCCGGTCGAGGCCGCGGGCGTCCACCTCGTACACCGCGAGGGCCGCCGCCGCGATGTCCCGCGTGATGATCCCGTCGGCCTTGACCTGCGCGTAGTCGCGTACGCGGCGCAGCAGGCGGTTCGCGATACGGGGCGTGCCCCGGGAGCGGCCGGCGATCTCGGCGGCGCCCGCGGTGTCGATCTCGACGTCGAGGAGGTGGGCCGAACGGTGGATCACGCGCTCCAGTTCGGCCGGCTCGTAGTACTCCATGTGCGCGGTGAAGCCGAAGCGGTCGCGCAGCGGGGGCGGCAGCAGACCCGCGCGGGTGGTGGCGCCGACCAGCGTGAACGGCGGCAGTTCGAGCGGGATGGCGGTGGCGCCGGGGCCCTTGCCGACGATGACGTCGACGCGGAAGTCCTCCATGGCCATGTAGAGCATCTCCTCGGCGGGCCGGGACATGCGGTGGATCTCGTCGAGGAAGAGGACCTCGCCCTCCTGGAGGGAGGACAGGATCGCGGCGAGGTCGCCCGCGTGCTGGATGGCCGGGCCGCTGGTGATGCGGATCGGGGCGCCCATCTCGGCGGCGATGATCATCGAGAGGGTGGTCTTGCCGAGTCCGGGGGCGCCGGACAGGAGCACGTGGTCGGCGGTGGCCCCGCGCGCGCGGGCGGCGCGCAGGACCAGGTCGAGCTGCTCGCGGACCTTCTCCTGTCCGATGAACTCGTCGAGGTCCTTCGGGCGCAGCGCCGCCTCGACGGCCTGGTCCTCGTGGTCGGCGACCGAGCCCACCAGCCGCTCGTCGGCGGTCTCGTCGGTCGTGTCGTCCCAGTTCATCGCTTGTGCCTCGCGGTCGCAGTGGGGTCGGTCGAACGGGCGTGGGGCGCTCGGGGCGCGGTCAGCGCGTCCGGTTGAGGGTCTGCAGGGCCGCCTTCAGCAGGTGGCCCACCTGGGGGCTGCCGCCTGCGGCCTCGGCCTGGGGCTCGACCGCGGAGACCGCCTCGTCCGCCTCGCGGGTCGCGTATCCGAGGCCGATCAGGGCGGCGTGCAGCTGGTCGCGCCAGCCGGCGGTGACGGACCTGCCGATGGCGGGACCGCCGGGGCCGAGGGGCTCGCCGAGCCGGTCCTTGAGGTCCAGGAGGAGCTTCTGGGCGCCCTTCTTGCCGATGCCGGGGACGGCGGTGAGCGCCTTCTCGTCACCGGTGGCCACCGCGCGGCGCAGGGCGTCGGGGCTGTGCACGGCCAGCATGGCCTGGGCCAGCCGCGGGCCGACACCGCTCGCGGTCTGCAGCAGCTCGAAGACCTGGCGCTCGTCGTCGTCCGCGAAGCCGTACAGCGTCAGTGAGTCCTCGCGGACGACGAGGGAGGTGGCGAGCCTGGCGTCCTGTCCCGTACGGAGTCCGGAGAGGGTGTTGGGCGTGCACTGGACGGCGATGCCGATGCCGCCGACCTCGAGGACCGCGGAGTCGGGGGCGAGCGCGGCGACCGGGCCGCTGACGAAGGCGATCATGCGGGACGCCCTTTCGATGCGTGCAGGGCGACGGCCTGCTGGAGTCTGTTCTTTGCGGGTGCGCGCCAGATGTGACAGATGGCGAGGGCCAGGGCGTCCGCGGCGTCGGCGGGCCTGGGCGGTGCGTCGAGCCGGAGCAGGCGCGTGACCATCGCGCCGACCTGGGCCTTGTCCGCGCGCCCGCTGCCGGTGACGGCGGCCTTGACCTCGCTCGGGGTGTGCAGGGCGACGGGGATGCCGCGCCGGGCGGCGCAGAGCATGGCGACGGCGCTGGCCTGGGCGGTGCCCATGACCGTGCGTACGTTGTGCTGGCTGAACACCCGCTCCACGGCGACGAATTCGGGCCGGTACTCGTCGAGCCAGCGCTCGATGCCCTGCTCGACGGCGACGAGGCGCAGCCCCAACTCGGCGTCGGGCGGGGTCCGTACGACACCGACGCCGCACATGGTCAGGGGGCGGCCCGCGAGTCCCTCGACCACTCCGACACCGCACCGGGTCAAACCCGGGTCAACACCCAGTACCCGCACCCCGAACCCCTTCGTCGATCTCCTGCTCGTGCAGGCTATCGGGTACCGCTGACAAAGCCGCGGGCCGACGGAGTGTGTGTTCCGTCGGCCCGCGGCTGGTGCCGTCCGCTCAGGCGTCGACGCTCGCCATGACCTCGTCGCTCACGTCGAAGTTGGCGAAGACGTTCTGCACGTCGTCGCTGTCCTCGAGCGCGTCGATCAGCTTGAAGATCTTCCGGGCCCCGTCCTCGTCCAGCTCGACCTGCATGGTCGGGACGAAATTGGCCTCGGCGGAGTCGTAGTCGATGCCGGCCTCCTGGAGCGCGGTGCGGACCGCGACCAGGTCGGTGGCCTCGGACAGGACCTCGAAGGACTCGCCGAGGTCGTTGACCTCTTCGGCGCCCGCGTCGAGCACGGCGCCCAGCACGTCGTCCTCGGACAGTTCGCCCTTGGGGACGATCACGACGCCCTTGCGGTGGAACAGGTACGACACGGAGCCCGGGTCGGCCATCGAGCCGCCGTTGCGGGTCATCGCGACGCGGACGTCGGAGGCGGCGCGGTTGCGGTTGTCGGTGAGGCACTCGATGAGCACAGCGACACCGTTCGGTCCGTAGCCCTCGTACATGATCGTCTCGTAGTCGGCGCCGCCGGCCTCGAGACCGGCGCCGCGCTTGACCGCGGAGTCGATGTTCTTGTTCGGGACCGAGCTCTTCTTGGCCTTCTGGATGGCGTCGAAGAGCGTCGGGTTGCCGGCCGGGTCGGCGCCGCCCGTACGGGCCGCGACCTCGATGTTCTTGATCATCTTCGCGAAGAGCTTGCCGCGCTTGGCGTCGATCACGGCCTTCTTGTGCTTCGTCGTAGCCCATTTAGAGTGGCCGGACATCTGCCTGTCTCCTTCGCGTAACCCAACTCTTTACGAACGCCAGAGATCCTACAAGGACTCCGCTGTCCGGTTCGCGCGCACCATGTCGACGAAGAGCCCGTGCATGCGGTGGTCGCCGGTCAGTTCCGGGTGGAACGACGTGGCGAGCACGTCGCCCTGGCGCACGGCGACGATGTGGCCCTCGTGCCGGGCGAGCACCTCGGCGGCGGCGCCGACGGACTCGACCCAGGGGGCACGGATGAAGACGCCCTCCACCGGACCGCCCGCCACGCCCGTCACGTCGACGGCCGCCTCGAAGGACTCGTTCTGGCGCCCGAAGGCGTTGCGACGCACGATCATGTCGATGCCGCCGACGGTCTCCTGGCCCGAGCGCGGGTCGAGGATCTTGTCGGCGAGCATGATCATGCCCGCGCAGGTGCCGTAGACGGGCATGCCGTCACGCACGCGCGCGCGGAGGGGCTCCATCAGTCCGAAGAGCACGGCCAGCTTGGAGATGGTGGTGGACTCGCCGCCGGGGATGACGAGACCGTCGACCTCGGCGAGTTCCTCGGGGCGCCGCACCTGCCTGGCCACGGCGTCGGCCGCGGCCAGGGCGATCAGGTGCTCCCGTACGTCGCCCTGGAGTGCCAGGACGCCCACGACAGGAGTGTTCATGAGTGACTACCAGCCGCGGTTGGCGTAGCGCTCGGTCTCGGGGAGGGTGTCGCAGTTGATGCCGACCATGGCCTCGCCCAGGTTGCGGGACGCGTCCGCGATGATCTTCGGGTCGTCGTAGAAGGTGGTGGCCTTCACGATGGCGGCGGCACGCTTGGCGGGGTCGCCCGACTTGAAGATGCCGGAGCCGACGAAGACGCCCTCGGCGCCGAGCTGGCGCATCAGCGCGGCGTCGGCCGGGGTGGCCACACCACCGGCGGAGAACAGCACGACCGGCAGCTTGCCGAGCTCGGCGACCTCCTTGACGATCTCGTACGGGGCACGCAGCTCCTTGGCCGCGGCGTACAGCTCGTTGTTGTCGAAGCCGCGCAGCCTGGCGATCTCGTTCTTGATCTGGCGCAGGTGGCGGACGGCCTCGACGACGTTGCCGGTGCCGGCCTCGCCCTTGGAGCGGATCATGGCCGCGCCCTCGGCGATGCGGCGCAGGGCCTCGCCCAGGTTGGTGGCGCCGCAGACGAAGGGGGTGGTGAACGCCCACTTGTCGGAGTGGTTGACCTCGTCGGCCGGGGTGAGGACCTCGGACTCGTCGATGTAGTCCACGCCGAGGGACTGCAGGACCTGCGCCTCGACGAAGTGGCCGATGCGGGACTTGGCCATGACCGGGATGGAGACCGCCTCGATGATCTCCTCGATCATGTTCGGGTCCGACATCCGGGCCACGCCGCCGTCCTTGCGGATGTCGGCGGGCACCCGCTCCAGGGCCATGACGGCCACGGCGCCGGCGTCCTCGGCGATCTTCGCCTGCTCGGCGTTGACCACGTCCATGATCACGCCGCCCTTGAGCTGCTCGGCCATGCCGCGCTTGACGCGCGCGGTGCCGGTCGCGGGGTTGTCGGCGCGCTGGGCGGAGTTGGAAGGCGTGCTGGACACGGGTGTACCTCACTCGGTGGAAAAAGAGGGCTGCTGCAGCACCGAGGAAACGCCGGCGGACCAGTCCACAGCAAGGGCCAATGGTGAGCCGGTGGCTCATTTTTCGCCCCCCGTGCGTGAAAGCCCAGGCCACGGGGCTGTCATCGGCCCGCCTCCCCGAGCGCGCGGCACGGCTGTGGTGGCTCCGGCGGGCCTACGAGGTGGGCCGGTCCGCCAGGGCCACCGGGGGCTCGTCGTCCATCTCGAAGGCGAGCGGGAACGGCGCATGCCCCGCCAGCCGGAACCAGCGCACCTTGCGGTGCCGGCGCAGCGCGCGGGCGGCGCGTACCGCGTCGTTGTGGAACCGCCGGGCCATCGGCACCCTGCGCACCGCCTGGGCCAGCTCGTCCGCGGCCTCCTCGCCGCCGGGTGCCGCCCGGACGGCCTCGACCTGGGCCGTCTCGCCGAAGACCGCCCGCAGGGCCTGGCTCAGCTCGCTCTCGGCGACCTCGCGCTGGTCCGGCTCGGCCTGCCGGGCGGCGTGGGCCGCCTCGTAGAGCACGATCGAGGCGGCCGGATCCAGCACTCCGGACGTCGCCAGTTCCTGGGCGACCGACGCGCGGCGCAGCAGCTGTGCGTCCAGGGCCGCCCGCGCGGCGTCGATCCGCGCGTGCAGCCGGTCGAGACGCCCTGCGGTCCAGCTCAGGTAGAGGCCGATGGCGGCGAGGCCGACGAGGATCCAGATGAGGGTTGCGGTCACGGGCGGCAAGGCTACCGGTGACCACTCGGCGCCCCGCAGGCACCGTGCGCGACGGAACGCGGCGTGCAGCCGCGGCGTCACGGAACGCGGCGTGAACCCCTGGCGTAACGGAATAAAGCGTGAACCCCCGACGTCACGGAACGGCACCCGGCGGGCCCGGACCGCGCAGCGGGCCCCCTTCACCGGGGGGCAGCGGACCCCGTGTCCTCCCGGCACCGGGCGACGGTGGACCCCGCCGGACTCCCGGCACCGGGGGACGGCGGCCGTCGCCGGACTCCCGGCACCGGCGGACCCCGTATCCTCCCGGCACCGGTGGCGGCGTACGACGCTCAGTCCCGGGCGAACCCGAAGCGGGCCATCAGGCCCGTGCGTTCGTCGGCCGCGACCGCCGCCGCCCCGTCGGTCACCGTCTCGTACACGGAGAGGATGTCCGCGCCGACCGTCGACCAGTCGAAGCGCCGCACATGGGCGCTCCCCCGCTCCCGCAGTCCGGCCCGGCGCCCGTCGTCACCGAGGAGCCGCAGGGCCGCCTCGGCCAGCGCGTCCGCGTCCTCGTTGGCGAACAGTTCCCCGGCCGCCCCCTGGTCCAGTACCTGGGCGAACGCGTCGAGGTCGGAGGCGAGCACCGCCGCCCCCGCCGACATCGCCTCGACGAGGATGATCCCGAAGCTCTCGCCGCCGGTGTTGGGCGCGACGTACACGTCGACACTGCGCAGGAAGCGCGCCTTGTCCTCGTCGCTGACCATGCCGAGGAACTCCACACGCGAGCGCATCTCGGCCGGCAGGTCCTCCACGGCCTCCTTCTCGTCACCGCGTCCGGCGACCAGGAGCCGCGTCCGCGGACGCGCGGCGAGGATCTTCGGCAGCGCCTTCATCAGCACCGGAAGTCCCTTGCGGGGCTCGTCGATGCGGCCCATGAAGCCGAGGGTGTCGCCCTGCCACTCGGGGTTGGGCTTGGCGCGCGCGAAGAAGTCGACGTCGACGCCGTTCGGGATGACGACGGCGTCGCCGCCGAGGTGCTCGACGAGCGTGCGGCGGGCGTACTCGCTCACCGCGATCCGCGCGCTGATCTTCTCCAGCGCGGGCTGGAGGATCGGGTACGCGGCGATCATCGCCCGGGAGCGCGGGTTCGAGGTGTGGAAGGTGGCGACGATGGGTCCCTGGGCCGCCCAGCACGCGAGCAGTCCCAGTGACGGCGAGGTCGGCTCGTGGATGTGGATCACGTCGAACCTGCCGTCGTGGAGCCATCGCCGTACCCGGGCGGCGCTCAGGAAGCCGAAGTTGAGGCGCGCGACCGAGCCGTTGTACGGCACCGGGACCGCGCGGCCCGCCGAGACGACGTAGGGCGGGAGGGGTGTCTCGTCGTCGGCCGGGGCGAGGACGGACACCTCGTGCCCGAGGCGGATGAGGTGCTCGGCCAGGTCGCGGATGTGGAACTGGACGCCGCCCGGGACGTCCCAGGAGTACGGGCAGACGATGCCGATCCTCACGGGCCCTCCCGGTCGGACGGCTCGGGGCGGGGCTCCAGGTCGGCGAGCCACAGACGCTGGAGCATGTGCCAGTCCTCCGGATGGTCGGCGATTCCCGTGGCGAAGGCGTCGGCCAGCGCCTGTGTCATGACAGACGTCTTCTCCGCGCGGGTGCCTGTCGCCGGGATCTCGACGGGCGGATGGATCCGGCCCTTCATCACGGGCGAGTCGTCGAACCAGAGCGTCACCGGGAGGAGCAGGGCGCCGGTCTGCTGGGCCAGCAGGGCGGGTCCCGCGGGCATCCGGGCCTTCTCGCCGAAGAACTCGACCTCGACACCGGACGCGGACAGGTCGCGGTCGGCGACCAGGCAGACCAGGCCGCCGCTGCGCAGCCGCCGGGCCAGCGTGCCGAACGCGGAGCCGCCGCTGTGCGGCAGGACCTCCATGCCCAGGCCCTCGCGGTAGGCGACGAAACGGTCGTACAGCGACTCGGGCTTGAGGCGCTCGGCGACCGTCGTGAAGGGGATGCCGAGCCCCGTGGTGGCCCAGGCGCCCGCGAGGTCCCAGTTGCCCAGGTGCGGCAGCGCGACGACCACGCCCTTGCCCGCGGCGAGCCCGTCGGTGAGGTGGTGCAGGTCCTTGGGGTCGAAGCCCGTCCGCACGCGTTCCGCGCTCCAGGCGGGCAGCCGGAAGGACTCCATCCAGTAGCGCAGGTACGAGCGCATGCCCGCCCTGGACAGCTCGGCGAGGCGCTCCGGGGTCGCGTCCGGCACCACGCGCGCGTAGTTGCTCTCCAGCCGCCGCACGCCCTTGCCGCGCCGCTTCCAGGTGAGGTCGGCGATGATCCGGCCGAGCCGGACGGCGACGGGCTCGGGGAGCTTCTTGACGGTGCTCCAGCCGAGCGCGTACGCCCCGTCCGCCAGCCGGTCCCGCAGCTTGCTCACGAGGTGGCCTCACTGCCCTGGGCGGCGGCCGCCGCGTCTGCCTCGGCAGCCTCCCGGCGCACCGTGACGACCCGCTGGATCAGCGTGACGAGGCTGCCGACGGCGACGATCCACAGCGCGATCGGCAGCAGCCACTGGATGCCGGGGACCCCGAACTTGTGCAGCCCGGCCAGCCCGGCCGCGACCAGCGAGATCACCAGCCGCTCGGCGCGCTCGACCAGGCCGTTGACCGCCACCGGCAGGCCGATCGACTCGCCGCGCGCCTTGGTGTACGAGACCACCTGGCCGCTGGCCAGGCAGAAGATGGAGACCGCGCACAGCACGTTGTCGTCGCCGCCGCCCGCGTACCAGAGGGCGAAGCCGCCGAAGACCGCGCTGTCGGCGACCCGGTCCAGGGTCGAGTCGAGGAAGGCTCCCCAGCGGCTGGAGCGGCCGAGCTGGCGCGCCATGTTCCCGTCGACCAGGTCCGAGAACACGAACAGCGTGATCACGACCGTGCCCCAGAAGAACTCGCCCATGGGGTAGAAGACCAGCGCGCCCGCCACCACTCCGGCCGTGCCGAGGAGCGTCACGGTGTCGGGGCTCACCCCCCGGCGGACGAGAAACGCGGCGAACGGTGTGAGGACACGCGTGAAGAATGCACGCGCGTACTTGTTCAGCATGGCCTTCCCGAGGGTCGGTGTCGCCGCGCGGCCCCTGCTGGCCACCGGCTGGCCCATCGTAGCCACGCGCGCGCCGGTGCGACCGCCGGGCACCCTCGCCCCGTGTCACGGCGGCCCCGCGCCGGCGTCACGCCGGGATCGCGTCCCTCGTATGGACGCACCGTGAGGTGAGTGGAAAGCTCGAAGAACCGCGGGCGTCACCGGAGCCGCCACCGCACGCGGACCGGACCGGCATGCGCGCCCACAGTGACCTCACCGTGCACGGGAGGCAGGACCATGGGCGACAAGGCGAACGCACACCCCGGAGCCGCCGGCAGGGCTACGGCGGCCGACCACCCCGCGTCCGTACGGAATGTGGTGCTGGTCGGCCACAGCGGATCCGGCAAGACGACGCTGGTGGAAGCTCTCGCGCTGACGGCGGGAGCGGTGAACAGGGCGGGCCGCGTGGAGGACGGCGGCACCGTCTCCGACTACGACGAGATCGAGCACCGGCAGCACCGCTCGGTGCAGCTCTCCCTGGTCCCCGTCGACTGGGACGGATACAAGATCAATCTGCTGGACACACCCGGCTACGCGGATTTCGTCGGGGAGCTGAGGGCCGGTCTGCGCGCCGCGGACGCGGCCCTCTTCGTCGTCTCGGCCTCCGACGGCGTGGACGGCCCGACCAGGATGGTGTGGGAGGAGTGCGCGGCGGTCGGCATGCCGCGGGCCATCGTGGTCACGCACCTGGAGGCCGCCCGGGCCGACTTCGAGGAGATGACCCGCGTCTGCGCGCAGGCCTTCGGCGCCGACGACCCCGACGCCGTACTGCCGCTGTACCTGCCGCTGCACGGCCCGCAGGGGCCCGACGGGCACGCGCCCGTCACCGGGCTGACCGGGCTGCTCTCGCAGCGGCTGTTCGACTACTCCTCCGGGGAGCGCAAGGAGTCCGAGCCGGGCCCCGAGCAACTGCCGCTCATCGCCGAGGCCCGCGACCGGCTGATCGAGGGGATCATCGCCGAGAGCGAGGACGAGACCCTCATGGACCGCTACCTCGGCGGCGAGGAGATCGACCTCGGGACACTCGTGCGGGACCTGGAGCGGGCCGTGGCGCGCGGGACCTTCTTCCCCGTGCTGGCCGCCGCCCCCGCCGCCGAGGGCGCCCGGCAGGGCATCGGCACGGTCGAACTGCTCGAACTGATCACCGGCGGCTTCCCCACCCCCCTGGAACGCCCGGCGCCCGCGGTCACCACGCCGGACGGCAGGGCACGCGAGGTGAAACCCTGCGATCCGGACGGGCCGCTGGTCGCGGAGGTGGTCAAGACGTCCGGCGACCCCTACGTGGGCCGTGTCTCGCTGGTGCGTGTCTTCTCGGGCACGCTGCGCCCCGACACGACGGTGCACGTCTCCGGGCACGGACTGTCCGACCGCGGCCACGAGGACCACGACGTCGACGAGCGCGTCGGCGCCCTGTCCGCCCCCTTCGGCAGGCAGCAGCGCCCGCTCACCCACTGCATCGCAGGCGATCTCGCGTGCGTGGCGAAGCTGAACCGCGCGGAGACCGGCGACACCCTCTCGGCCAAGGACGATCCGCTGCTCATGGCGCCGTGGCGGATGCCGGACCCGCTGCTGCCGCTCGCCATCGAGGCGCACAGCAAGGCCGACGAGGACAAGCTCTCCCAGGGCCTCGGCCGGCTGGTCGCCGAGGACCCCACCATGCGCCTGGAACAGAACCAGAACACCCACCAGGTCGTGCTGTGGTGCCTGGGCGAGGCACACGCCGACGTCGCGCTGGAACGGCTGCGCAGCCGGTACGGCGTCCGGGTGGACGTGGTCCCGCACAAGGTGCCGCTGCGGGAGACGTTCGCGGCCGCCGCCGCGGGGCGCGGCCGTCATGTGAAGCAGTCCGGCGGCCACGGACAGTTCGCGGTCTGCGAGATCGAGGTCGAGCCGCTGCCGAACGGCTCCGGCATCGAGTTCGTGGACAAGGTCGTCGGCGGCGCCGTGCCACGGCAGTTCATCCCGTCCGTGGAGAAGGGCGTGCGGGCCCAGGCCGCCAGGGGTGTGGTCGCCGGGTATCCGCTCATCGACGTCCGGGTCACGCTGCTGGACGGCAAAGCGCACTCGGTGGACTCCTCCGACGCCGCGTTCCAGACCGCGGGAGCGCTCGCCCTGCGGGAGGCCGCGGCCGGCGCCACCATCCATCTGCTGGAGCCGGTGGCCGAGGTGACGGTGCTGGTGGGCGACGAGTACGTGGGCACCGTGATGAGCGACCTGTCCGGACGGCGCGGCCGGGTCGTCGGGACCGAGCAGGCGCCCGGCGGACGCACCGTCGTACGGGCCGAGATCCCGGAGATCGAGATCGGCCGGTACGCGGTCGACCTGCGCTCCCTCTCGCACGGCACCGCGCGCTTCGACCGCCGCTACGCACGGCACGAGCCGATGCCGGCCCAGGTCGCCGAGCGGGTCCGCGAACAGACCGGGGCCGCCTCCTAGGTCGTGTCCGCAAAGTCTCGTCGTCCGCCCGGGGGCGGGTTCCGCGGCGTCTGGTGCGTGCTCTCGGCGTGCCGGGCGGAGACCCTCGTACTGGACGTACTTGGGGCTTCGCCCGGTGCGGCGAGAG
>NZ_JBWKDS010000018.1:0-163058 GCF_056435845.1 Streptomyces sp. NPDC043867 | reverse complement strand
GAAAGGAGGAGAACAAGGAAAGAACACAAAGAGGGGGGGGTGGCTGCCGCTCCCCCCCCCCCCCCCCCCCCCCCGGGCCCGTGCCCGCGCGGCGCGGGCGTCCCGCTCGCGGTGGCCGTCCTCGCGGGACGCGGCGAGCGGCACGGCACCCTCCTCGGGGGCCCGCTGCCCGGTGCGGGCCCCGTCGTCAATCCGAAGCCCGGTGCGGACGGCGTCGTCAGCCCGAAGCCCGGTGCGGACGGTGTGGTCAGCCCGCCGCCCGGTGCGGACGGCGTCGTCGGCCCGAAGCCCGGTGCGGGCCGCGTCGTGCTCCGCGGCGGCCAGGAGCCTGCGCGTCCGGGACCGTTCGGCCGCGGCGGCGGCCCGCACCGCGTCCGCCCGCACCGCGGCGCCCCCGGCCGCCTCGCCCCGGGTCGCGAGGGCCCGGTGCAGCGGCGGCAGCACGCGGGCGAGGCACAGGTACACCACGGCGAACAGCGGCAGCGTGAGGAGGAGGTCTGCGGTCCTCGGACCGGCCGGACCCGCCGGGTGCGGAAGGAAATCCATGCCCGGGACCTACCCGCTCACATGTACGAAACCAACGCGCATCTGCGCCAGAGTTGACCGAAAGTCACCGTTGTCGCCGCCCCGGACCGCGGGATGCCGCCGCACCCGTACCTCAGCGGCCTACCCGGTGATCCGGGTCAGCTCCCGGTCCGCGGACTGCGCGACGCGGCGCCGGACGGCGAACCAGCCGCCGGCCAGCAGCACCGCGACGAGCGGGATGAGGAGCAGCGTCTTGCGGCCGACCTCCGGGTCCTTCCCCATCAGGCCCAGCACGGCGACGAGGAAGGCGATCGTGACGATCTCGGTGACCGGGCTGCCCCACAGGCGGAACGAGGGACGGGTCAGCAGGCCCTCCTTGGCGCGGCGGACGAACACCAGGTGGCAGATCATGATGATCACCCAGGTGCTGATGATGCCCAGGGACGCCACGTTCAGGACGATCTCGAAGGCCTGGCTCGGCACGAGGTAGTTCAGGACGACACCGAGCACGCACACCGCGCAGGTCAGCAGGATGCCGCCGTACGGGACCTGGCTGCGGTTCATCCTCGCGGTGAACTTCGGCGCGGAGCCCGCCATGGCCATGGAGCGCAGGATGCGGCCGGTGGAGTACAGGCCCGAGTTCAGCGAGGACATGGCCGCGGTGAGGACCACGAGGTTCATCACGTCACCGGCCGCCGGGACGCCGATCTTCGACAGCACCGTGACGAAGGGGCTCTGGCCGGCCGAGTAGACCGAGCCGGGCAGCAGCAGGGCGAGGAGGACGACCGAGCCGACGTAGAAGAGCGCGACCCGCCACATGATCGAGTTCACCGCGCGCGGGACGACCTTCTCCGGCTCGGCGGTCTCGCCCGCGGCGACACCGACCAGCTCCAGGGCGGCGTACGCGAAGATCACGCCCTGCATCACCAGGACGACGGGCATGGCCCCGTGCGGCAGGATGCCGCCGTGGTCGGTGATGACGCCCACGCCCGGGGTGGTGCCGCCGACCTCGTGCCGCGTCGCCAGCAGGAAGATGCCGACCAGCATGAACGCGATGAGGGTGGCGACCTTGACGATCGCGAACCAGAACTCCATCTCGCCGAAGATCTTGACGGAGATCAGGTTGACGGCCAGGACCACGGCGAGCGCGACGAGGGCGAGCACCCACTGCGGGATGTCGGTGAACAGGCTCCAGTAGTGCGTGTAGAGCGCGATCGCGGTGATGTCCGCGATGCCGGTCGTGGACCAGTTGAGGAAGTACATCCAGCCGGCGACGTACGCGCCCTTCTCGCCGAGGAACTCGCGCGCGTACGACACGAAGGACCCGGAGGAGGGCCGGTAGAGGACCAGCTCGCCCAGGGCCCGCACGACGAAGAAGGCGAAGACGCCGCAGACGAGATAGGCGAGGGCCAGCGCGGGGCCGGCGTCGTGGAGCCGGCCGCCGGCTCCCAGGAAGAGTCCGGTGCCGATCGCTCCGCCGATCGCGATCATGTTGACGTGGCGGGCCTTGAGGTCCTTGCTGTACCCGGCGTCGCCCGCGTCCGCGGGGGTACCGGCGGCTTCCGGGCGGGCTGCGGCCCTGGCCGTGTCTACGGCGTCCTTGGTCACGGGTGGATCAACTCTCTGGTGCCCCGGCGCACGGCGTACGCGGGTGTCCGGATGTGTCTGGTCCGCGCCGTCCCACTCGTGGCACAGACCAAGGCGCCACCTTCCCTCAGAGATCACCCCGCATGCGGTGGCCGATGTCACATAGCGGCACATCTCACATGCTGATCGGGGCCTGTACAGATCTCCCGCGACGTGCATCCGGCACTCTCCGGTCCGGGTGCCGGCCGGCTCCGGCGTCCGCTTTCACCACACTGGTGAGACAGCAATACTGTTGCACCGGACCACCGCACCACCCGAAGAGGCGAGGGGCTGCCATGACGACGGACACCGGGGAGCCGACGCTCACGGTCGACGAACTGGCCGCGCGGGCCGGCGTCACGGTCCGTACGGTCCGCTTCTACAGCACCAGGGGTCTGCTGCCGCCGCCCGTGATCGGCCCCCGCCGCGTGGGCCACTACAGCGGGGAGCACCTGGGCCGTCTCGCGCTCATCGAGGAGTTGCAGCACCAGGGCATGACGCTGGCCGCGATCGAGCGTCACCTCCAGCGGCTGCCGCCCGGCCTGAGCGCCGAGGACCTCGCCGTCCACCGCGCCGTGGTCGCCTCGTGGGCGCCGGACACGGCGGAGGAGATGTCGCGGGAGGAACTGGAGCGGCGGGCGGGCCGGCCGCTGGACGCGGCGGACCTGGACCGGCTCACCGCGATGGACCTGGTCGTCCCCGTCCCCGGCGGGTTCCGTGCGGACCCGGGTCTGCTGCGGCTCGGTGTCCAGCTCCTCGACGTGCCGATCGCGCCCGAGGCGATCCGCGCGGCGCGGACCGTCCTGCTGGAGCACTCGCGGGCGGCCGCGCACGAGCTGTCCACGCTGCTGCGGGAAGCGGTGGGCGGACGGGAGTCCGTGGCCGCCGTGAAGTCCCTGTCCGCGCACATGCAGCCGCTCGTGGTGCAGGCCCTGCTGACGAGCTTCCAGCGCTCCCTCAAGGAGGAACTGCGGGAGTGGCTCAGGGAGTCCTGAGCCACTTCGCCGCCGAGGCGCAGCCGCCACGCGGGGCGGCTCGCGCTATACGTGCCGGCTGCCGCTGTTACTTGTCGCTGAACGTCTCGCCGCTGTCCGCCTTCTCGACGAGGAGCGCGGGCGGCGTGAACCGCTCGCCGTAGCGCTCGGCGAGTTCACGCGCGCGCGTCACGAAGCCGGCCGGTCCGCCCTCGTACCCGTTGATGTACTGGAGCACGCCGCCCGTCCAGCCCGGGAAGCCGATCCCGAGGACGGATCCGATGTTGGCGTCGGCCACGGACGTCAGGACCCCTTCTTCGAGGAGGCGGACCGTGTCGAGCGCCTCGGAGAAGAGCATGCGCTCCTGCATGTCCTCGAACGGGATGCGGTGCCCCGGCTTCGTGAAGTGCTCGCGCAGTCCCGGCCACAGCCTGCCGCGGCTGCCGTCCTCCCCGTACTCGTAGAAGCCCGCTCCCCCGCTGCGTCCCGTGCGGCCGAACTCGTCGACCATGCGGTCGACGACCGCCTCCGCCGGGTGGGTCGCCCAGGTGCCGCCCGCCTCCTCGACGGCGCGCCGGGACTCCTCGCGGATCCTGCGCGGCAGGGTGAGGGTCAGCTCGTCCATGAGGGAGAGCACCTTCGCCGGGTAGCCCGCCTGGGCCGCCGCCTGCTCGACGGACGCGGGCTCGATGCCCTCGCCGACCATCGCGACGCCCTCGTTGATGAAGTGCCCGATGACGCGCGAGGTGAAGAAGCCGCGCGAGTCGTTCACGACGATCGGGGTCTTGTTGATCTGGCGGACCAGGTCGAAGGCGCGGGCCAGCGCCTCGTCACCGGTGCGCTCGCCCCTGATGATCTCGACGAGCGGCATCTTGTCGACCGGGGAGAAGAAGTGCAGCCCGATGAAGTCGCCCTGCCGCTCCACGCCCTCGGCGAGGACGGTGATGGGCAGCGTGGAGGTGTTGGAGCAGAGCAGGGCGTCGGGGTCGACGACGTGCTGGATCTCCTGGAACACCTTGTGCTTGAGTGCCGGGTCCTCGAAGACGGCCTCGATCACGGCGTCGCAGCCGGCCAGGTCCTGCGGGTCCGCCGTGGGCGTGATGCGGGCGAGCAGCGCGTCCGCCTTCTCCTGGGTGGTACGGCCCCGGGAGACGGCCTTGGCGCACAGTTTCCCGGAGTAGTCCTTCCCCCTCGCCGCGGCCTCGGCCGACACGTCCTTGAGGACGACGTCGATGCCGGCGCGGGCGCACGAGTAGGCGATGCCCGCGCCCATCATGCCGGCGCCGAGGACGGCGACCCTGCGGACCTGGCGCGGTGCGATGCCGTCGGGCCGGCTGGCACCGGAGTTGACCGCCTGGAGGTCGAAGAAGAACGCCTGGATCATGTTCTTGGCGGTCTGCCCGGTGACCAGCTCGGTGAAGTAGCGCCCCTCGATGGTCAGCGCCGTCTCGAAGTCGACCTGGGAGCCCTCGACGGCGGCCGCGAGGATGTTGCGCGGGGCCGGGTAGGGGGCGCCGTTCAGCTGCTTCCTCAGGCTCGCGGGGAAGGCGGGCAGGTTCGCGGCGAACCGGGGGTTCGACGGCGTGCCGCCTGGGATCTTGTGACCCGGCTTGTCCCAGGGCTGCTGCGACTCGGGGTTGGCGTCGATGAAGGCGCGCGCCTTGGCGAGCATCTCCTCGTGGGTGGTGGCCACTTCGTGGACGAGGCCGTTCTCCAGGGCCCGCCGCGGGGAGTACTGGGTGCCCTGGAGCAGCACCTTCAGCAGCGCGTCCGCGATGCCCATGAGGCGTACGGTGCGGGTGACTCCGCCGCTCCCGGGCAGCAGGCCGAGGGTGACCTCGGGCAGGCCGATTTTGGAACCGGGGGCGTCCAGGGCGATGCGGTGGTGGGAGGCGAGGGCGATCTCGTAACCGCCGCCGAGCGCAGCGCCGTTGACGGCGGCGACGACGGGCTTGCCCAGTGTCTCGATGCGGCGCAGGGCGGACTTGAGGGCGACGCCGGCCTCGAACACCCGCTGGGCGTCCTCAGGTCCGGCCTTCATCATGTCCTTGAGGTCGCCGCCCGCGAAGAAGGTCTTCTTGGCGGAGGTGTAGATGATGCCGCGGATGGAGTCCTTCTCCGCCTCGGCGCGTTCGGCGACCGCCGCGATCGAGGTCCTGAAGGCCTGGTTCATCGTATTGGCGGACTGGTTCGGGTCGTCGAGGACGAGGGTGACGACGCCGGTCTCGTCCTGTTCCCAGCGGATGGTGGTGCTCTCGGTCATGAGGAGGGTCTCCGTGTAGGTCTCGTGGGCCGCTGGGGAGTTACAGGCGCTCGATGATCGTGGCGATGCCCATGCCGCCGCCGACGCAGAGGGTGGCGAGGCCGTAGCGCTTGTCCTGGCGCTCCAGTTCGTCGACGAGGGTGCCGAGGATCATCGCGCCGGTCGCGCCGAGCGGGTGGCCGAGCGCGATGGCACCGCCGTTGACGTTGACCTTGTCCAGGGACAGGCCCATGTCCTTGACGAAGCGCAGCACGACCGCGGCGAAGGCCTCGTTGATCTCGACGAGGTCGATGTCGTCGATGGTCAGACCGGCCTTGGCGAGTGCCTTGCGGGTGGCGGGCGCGGGGCCGGTGAGCATGATGGTCGGCTCGGAACCGGAGACGGCGGCGGAGACGATACGGGCACGCGGGGTGAGGCCGTAGCGCTCGCCGACCTCGCGCGAGCCGACCGCCACGAGGGAGGCGCCGTCGACGATGCCGGACGAGTTGCCGGCGTGGTGGACGTGGTCGATCTCCTCGACCCAGTGGTACTTCTGCAGGGCCACGGCGTCGAAACCGCCCAGTTCGCCGATGTCGGCGAAGGAGGGCTTGAGCCCGGCGAGCGAGTCGGCGGTGGTGCCCGGGCGCAGGTGTTCGTCGTGGTCGAGGACGACCAGGCCGCTGCGGTCCCTGACCGGCACGACGGACCGGCCGAAGCGGCCGTCCTTCCAGGCCGCGGCGGCGCGTTCCTGGGAGAGGGCGGCGTACTCGTCGACGTCACGGCGCGTGAAGCCCTCGATGGTGGCGATGAGGTCGGCGCCGATGCCCTGCGGCACGAAGTTGGTGTCCAGGTTCGTCATCGGGTCGGCGAACCAGGCGCCGCCGTCCGAGGCCATCGGCACTCGCGACATCGACTCGACGCCGCCCGCGAGGACCAGGTCCTCCCAGCCGGAACGGACCTTCATGGCAGCCAGGTTGACGGCTTCGAGACCGGAGGCACAGAAGCGGTTCTCCTGGACGCCGGCGACGGTGTCGGGCAGTCCCGCGGCGATCGCGGCGATGCGCGCGATGTCGGAGCCCTGGTCGCCGACCGGGCCCACCACGCCGAGCACGATGTCGTCGATCGCGGCCGGGTCGAGGCCCGGGAAGCGGTCGCGGATCTCGTGGATGAGCCCGACGACGAGGTCGATGGGCTTGGTGCCGTGCAGGGCGCCGTTCGCCTTGCCGCGGCCGCGCGGGGTGCGGATCGCGTCGTACACGTACGCTTCGGTGCTCACTGATAAGCCTTTCGGGGAGGGCCAGGGGGTTAGCCGAGCAGGGAACGGCCGATGATCTCCTTCATGATCTCGGTGGTTCCGCCGTAGATGGTCTGGATGCGTCCGTCGGTGAAGGCCCTGGCGACGCGGTACTCCGTCATGTAGCCGTAGCCTCCGTGCAGTTGGAGGCAGCGGTCGGCGACCCGCTTCTGGAGTTCGGTGGCCCACCACTTGGCCATCGAGGCGTGCACGGCGTCGAGTTCGCCGTTCGCGTGGTCGACGATGCAGCGGTCGAGGAACGTGCGGGTGACGGCGCACTCGGTCGCCATCTCGGCTATCTCGAAGCGGATGTGCTGGAGCTTGGACAGCGGCCGTCCGAACGCCTCGCGCTCCTTGACGTACGCGGTGGTGATCTCCAGCAGGTGCTCGGCCGCGGCGATCCCGGCGACGGCGATGCCCATGCGCTCCTGCGCGAGGTTCGTCATCAGGTGCAGGAAGGCGCCGTTCGGCTCGCCGAGCAGGTTCTCCTTGGGCACGCGGACGTCGTGGAAGAACAGCTCGGCGGTGTCCTGCGCCTTCTGGCCGATCTTGTCCAGGTTGCGGCCGCGCTCGAAGCCCTCCGTGCCGCGCTCGACGACCAGCAGGGACAGGCCCTTGGCGCCACCCTCGGGCGTCGTCCTCGCGACCACGATCACCAGGTCGGCGAGGATGCCGTTCGAGATGAAGGTCTTGGAGCCGTTGAGCAGCCAGTGGTCGCCCCGGTCCTCGGCGTGCGTCCTGATGCCCTGGAGATCGGAGCCCGCGCCCGGTTCGGTCATGGCGATGGCCGTGATCAGCGAGCCGTCGCAGAACCCGGGCAGCCAGCGCCGCTTCTGCTCCTCGGTGGCCAGGTCCGTCAGATACGGCCCGATGATGTCGTTGTGCAGGCCGAGGGCGAGTCCTGCGGCACCGGCGCGCGTGAACTCCTCGGCCAGTACGGCGCTGTAGCGGAAGTCGGCGGTGCCGCCGCCCCCGTACTCCTGCGGGACGGCGAGGCCGAGAAGTCCCTGCTTCCCGGCCGCCCGCCATGCCTCACGCGAGACGATGCCGTCCTTCTCCCACTGCTCGTAGTGCGGCAGGACCTCCTTGGCGAGGAACGTGCGGACGGTCTCGCGGAACGCGTCGTGCTCGGCGGAGAAGATCTGCCGCTTCATTGCCCAAGCCCCCTAGAGCCAGTTCTTGACGGTCTCGACCAGCTTCGCCGGGTCCTCGCCGACGGGTGTCACGTTCAGCATCGTGACGCCGGCCTCGCGGAAGGCCTCGACCCGCTCGCGGACGTAACTCTGCGGTCCGCAGAGCGACATGAGCTCGCAGAACTCGTCCGGTACGGCCGCCTCGGCTTCCCGCTTCTTCCCGGAGAGGTACAGCTCCTGGATGAGGGCGGCCTCCCGCTCGTAGCCGTAGGCCACGGCGAGGTCGTTGTAGAAGTTCTTGCCGGGCGCGCCCATCCCGCCGACATAGAGGGCGATCCTGGGACGCGCGAGGTCGCGCAGCGCCGACGCGTCCTCCCCGATGGCGAGCGGTCCGCCGGCGGCGATCTGCAACGGACCGAGGGACGGGTCCCGGCGTGCGGCGCCCTCCGCGAGGGGCGTGCCCCACACCTGGTGCGCCTTCTCCGGGATGAAGAGGGTGGGCAGCCAGCCGTCGGCGATCTCGGCGGTCATGCGCACGTTGGCGGGGCCCAGGGAGGCCACGTACAGGGGCACTTCGGGGCGCACGGGCCTGGTGAGGATCTTCAGGGGCTTGCCGAGGCCGCCGGGGCGGGGCATGTCCGTGATGCCGTGGTGGTCGATGGTCTCGCGGCGCAGGATGCGGCGGGTCAGTTCGACGGCCTCGCGGGTACGGCCGAGGGGCTTGTCGTACGCCTTTCCGTGCCAGCCCTCGACGACCTGCGGGCCGGAGGCGCCGAGGCCGATGAGCGCGCGGCCGCCGGAGACCGCGTCGAGTCCCGCGGCGGTCTGGGCGATGAGGGCGGGCGTGCGGGAGTAGACGTTCAGGATCGCGGCGCCGATCTTGAGGCGCTCGGTGCGGGCGGCCAGGTAGCCCATGACCGTGGGCGAGTCGAAGCCGTAGGCCTCGGCGACCCAGACGGCGTCCAGTCCGGCGGATTCGAGGGCGGCCACGTCGTCGGCGGCCTGCCGGGGGTCGCCCGCGTAGTCGAGCGGGAGGGAGAGCTCCATCAGGTGCGGTCCTTGCTGTCGCGGCGCGGCATGTCGCCGTCCTCCATCAGGTGGGGCAGGTCCCAGTCGCGCGCCACCTCGGCGGTGTCGGCGCCGGGCCGGGCGGGCCCGCGGCGCACGGAGGTGGGGGTGGCGGAGAAGCGGGGGGCGGGGGCGGGCTGGGTGATGCCGCCGTGGTCGGTGAAGGTGCCGCGGGCGGCGAGGTGCGGGTGGGCGGGGGCCTCGCGCAGCGACAGGACCGGCGCCACGCACGCGTCGGACCCTTCGAAGACCGCGGTCCACTCGTCCCTGGTACGGGTCCTGAAGCGGGCCGCGACCGCCGCGCGCAGGTCGCCCCAGCGCGCCGGGTCCGTGCGGACGGGGGCGTCGGCCGGGATGCCGAGCAGTTCCACGAACTCGTCGTAGAACCGCTCCTCCAGAGCGCCGACGGCCATGTACCGCCCGTCGGCCGTCTCGTACGTCCCGTAGAAGGGAGCGCCCCCGTCGAGCAGGTTGGCGCCGCGCCGGTCCTGCCAGCGGCCGGCGGCCAGCATGCCGTGGATCATCGCGGACAGGTGCGCGGTGCCGTCGACGACGGCCGCGTCCACGACCTGGCCGCTGCCGCTCTCGCGCGCGTGGTGCAGGGCGGCGAGGATGCCGACGACGAGATAGAGCGAGCCGCCCGCGTAGTCCCCGAGGAGGTTGGCGGGGACCACCGGCGCTCCCTCCGGGCTGCCGATCATGCCCAGGGTGCCGGTCAGGGCGATGTAGGCGATGTCGTGCCCGGCGCGCGGGGCGAGCGGTCCTTCCTGGCCCCAGCCGGTCATGCGTCCGTAGACGAGCCTGCGGTTGCGGGCGTGGCAGCTGTCGGGGCCCACGCCCAGCCGTTCGGCGACGCCGGGGCGGTAGCCCTCGATGAGCACGTCGGCGCGCTCCACCAGGTCGAGGACGCGGTCCGGCCCGTCCTCGGCCTTCAGGTCCACGACCACGGAGCGCTTGTTCCGGTTGGTGAGGTCGTACGCGGGGTCGATCGCGAGGCCCGTACCGTGCGGCCGGTCGACGCGGACGACATCGGCCCCGAGGTCGGCGAGGAGCATCCCGGCGAACGGGCCGGGCCCGATGCCCGCCAGCTCGACCACGCGCACCCCGGCGAGCGGACCGTGCCCTGCCGTTCCTGCCGCTGCCATCCGGGCTCCCAGCACTGTGACACCACCGATGTGACATCGGCGATGTTAAAGAACGCGTTCCACTTCGGACAAGACCTGAGCGAGCAAGCGCTTAGTCAAATTCCGGCCGTTGTGGGCCCGCGTCGTTCGGCCCACCGCACCTCACGCTAGCCTCAGCCACCGGGAACGGCGCGGGACCTGCGACGAAAGGTGTCATGACCATGCAGGACAGGGCGGATCGGGCGTACGACATCGTGCTCTTCGGAGCGACCGGCTTCGTCGGCGCGCTCACCGCGGAGTACCTCGCCGCGCACGCGCCCGACGGGCTGCGGTGGGCGATCGCTGGGCGCAGCACGGAGAAACTCGAGCGGCTGCGGAAGCGGCTGGCGGGCACCTCGGAGATCGGGGTGCTGCGGGCCGACGTGTCCGACCCGGCGTCGCTGCGCGAACTCGCCCGCAATGCCCGCGTGGTCGCCACGACGGTCGGCCCGTACCTCACCTACGGCGAGGAACTGGTGGCCGCCTGCGCGGACGCCGGCACCGACTACGTCGATCTCACCGGTGAACCGGAGTTCGTGGACCTGATGTACGTCCGGTACGACGCGCGCGCCCGGGAGACCGGGGCGCGGCTCGTGCACGCCTGCGGTTTCGACTCGGTCCCGCACGACCTGGGCGCCTACTTCACGGTGCGACAGCTTCCCGAGGGCGTGCCGCTGACCGTCGACGGGTTCGTCCGCGCCCAGGGGATGTTCTCCGGCGGCACGTTCGCCTCGGCGCTCAACCAGTTCGCGCGCGGCCGGCAGGTGCTGGCCGCGGCGCGGGACCGCGGGCGGCACGAGCCGCGCCTGGTGGGACGGCGGGCGTACGCGCCGCCGGGCGCACCGCGGTTCGCCAAGGAGGTCGGGGCTTGGGCGCTCCCGCTGCCCACGATCGACCCCCAGGTGGTCCAGCGCTCCGCACGGGCCGTGGAACGGTACGGGCCCGACTTCCGCTACCGGCACTACGCGGCCGTCGAGCACCTGCCGGTCGCCGTGGGCGGGGTCGCCGCGGTGAGCGCACTCTTCGCGGCGGCCCAACTGCCGCCCGCCCGGCGCTGGCTGTCGGGTCGCGTCAGGCCCGGCGAGGGGCCGAGCGAGGCCAGGCGCGCGAAGAGCTGGTTCTCGGTGCGGTTCGTCGGTGAGGGTGGCGGGCGCCGGGTCTTCACGGAGGTCGCGGGCGGCGACCCGGGCTACGGCGAGACCGCGAAGATCCTCGCCGAGGGGGCGCTGTCCCTCGCGTTCGACGAACTCCCGAAGACCGCCGGGCAGGTCACGACGGTGACGGCCATGGGTGACGCCCTGACGGAACGCCTCCGCCGGGCGGGGATCGTCTTCCGGGTGGCGGCCACCAGGTGACCGCGTGGCACCGGGCCTACAGCGGCCATCCCAGGACCGTGTAGAGCATGCCGCCGATCCAGCCCAGTCCGGCGATCACGGCGAGGACGAGGGCGACGGTCATGGCGCGCTCGGC
Organism: Streptomyces sp. NPDC043867; assembly: GCF_056435845.1. Classification (NCBI taxonomy): domain Bacteria; kingdom Bacillati; phylum Actinomycetota; class Actinomycetes; order Kitasatosporales; family Streptomycetaceae; genus Streptomyces; species Streptomyces sp. NPDC043867. Next base: position 151,563 of record NZ_JBWKDS010000018.1, on the reverse strand, counting down.
GGGCCGGGCGGGGTGGACCGGGGGGACGGGGGCTCTGTGGGACCGGTGCGTCGTCATGGGGCACAGCCTGCCGACGCCAGCGCGGCCACCGCATCCGTACAGCTACTCAGAACACGTACTCAAGGACCGGGCCGGGAGTGGACACCCGCAGGCGCACTCGGCGGGCGGCGGCGACGGGCCGGCGGGTCAGCCCGTCGCCTTCTTCAGTGCACGCCGGCACAGGGCGTCCGCCGCGCGGGTCGACTCCGGGAGCCGGTACTCCGGCGTGAGCGCGAGCGTGTGCGCGCACGCGGTGTCCAGGCCGACCCGGTGGCCGACGGAGACGAACACCGGCTTCGTGCCGTCCCGGGTGCGCAGGGCGCGGCCCACCTCCTCCTCGTCCGCGAGCAGCGGGGACGCGCGGCCGCGCCGGGGGCCCGGCTCCTCGTAGGAGAACGTGAACGGGTTCTTGGCGACGCCGATGGTGGGCAGCCCGGTGAGGACGCCGAGGTGACTGGCGAGACCGAAGCGGCGCGGGTGGGCGAGTCCGTAGCCGTCGCAGACGACGAGGCCGGGGGCGCAGGGCAGGGCGTCGAGCGCGGCCAGGACCGCCGGGATCTCGCGGAAGGCGAGCAGACCGGGCACGTACGGGAAGGAGACCTGTCCGACGGCGGTGGCCTCCGCGACGACGTCGAGGGTCGCCGCGTCCAGTACGACGGCCGCGGCCACGACGAGGTCCCGCTCGTCGTCGTACGCCACGTCGACGCCGGTCACATGGCCGTTCCCGGGCTGCGGTCCCGGCTCGTCGAGCACCACCCGCGCCCGCAACTCGTCCTGCGCGGCGCGCGCCTGCGCTTCGGTGGTGGGCCAGCCCGCCGGAATTCCTACGGTCGTCGTCATGGTGGTGACGAGGGTACGGCGCCGCCGGGACCGCGTTCCCCGGCCGGGGTCGTCACCCCGGTACGGGCGCCGCTCGCGTACCGCACGGGAGGTCCCTGCGACCGCGTCATCGTCCTCGCCGTCGCGGGGGACCGTGCCCGGGTGCGGCGGGTCGCGCGCGCGAACCCGGCGGAGGGTGCCGTTACTTGTCGAGTGCGCGCTGCAGCTGCTGTTTGTTCATGTCCGAGCGGCCGTGGATGTTGCGCCGCTTGGCCTCCTCGTACAGCTGGTCGTAGGTCAGGCCCTGGGCGCCCTGGTGCGAGCGTCGGCCGCCGCGCTCGCCGGACGACATGTCCTTCGTGGACGTGCGGCTCGCGGTCTTCGACTCGCCGGAGCGGGCGCGTTCCTTGTTGACGGTGCGCGCGGCGATCTCCTCGGCGCGGTCCTCGCTCTCGCCGCGGTCCCGGGCGCTCTCCTTGATGTGCTCGTACTGGCGTTCCCGCTTGGGACTGGAGCCACGGGGCATGCCGGCTCACTTCCTTTCGTCGTGGGACGGGTGCCGCCCTCGCCGACGGGGCGGGTACCCCGGGTGCCCACGCACACACGGCCGCTGCCCTGCCGCACGGCGAGCGGGGATCAGCCCTCCAGCCGTGCCACGCGGCCCTTCTCGCCCGAGGCCCAGCAGCCCCGGTCCGGTGCGCAGTCCACGGTGTCGTACGAGCCCGCGTCGACCGTGCGCCAGGTGCGGCCGCCGTCCGTGGTCAGGTCGGTGCCCGTGGGACCGACCGCGAGCGCGGCGGAGCGGCTGTGCGGGAGCCAGGTGACTCCGGAGCGGTAGGCGGGCGGGGGCTGGGCGGCGGGTGTCCAGGTGCGCCCGGCGTCGCGGGTGACCGCCGCCGAACGCGGTGACGGCTGGTCGGCGCGGTAGTCGCCGCCGACGGCGAGACCGTGGGTGCGGTCGCGGAAGGCGAGGGCGAAGACGCCGCGCGCGGGGTCGCCGGCCGGGACCGGGCTGTCCGCGGCCGTCCAGGTCAGCCCGCGGTCGGCGGAGTGCAGCACGCGCGCGCGTGCGGCCCCGCCGGTGGCCAGCCACACGTCACGCGGGCCCGAGGCCACCAGGCACTGTCCGCCGGCCGCGAACCCGGCCTCACCCTCCAGCGCCGGGGGCATTCCCGCGCTGGGCAGCACCTTCCAGGAGCGACCGCCGTCGGCGGTCGACAGGATGCGGAACTTTCCGTCCACGGGGTCACTCATCGCCAGACCGTGGCGGCGGTCGAAGAACGTGACGCAGTCGTAGAAGGCCTTGGCGTCGGTGTTGCGGAAGGACTCGGTCCAGGTCGCGCCCCCGTCGTCGGTGCGCAGCACCCGGGACGCCTCGCCCTCGCCGATCGCCAGGACCACGGCGCGGCGCGCGTCGAACGCCTCGACGTCACGCAGTTCCAGCCCGGCCGCGCCGGGCGGCGAGACGTTCCGCCAGTGCGCGCCGCCGTCGGTGGTGCGCAGCACGGTGCCCTTGGATCCGGCCACCCAGGCGGTGTCCCGGCCCACGGCGGACAGCCCGCGGAAGCGCACGTCCGTGCCGCTGTCCTTGAGGGCCCAGCCCGGCTGGGGGCCGCTTCCCTGCGCCTGTCGCGCCGGGGCCTGCCGTGCCTGCGCCGGTGCCGCCAGCGCGGCGGCGAGCGCCGCCGCGCAGAGTCCCACGGTGACCGTCCGGCTCGTGCGTCGCGTCATTCCCAAGCGCCTCATGGCGGGCGAAGCTAGCCCACTCCCCCGGTGCCGTCCAGATGGCGTCCGGCGGAACCCCGGGACCGCGTCCGGGTGTCCTCCAGGATGTCCGAGGCCGACAGGGTGAGAAATGGATCACCTTACGGAACGTCCGCCCCTCCGAATGAACTCGGTGACAGAGGTCACTTGGGTTTCAGGTGCACGGATTGGCTCATTCCATCGTCTCCTCAAGTGCCAGATCTCGTCCGTCCGGAGTCCGTCCAGCCGTCACAAGGGAGCAAGGCGTTGTCCACCGTCATCGAGCAGCCCGTAGAGGCCCGTCTCGTCGCCGCCGCGCCGCGGATGCCGAGCATTCCCGCCACGCTCCACTACGACCGGCGCGACCCCTTCGCCGTCCGGATGACCTTCCCGGCCCCGGCCACGCTCGAAGGCGTGGAGGTGTGCTGGACCTTCGCCCGCGAACTGCTCGTGTCCGGCCTCGAGGGCCCGGAGGGGCACGGCGACGTACGGGTGCGGCCGTACGGGTACGACCGCACCGTGCTGGAGTTCCACGCCCCGGAGGGCACCGCCGTGGTGCACGTCCGTTCGGGCGAGGTGCGCGGCTTCCTGGAGCGTACGACGGAGCTGGTGCCCTTCGGCCTCGAACACCTCCAGCTCGACCTGGACCACGATCTGGCGGAGCTGATACGGGACGCGTGCTGAGCGTCCGTGGAGGCGGCCCGCTCCACCCGTGACCTTCCGGGCCGGGCCTGGCATCGACCGACGGTCGGGTTCCGCTCCTAGGGCCTGTCGTTTGGATCATGCCGGCGTCGCGGGGTCTGGCACGCACATCTGCGGCGTTGTCGTCGGTCGCCGACGCTCCGCGTCGACTCCCTCCTCCGCCTTGCAGCTGCACGCGCCAGACCCCGCTCGGGTCGGTCAGGACGAACCGTCGGTCACAGCCAGCCTGATCCAAACGACAGGCCCTAGCGGCCGGTGCCGAGCAGGCCGTTCAGCTCGCCGTAGTCGAGGCCGTCGGCCAGCGCGCCGTACGTTCCCTCGTCCAGCAGCTCCCGCGCCGCCCGGCGGACCAGGGCGTGCGCCGCCTGCGCGAGGCCCGAGCCGGCGCTGATCCGGGCGACACCGAGCGCGGCCAGCTCGGGGACGGTGGACGGTGTCCCGTGGCCGACCATCACGTTCAGCGGAGCGTCGATGCCGTCGGCGAGCGCCCTAACGACGCCCGGATCCGCGGCTCCGGGGACGAAGACGCCGTCGGCACCGGCGGCGACGAAGGCGGCGGCCCGCTCCAGGGTCTCCCCGACCGACCCGCCACCCCTGAGAAACGTGTCGATGCGGGCGTTGACGAACAGGGGCACTCCGGCCGCGTCGGCCGCCGCGCGGGCCGCGGTGATGCGCTCGGCCTGCTCCTCGACGGGACGCAGCACCCCACTGCCGTCGTGCAGCGCGTCCTCGATGTTCACGCCCACGGCTCCGGCGGCGAGCACCGCCCCGACGGTGTCCCGCACCCCCTCGGCGTCCGGCGCGTAACCGCTCTCGATGTCCGCGGTGACCGGGATCCGGACCCGGGCGGCGATCCGCTCGACGGCGGCGAGTGCCTGCTCCCGGTCGAGCCGGTCACCGTCGGCAGCGCCCAGCTCCCAGGCGATCCCCGCGCTCGTGGTCGCCAGCGCGGCGGCGCCGGCCTCCTCGATGAGCAGGGCGCTCACCGTGTCCCAGGCGTTGGGCAGGACGAGCGGGCGGCCCGGGACGTGCAGGGCGCGGAAGGCGACGGCGGATTCGCGGAGGGGACTGGGATCGGTCATGGGGCGAGCCAACCACCGGGCCCGAGGCCTGGCTGGCGGAAATCCGGCATGTACGTGCGAGAGGGCGGGCCTGGAGTGGACCGGCGCCCGTCAACCGACGTAGCCGGCGTACGTCCACTGCGGGGCACGTCGGCCGGCGCGCGGCGCCGTCGGTCAGCTTCCCGCTCCCGCCCCCGCGGTCGACGCGGCCGTGACCGCGACGATCATCGCCGTCCGCACCTCCTGGATGACCTTCTTCAGGGCGGGCGCCGCCGCGCCGCTGCGCTCGGTGAGTTCGTCGATGCGGGCCTTGTGCTGCCTGCGGTCCTTGCCCGACACGAACGTGCGCAGCTCGGCCGCCGCGGCCAGCGCGACGAGGGCCGCGTCCCGGTCGGAGATCTCGGCGACGGGCCGGGGTCCCTCCAGCACCTGCCGCGCCTCCTCGCGCAGGGCCGTCACGACCGGCACCCGCGCGAGCTCGTACTCCACGGACGGGAAGAGTCCGAGCACCCGCTTCTTCCTCGCCAGCAGATACCCCTCGGCGGCGAGCTGCGCGCGCAGGGCGTCCAGGGTGACCCGGGCCCGCAGCGTCACCCACGTCTTCCACTTGCGCGGACGGGACTCCTCGACGAGTTCCAGCAGGCCGTCGAGGACGAGGTCACCGGTGCGGCGGTCCGTGTCGGCGGGGCAGGCGATGCCGTCCACGTCGGTGAGGATTCCACGCTGGGCCAGCTCCGTGAGGGCGCTGGCCCGGACCAGGTGATGGAGGTGGGTCGCGCCGCTGACCTTGAGTTTCGTGATGTCCCAGGCCAGCAGGTAGAGCCGGGCGGGCAGCGAGAGCGAGCCGTCGGGCACGGAGTCTCCTTCACGTGGTCGGGGGCGGAGCCCACCGGAGGCGGTGGGGCCCGGCGACGCGTCGGCCAGGCCCGGCGGGCCCCTCGTTATTCCGTTGACAGTCCCTGGGGCCCTTCCTACGGTGGAGGGGTCCTGTTGTCGTCGAATGGAGAAGGACGTTGCTCGTCTGAGGTCCTGAGACACCGCGTCACTCGCAGCCGGCCTGTCCGGCTCCCGGGTGCGCAGCGTGCGACCTCGGCAGCTGAGCCGTCCTTCCGGCACGGGCCCTTCTTCTCCCGCCCCCTCCCGGACTGTCGTCACCTCGCGGTGTCCCGAACGCGTTCCCCCGACCGCACCAGGCAACCGCGAGGTTTCATGTCCACCTTCCCCACGTCCGTCACCTGTACCGCCCTGTCCTTCGCCTGGCCCGACGGCACCACCGTGTTCGACGACCTCCAGGCCGCCTTCGGCCCGGGCAGGACCGGGCTCGTCGGTGCCAACGGCACGGGCAAATCCACCCTGCTGAGGCTGATCGCGGGTGACCTCACCCCTGCCGACGGCACCGTCCGCGTCGCGGGCGAGGTCGGCTACCTCCCGCAGAACGTCACGCTCGACACCACGCTGCGCGTCGACGAGGCGCTCGGCATCGCGTCGGTCCGCGCCGCGCTGCACGCCATCGAAGCCGGCGACGTGGCCGAGGAGCATTTCACGGCCGTCGGCGACGACTGGGACGTCGAGGAGCGGGCCGAGGCGATGCTCGGCGAACTCGGGCTCGGCCACATCGGCCTGGACCGCACCGCCGGCGAGCTGTCGGGCGGCGAGTCGGTCCTGCTGCGGCTGGCCGCGCTGCTGCTGCGACGCCCCGGCGTCCTGCTGCTCGACGAACCGACGAACAACCTCGACCTGTACGCACGCCGCCGGCTGTACGCGGCCGTCGAGGCCTGGTCCGGCGTCATGGTGGTGGTCAGCCACGACCGTGAACTCCTCGACCTGGTCGACCAGATCGCGGAGCTCCACTGCGGGGAGGTCTCCTGGTACGGCGGCAACTTCTCCGCGTACGAGGAGGCACTCGCCGTCGAACAGGAGGCGGCGGAGCGCATGATGCGCGTCGCCGAGTCCGACCTGCGCAAACAGAAGCGTGAACTGGCCGACGCCCAGGTCAAGCTGGCCCGCCGCAAGCGGTACGGGCAGAAGATGTACGAGCAGAAGCGCGAGCCGAAGATCGTCATGGGCGCGCGCAAGCGGGCGGCGCAGGAGTCCGCCGGCAAGCACCGCATCATGCACGAGGAGAGACTCGCCGAGGCCAGGGAACGCCTCGACGAGGCGGCGACGGCCGTGCGGGACGACGACGAGATCCGCGTCGACCTGCCGCACACGGCCGTGCCTCCGGGCCGCACGGTTCTCGTCCTGGAGAACCTGGAGCTGAGGTACGGCGCCCGGGTGGACGGCACGTTCGAACTGCGGGGGCCGGAGCGGGTCGCGCTGACCGGGCGCAACGGCGCGGGCAAGACGACGCTGCTGCGCACGATCGCCGGGGAGCTGGCGCCGGTGTCCGGCGAGGCGCGCGCCCAGGTGCCGATGCGTTTCCTGCCGCAGCGGCTCGACGTTCTCGACGACCGGCTGACGGTCGCCGAGAACGTGGCCCGCTTCGCGCCCGGCGCCACGAACAACCGGATCCGGGCACGGCTGGCCCGCTTCCTGTTCAGGGGCGCGCGGGCCGACCAGCGCGCGGACACGCTGTCCGGCGGCGAACGCTTCCGGGCCGCGCTCGCCGCCCTGATGCTGGCGGAGCCCGCGCCCCAGCTCCTGCTGCTCGACGAGCCCACGAACAATCTCGACATGGCGAGCGTCCGGCAGCTCACCGCGGCCCTGGAGTCGTACGAGGGGGCACTGGTCGTGGCCTCCCACGACGTGCCGTTCCTCGAGTCCATCGGCATCACGCGCTGGCTGCTGCTGGAAGGGGGCGAACTCACCGAGACCACGGCGGAGGCGGTCGGCGGCCCCGCCTAGGCCCTGCTCCTCTGCACCTGCCGGGTGTCCCGGGGCCCCTCACGACCGCGCGTGCGGTGGTGGGGGGCTTCTGTCCGCGCGGACCACCCTGCATGATGGCGCCAGACCCCTGCCGATTCGGAGACCCGCACGTGCCCAGCAAGAAGGCCCTCGTCCGCCGCCCCGGCCCTCGCCTCGCGGAGGGGCTGGTCACCCACATCGGCCGCACGGCGGTCGACGTCGGCCTGGCCGTCGAGCAGTGGGAGGCGTACACGGAGGCGCTGCGCACGCACGGCTGGGACACCGTGGAGGTGGACCGCGCCGACGGCTTCCCCGACGCGGTGTTCGTCGAGGACACCGTGGTCGTCTTCCGCAACGTCGCGCTGATCACCCGCCCCGGGGCGGAGTCCCGGCGCGGGGAGACCGCCGGCGTGGAGGAGGCCGTGGCCCGCCTCGGCTGCTCGGTGAACCGGATCCGGGAGCCCGGCACCCTCGAAGGCGGAGACGTCCTCAAGGTCGGCGACACGCTCTACGTCGGGCGGGGCGGGCGGACCGACGCGGCGGGCGTCCGGCAACTGCGCGCCGTCTTCGAGCCGCTGGGGGCCCGTGTCGTCACCGTTCCCGTGACCAGGGTGCTGCATCTGAAGTCGGCGGTCACCGCGCTGCCCGACGGGACGGTCCTCGGCCACCTCCCGCAGGTCGACGCGCCGTCGCTGTTCCCCCGCTTCCTGCCGGTGCCGGAGGAGTCCGGGGCCCACGTGGTCCTGCTCGGCGGCGGGAAGCTGCTGATGGCGGCGAGCGCGCCGAGGACCGCCGAGCTGCTCGCGGACCTCGGGCACGAGCCGGTGGTCGTCGACATCAGCGAGTTCGAGAAGCTGGAGGGCTGTGTGACGTGCCTCTCGGTGCGACTGCGGGAGCTGTACGTCTGAACCGGCCGAAAGCCGCCCGTGCACCCCGCCCGCCTGCCCGTCCGTGCGTGATCATGCCCACAATGGGAACCCGCTGAACTGCGCCCCTTACGGCGTTCTTAACCTACGGTCTCGTAACCTACGGGTACGTAGCCTACGATGCCGTAGGTTATCCCCGCTCTTCGCTCGTACGTCCCCCTGGAGTTCTTGTGACGACCACCACTCCCTCTCTCGGCAGCCCGTCCACCGTCTGGACCGACGCTCGACTGCTGTACGCCCTGGAGGAAGTGGTCGAGACGGAACTCAACCGCCACCTCAAGGTGGCGAAGGACTGGATGCCCCACGAGTACGTGCCGTGGAGCGACGGCCGCAACTTCCCCGGTCAGTTCGAGGACGGCGAGGCCTGGGACAAGGAGCAGTCCAAGGTCACCGAGATCGGCCGGATCGCGCTCGTCGTGAACCTGCTGACCGAGGACAACCTCCCCAGCTACCACCACGAGATCGCCTCCCTCTTCGGACGTGACGGCGCGTGGGGCACCTGGGTGCACCGCTGGACCGCGGAGGAGGGCCGGCACGGCATCGTGATGCGCGACTACCTGCTGGCGTCGCGCGCCGTGGACCCGGACCAGCTGGAAGCCTTCCGGATGTCCCACATGAGCGAGGGCTTCGAGTCGGACAACCGCCACTCGATGCTCCACTCGGTGGCGTACGTCGCGTTCCAGGAGCTGGCCACCCGCATCTCCCACCGCAACACCGGCCACCAGTCGGGCGACCCAGTCTGCGACCGCATGCTGGCGCGCATCGCGACCGACGAGAACCTGCACATGGTCTTCTACCGGAACCTGCTGAAGGCCGCCTTCGAGCTCGCCCCCGACCTGACCATGCAGGCCGTCCGCGACGTCGTCGTCAACTTCCGGATGCCCGGTCACGGCATGCCGGGCTTCGAGCGCGCCGCCGCCCAGATGGCCATCGGCGAGGTCTACAACATGCGCATCCACCACGACGACGTGCTCCAGCCGGTGCTGCGCCACCTCAGGGTCCTGGAGATCGACGGTCTCGGCCCGGAGGGTGTGCGCGCCCAGGAGGAGCTCGGTCTCTACATGCGCGGCCTGGACTCGGAGGCCTCGAAGTTCGACGAGAAGCTCGCGGCCCGCAAGGCGCGGATGCTGGCGCGCGCGGCCGGCTGACACCCCCGGAGGCCGCGCTCCCCGCAGCCGGCGTCCACCACCAGCTCCACCTCAACCTCCACCTCAACCGACGGGGTCCGGACACCGGGCCCCGTTCGGCATGCCGAGGGCGGCCACTCCCGCGGCCGGCTCCCGGTCACTCCCGGTCACTCCCGGTCACTCCCGGGCGCGCCGGAGGCTGAGCCGCTCCTTCTCGGAGAGTCCGCCCCAGACTCCGAAGCGCTCGTCGTTGTTCAGCGCGTAGTCGAGACAGGCGGAGCGCATCTCGCACATGCCGCAGATGCGCTTCGCCTCCCGCACCGAGCTGCCCGGCTCGGGAAAGAAGAAGTCCGCCCCGGTCTGCGCGCAGAGCGCCTGCTCCCGCCATGCCGTGCGGGGCTCGATGATCGTGTCGATGTGCATGACGAGATCGTGCCGCGCGGTGAAAAACGTTTCATCAACGCCGGATCAACGCCTGTTCCGGAGCCCGGCAAATCGACGGCTCGTTCCGGAGCCCGGCGGATCGACGGCTCCTGCCGGGGCCCGAGGGACCCCTGATGATGGCCCGGTCCGGCACACCGGCGCACGGCGGCGCGCGGAGGCGTCCCGGCAGCGGTTGTCAGTGGGCGGTGCAAGACTCGGCAGTGCAGGCAACGGGATCCCGCAGAGGAGGGCACATCATGCTCACCACCCGTTTTGTCGACGGCGCTCCGAACTGGCTCGATGTCGGCACGCCCGACATCGACGGTGCCACGTCCTTCTACGGAGGCCTCTTCGGCTGGCAGTTCCTGTCGGCGGGTCCGGAGGCCGGCGGCTACGGCTTCTTCCAGCTGGACGGCAGGACCGCCGCCGGCGGTATGCAGACCACTCCCGAGCAGGGCCCGCCGTCGTGGACGGTGTACTTCCGGAGTCCCGACGCACAGGCCACCGCCCAGGCGGTCGAGCGGGCGGGCGGCGCCGTTCTCATGCAGCCCATGGACGTGATGGGCGAGGGTCGCATGGCCATCCTCGCGGACAAGGCGGGGGTGCCCTTCGGCATCTGGCAGCCGGCCCGGCTCGACGGACTGGACGTGGCGGGAGACCCCGGCTCGCTGTGCTGGATCGAGCTCTACACCCAGGACGTCCCCGCGGCGGCCGCGTTCTACCACTCCGCCTTCGGCTGGAACACGTCGGCGGTGTCCTTCCCCGGCGGCACCTACACCTGCGTCAACCCGGCCGACACCGAGGAGGACGCCATGTTCGGCGGCGTCGTCCCGCTGGCCGACGATCCGACGGAGGCCGGGTCCGGCGCGTACTGGCTGCCGTACTTCGAGGTCACGGACACGGATGCGGTCGTCGCCAGGGCTCAGGAGCTGGGCGGCGAGGTCCGCACGCCCGCCACGGACATGGCGGGCGTGGGCCGCATGGCGAAGCTCGCCGATCCGTACGGGGCCCGCTTCGCGGTGATCAAGAGCGCGACACCGCAGCAGGGCTGAGTCCGGGACGGCGTGGCGCCCTCCGGGTAGGCGGCGCCGTCGAGACGGGCGACGTCGCGGGCCAACTGCCGGGTCTCGGCGGCGGCGTGGGCTGGCGTGGCGCCGCGGGGGCCGGCGTCGCAGCCCAATTGCCGAGTGTCGGCGGCATCGTGGGCTGGCGCAGCGCCGCGGGGGCCGGCGTCGCGGGCCAACTGCCGGGCGGGGACGGCGTCGCGGCCCGCGGCCGGACGCCGGGTGCCGGGTGCCGGGTGCCGGGTGCCGGGTGCCGGGTGCCGGGTGCCGGCGGAACGAGGCCGACATCGGATGCAGGCGACGTCGCGTGCCAACTACCGGGAGCCGACGGCGTCCCGGGCCAACTGCCAGGTGGGGACGGTGTCCCGGAACCAACTGCCAGGTGGGGACGGTGTCCCGGGCCGACCCCGCGTGCCGTCTACGCGGAGGACCTGCGTACCAGCGTCGTCGGCAGGACCACGCTCGACGCCGCGCCCTCCGGATCCCTGGCGCCGTCGCGGTCCAGGTTCCGCAGCAGCATCCGTGCCATCAGCCGGCCCATCTCCTCTATGTCCTGACGGACCGTCGTCAGCGGCGGGTCCGTCTGTTCGGCGACGGGCGCCATGTCGTCGAAACCGATCACGGCGACGTCCTCGGGCACGCGGCGCCCCCGTTCCCGCAGGACCCGCAACGCACCCGACGCAGTCAGGTCGTTGGCGGCGAACACCGCGTCCAGGTCGGGGCGGCGCTCCAGCAGTTCCCGCATCGCACGCTCGCCGCCGCCGGACGTGAAGTCGCCCTCCGCGACCAGCCGGGGATCGGTGTCGACCCGGCCGTCCCGGAACCCGTCGAGCCGGTCCACCGCCGAGGTCTGGTCGAGGAGGCCGGTGATGTGCGCGATCCGGGTCCGCCCCAGCGCCACCAGGTGACGTACGGCCTGCCGTGCCCCGCCCCGGTTGTCGCTGTCTACGTAGAGGGGGGACGCCGAGCCGGGCGTCCCGTCGCCCCAGCCGGGCCGCCCGCCGAAGACGGTCGGCACGCCGGCGCCGAGGATCAGCTCGGGCAGCGGGTCGTCGAGGTGCAGCGAGAAGACGAGCGCGCCGTCGACATGGCCTCCGGCGAGATAGCGGCCGACGCGTGTGTGGTCGTCGCGTCCCTCCGTGAGCAGCAGGACGAGCTGCGTGTCGTGTGCCGTCAGTTCCTTGCTGATACCGCGGAGCTGGAGCCCGAAGAAGGGGTCGGCGAAGACGCGGGTCTCCGGTTCGGCGATGACCACGGCGACGGCGTCGTGGCGCCGGGTGACGAGGCTGCGGGCGGCCTGGTTGGGCACGTAGCCGAGTTCCTCGACGGCCCGTCTGACCCGCTCGACCAGCGGTTCGCGCACGCCGTCACCGCCGTTGACGACGCGCGACACGGTGGCCCGGGAGACCCCGGCCCGGGCGGCCACGGCCTCCAGTGTGGGGCGCGACTCTGTCGTCGGCTCGGTCACCTCAGGGCTCCTCCTCGGCGGTTGCCGATCAGGATAGCCTCGCCGCCCCGACGCCGGGCCTGCCCCGGCCCGCACCGCCACCCGGTCCGCACGGGCGTGAGAACCGCCCCGGGCGGACCCGCGCTAGGGCCTGTCGTTTGGATCAGGCTGGCTGTGACCGACGGTTCGTCCTGACCGGCCCGAGCGGGGTCTGGCGCGTGCAGCTGCAAGGCGGAGGAGGGAGTCGACGCGGGGCGTCGGCGACCGACGACAACGCCGCAGATGTGCGTGCCAGACCCCGCGACGCCGGCATGATCCAAACGACAGGCCCTAGCCGTCCGTGTGCTTGGCGCGGCTCGGCTGCACGCGCTTCGGCTCGCCGGGCATCTTCGGGTACTCGGGGGGATACGGCAGATCGCCGAGGCCGTGGTCGTGTTCGTCCCGGCTGGCGAGTTCGAGCAGGGCCTCCAGGGAGAAGGCGTGGTCGTCCATGTCGGCGTGCACGTCGCCGAGTTCGGCGAAGCGTCCCGGCATGGTCGCCAGATCGAAGTCGCGCGGCACGGCCGTGCCCACCTCGTCCCACCGCAGCGGCGCGGACACGGGGGCGTGCGGGCGGGGGCGTACGGAGTAGGCGGAGGCGATCGTGCGGTCCCGTGCGGTCTGGTTGTAGTCGACGAAGATCTTCTCGCCGCGCTGCTCCTTCCACCAGGCCGTGGTCACCTGCTCGGGCATGCGGCGTTCCAGTTCGCGCCCGGCGGCGATGGCGGCCCGGCGCACCTGGGTGAAGGTCCAGCGCGGCTCGATCGGCACGAAGACGTGCAGGCCCCGGCCGCCGGACGTCTTGGGCCAGCCGCGCAGGCCGCCGTACTCGTGGAGCACCTCGCGCAGCTCGTGGGCGGCGCGCACGGCGTCGGCGTAGTCCGTGCCGGGCTGCGGGTCGAGGTCGAGCCGGAGTTCGTCGGGGTGGTCGACGTCACCGCCGCGCACCGGCCAGGGATGGAAGGTGAGCGTGCCGAACTGTGCGGCCCACAGGACCGCGCCGACCTCGGTGGGGCACATCTCGTCGGCGGTGCGGCCGCTGGGGAAGGCGATGTGCGCGGTCGGGATCCAGTCGGGCATGTTCTTGGGGGCGCGCTTCTGGAAGAACGACTCGCCGGTCACACCGTCGGGGTAGCGCTCCAGGGTGGTGGGGCGGTCGCGCAGCGCGCGGAGGATGCCGTCGCCGACGGCGAGGTAGTAGCGCGCGAGGTCCAGCTTCGTGAAGCCGCGCTCGGGAAAGAAGATCTTGTCGGGGCTGGACAGGCGTACCGTCCTGCCCGCCGCCTCGAGTTCCACCGCATCGCCCATGCGAGCCACGGTAGGCCTGGCGTACATACCTCGCACACCGGGCGAACCGGTGGGGTTGCCCGCAGAATCGGAGCATGGACCTGCCGGTGATGCCCCCCGTGAAGCCGATGCTCGCCAAGTCCGTGGCGACGATTCCGCCGGGCATGCAGTACGAGGCGAAGTGGGACGGGTTCCGGGCCATCGTGTTCCGCGACGGTGCCGAGATCGAGCTCGGCAGCCGCACCGGCAAGCCGCTGACCAGGTACTTCCCCGAGCTGGCGGCGGCGTTGCGGGAGCGGTTGCCGACGCGCTGCGTGGTGGACGGCGAGATCGTGATCGCCAGGGGCGGGCGCCTCGACTTCGACGCGCTGACGGAGCGGATCCACCCGGCGGACTCGCGGGTGCGGATGCTGGCCGAGCGGACCCCGGCCTCCCTGGTGGTCTTCGACCTGCTGGCGCTGGCGGACGAGTCACTGCTCGGCGTGCCGCTCACGGACCGGCGCACCCTCCTGACGACAGCGCTGTCCGGAGTCGGCGCCCCGGTCCACGTCGCCCCGGCGACGACGGACATCGAGGTCGCCCGGCAGTGGTTCGAGCAGTACGAGGGGGCCGGTCTCGACGGGGTGATCGCCAAGCCGCCGACGGTCACCTACCGGCAGGACGAGCGCGCCATGTTCAAGATCAAGCACGAGCGCACGGCGGACGTCGTGGTCGCGGGCTACCGCCTCCACAAGAGCGGGCCCGTCGTGGGCTCACTGCTGCTGGGGCTGTACGACGACCGGGGCGCGCTCCAGCACGTGGGCGTGTCCGCCGCCTTCCCGATGAAGCGCCGGGCGGAGCTGGTGGAGGAACTGGAGCCGCTGCGGATGCCGGACGTCGGCGCGCACCCCTGGGCGGCCTGGGCAGACGAGGCGGCGCACGAATCCGCGCGCCTTCCCGGAGCGCCGAGCCGGTGGTCGTCGAAGAAGGACCTCTCCTGGGTGCCGCTGCGGCCCGAGCGGGTGGCGGAGGTGGCGTACGACCACATGGAGAACGGCGCGCGGTTCCGGCACACGGCGCGCTTCCGCCGCTGGCGCCCGGACCGTACGGCGGAGAGCTGCACCTACGGCCAGCTGGAGGAGCCGGTGACCTACGACCTCTCGGAGATCCTCGGCCCGGACGCCTGAGGGGCGCGGCCCTTCGGGGCCCGCGCCCCGCTGTCGTCCGCTGGGCCGTTCGGCCCACCCGGCGCGCACATGCGGAAGAGATCGGGTATGGCCACCGATGAACGTATAAGCGCACAATCGACAGCACAGGACATGGTGGCCACGGTGGGCATGGGACAGAGGACACGGATGCGGCGCGGCATGACGACGGCGGCGCTGGTGGCCGCCGCGGTGACGGGTTCCCTGCTGGCGGGCTGCACCGCCGGCGGCGGCCCGCCCGACGACGGGCGCGGGCGGCACGAGAAGCCGGCCCCCACCGAGGCCACCGAGGGGCCACACGACCCGGTGCTCGCGGTGAAGATCGACAACGCGGGCGACGCGCGGCCGCAGACGGGCCTGAACGCCGCGGACGTGGTGTACGCGGAGCAGGTCGAGGGCGGGCTGAGCCGGCTGATGGCCGTGTACGCGACCGAGCTGCCCGAGGTCGTGGGTCCGGTGCGCAGTGCCCGCGAATCGGATCTGGAGCTGCTGCGCCAGTTCGACGAACCGACGCTCGCCTTCTCCGGCGCGCAGCACAAGCTGCTGCCGCTGATCGACAAGGCGCCGCTGCGCGCGGTCCGCCCGGAGGAGAACTCCGCCGCCTACTTCCGCGGCACCGACAAGGCGGCGCCCCACAACCTCTACCTGCGCCCGCGGAAGCTGATGGGCTCGGCGCCGGGCGCGGACGCCCTGACGACGGGTTTCCGCTACGGCGCGGCACCGGCGGGCGGCAGCCCGCAGGACAAGCGCACCGTCCGCTTCCCGGCGGCCCGCTTCACCTTCACCTGGTCCGCGGAGCGGGGGCGCTGGCTGGTGACCACGGACGGCAGGCCGACCGTGACGGCGGACGGCGCCCCGGTGGCGCCCGCGACCGTGGTCGTGCAGCACGTGCCCGTGCGGACGTCCCGGTTCCACGACGTCCTGGGGAACAACACGCCGTACACGCAGACCGTCGGGTCGGGCAAGGCCGAAGTGCTGCGCGACGGGCAGGTGTTCGACGTCGACTGGCACCGGCGTTCGGCGGCGGACGGCACGCGGTTCACGACGGCGGACGGCACGCGGATGAACTTCGCGAAGGGCCAGGTCTGGGTGGTGTTCGCCCAGCAGTGAGGTGCGCCGCCCGGGGCAGGGCCGGTCAGGCCTTGTTCGCGGCGAGGGGCTCCGCCGGGTTGCGGAGTCCCTCGGCGGCGTCCGCGACCCGCCGGATGAGGTCGAAGAACCGGGTCTGCTCCTCGGCGGAGAGCGGGTTGAGGAAGACCTGGTTCATCCGGGCCGTGCGCACGGTCAGCTTGCGGTGGGTGCGCAGGCCGTCGTCCGTGAGGCGGAGCAGGAAGCGGCGGCCGTCCTGCGGGTCGCGCACCTTGTCCAGAAGACCGCGGCGGCCGAGCCGGCTGATGACCTCGGCGATGGTGGACCGGTCGAGCCCCACCCGCTCCCCCACCGTGCGCTGGTCGAGGCCCGGCTCCGCGACGAGCGCGTTCAGGACCGCGAACTGCGGCGAGGTGATCTCCTCGGAGACCATCGTGTTCCACAGCAGGTAGTGCGCCTGCTGCAACCGCCGGGCGAGGTGCCCGGGATGGGTGGAGAGGTCCACCGCGGCCATGTGCGCTCCTCGGTCCGCGTACCCGCGGGCTTCCGCGACGTACGAGAGTCATTTTCGTTGGTGCACTGAACGATACCTGTCCTCGCCCTGGCTGTCCGTGTCGCGTCGCGACGCATATCTCCGGGTCCACCCGGTGTCTTGACTGCTCGGGGATCCGATGGCAGCGTGTGGGACACCTCGCACAGATAATCAGTGCCCTGACTAATTGCGGCGCTGGATGCTCGGGAGAGATGGGGCTTCACGGATGGACAAGGTGGTCGCCACGGCCCTGGAGACGGTGGCCGATGTGCCGGACGGCGCGACCCTGGCGGTCGGCGGTTTCGGCCTGAGCGGGGTGCCGGCGGTACTGATCGAGGCGCTGTACGAGCGCGGCGTGTCCGGCCTGGGCGTGGTGTCCAACAACTGCGGCGCGATGGAGTCCGGGCTCGCGGTCCTGCTCGCGGCGGGCCGGATCGCCCGCGTCACCGGCTCGTACATCGGCGCGAACAAGGAGTTCGCCCGGCAGTACCTGTCCGGCGAGCTGGAGGTCGAGATGATCCCGCAGGGGACGCTCGCCGAGCGGCTGCGGGCCGGCGGCGCCGGGATCCCCGCCTTCTACACCCCGGCCGGGGTGGGCACACAGGTCGCGGACGGCGGGCTGCCCTGGCGCTACGACGGCTCCGGCGGCGTCGCGCTGGCCTCGCCGCCCAAGGAGGTACGGGAGTTCGACGGCACGGAGTACGTGCTGGAGCACGGCATCCGCACCGACTTCGCGCTGGTCAGGGCCGCGAAGGGCGACCGGCACGGCAACCTCGTCTTCAACAGGTCGGCGCGGAACTTCAACCCCCTGGCCGCGATGGCCGGGCGGGTGACCATCGCCGAGGTGGAGGAGCTGGTGGAGCCGGGCGCGATCGACCCGGACGCCGTCCACCTCCCCGGCGTCTTCGTCCAGCGCGTCATCGCCCTCACGCCCGAGCAGGCGGGCGCCAAGCTGATCGAGAAGCGGACGGTCTCGGCCCCCGCGACCGGCACAACGGTGGGTGAATGATGGCCTGGACCAGGGAGGAGATGGCCGCCCGGGCGGCCCGCGAGCTGCGGGACGGCCAGTACGTGAACCTGGGCATCGGCCTGCCCACGCTGATCCCCAACCACCTCCCGCCCGGCGTGGAGGTGATCCTGGAGTCGGAGAACGGCATCCTGGGCACCGGGCCCTACCCCACCGAGGAGCAGGTCGACCCGGACCTGATCAACGCGGGCAAGGAGACCGTCACGGTCCTGCCCGGCGCCTCCTACTTCGACTCCGCGCTCTCCTTCGGGATGATCCGGGGCGGGCACATCGACGTCGCCGTGCTCGGCGCCATGCAGGTCTCCGCCCACGGTGACCTGGCCAACTGGGCGGTCCCCGGCAAGCTGATCACCGGCATCGGCGGGGCGATGGACCTGGTGCACGGCGCCCGCACGGTCATCGTCGTGATGACCCACACCGCCAAGGACGGTTCCCCCAAGATCCTTCAGGAGTGCGCGCTGCCGCTGACCGGCAGGCGGTGCGTCGACCGTGTCATCACCGACCTCGGCGTCCTGGACGTCACCGAGGACGGCCTGGTGCTGGTGGAGAGCGCGCCGGGCGTCACCGCCGAGGACATCGCCGCCAGAACCGCCGCCGAGGTGCGCCTGCCCGAGGAGAGCTCATGAGGGACGTCTACATCGTCGACGCGGTCCGCACACCGGTCGGCAGGTACAACGGGTCACTGGCCGGCGTCCGGCCGGACGACCTGGCCGCCCACGCCATCCGCGAACTCCTGGCCCGGACACCCGACCTGGACCCCTCGCGGATCGAGGACGTGTACTTCGGCAACGCGAACGGCGCGGGTGAGGAGAACCGCAACGTCGGCCGCATGGCCGCCCTGCTCGCCGGACTTCCCACCTCCGTGCCCGGCGTCACCGTCAACCGGCTGTGCGCCTCCGGCCTCGAAGCCGTCATCCAGGCCGCCCGCGCCATCGCGCTCGGTGACGCCTCCGTCGCCCTGGCCGGCGGCGTCGAGTCGATGACCCGCGCCCCCTACGTGCTGCCCAAGAACGACAAGCCCTTCCCGGCCGCCCACACCGAGCTGTACTCCACCACGCTGGGCTGGCGCATGGTCAACCCGCGGATGGAACCGCAGTGGACCGTCCCGCTGGGCGAGTCGGCCGAACTCATCGCCGAGAAGCACGGCATCACGCGTGAACGGCAGGACGAGTTCGCCCTGAACAGTCACCGCAAGGCCGCCGCAGCGCAGGCCGCGGGCCTGTTCGACACCGAGATCGTGCCCGTGCCGGTCCCCCGCCGCAAGGGCGACCCGGTCGCCTTCACCGCGGACGAGTCCGTCCGCACGGACGCCTCCCTGGAGGCTATGGCCAGGCTGAAGCCGTCGTTCCGCACGGAGAACGGGACCGTGACGGCCGGCAACGCCTCCCCGCTCAACGACGGTGCCGCCGCCCTGCTCCTGGCCGACGAGGAAGGCCTGAAGGCCACCGGCCGCGAACCCCTCGCACGGGTGAGCGCCTCCGGCGTCTCCGCAATCGACCCGCACTACTTCGGACTCGCCCCCGTCGAGGCCGTCCACCGCGCGCTCGCCAAGGCGGGCAGGGGGTTCGGCGACCTGTCGACACTGGAGCTGAACGAGGCCTTCGCCGCGCAGGTACTCGGCTGCCTCGCCGAGTGGCCCGAGTGCGACCCGGCGGTCCTCAACCCGCGGGGCGGCGCGATCGCGCTCGGCCACCCGCTCGGCGCGTCCGGCGCCCGCCTCGCGGGCACCGTCGCCCACCAGCTCGCGGCCGCCGGCTCCGGCGTCGGCGTCGCCGCCCTCTGCATCGGCGTGGGCCAGGGCCTCGCCCTCGTCCTCGAACGATAGGAAGTCGCCCCATGGCTCTCACCCAGTCGGACATCGACCTCGAGGTCGACGCACTCCAGGACGCCTACGACAAGGCACTCGCCGCCGGTGCGCCGGCCCGGCACCACCCGCCGCGCGGGTACGCCCCGTACCGCAGCTCCGTACTGCGCCACCCCAAGCAGCCGCTGGTCGCCGTGAACGGCGGCGACCCCGAGACGGTGGAGCTGTCGGGTCCCGTCTTCGGCCCCACCGACACCACCGAGATCGACAACGACCTCACCGTCCAGCACCCGGGTGAGCCGCTCGGCGAGCGCATCACCGTCTCCGGCCGCCTCCTCGACAGCGGCGGCCGCCCCGTACGCGGTCAGCTCGTCGAGATCTGGCAGGCGAACGCCTCCGGCCGCTACGCCCATCTGCGCGACCAGCACCCGGCGCCGCTCGACCCCAACTTCACCGGAGTGGGACGAACCCTGACGGACCATCAGGGACGCTACTCCTTCACGACGGTCAAGCCGGGCGCGTACCCGTGGCGCAACCACACCAACGCCTGGCGGCCCGCGCACATCCACTTCTCGCTGTTCGGCACGGCGTTCACCCAGCGCCTGGTCACGCAGATGTACTTCCCGAACGACCCGCTGTTCCGCTACGACCCGATCCTGCGGTCCGTGACCGACGAGTCGGCGCGCGACCGACTGGTCGCCACGTACCGCCACGACCTGTCCCGACCCGAGTTCTCGCTCGGCTACGAGTGGGACATCGTCCTCGACGGTCCCTCCGCCACCTGGATCGAGGAAGGCCGTTGACCGCCATGAGCGAGAAGCTGCTCCCCACCCCCTCCCACACCGTCGGCCCGTTCTACGGGTACGCGCTGCCGTTCCCCGACGGCGGGCAGGTGGCGCCACCGGGGCACCCCGACACGATCACGCTGCACGGATACGTGCTCGACGGCGCCGGCAGCCCGGTCCCCGACGCCCTCGTGGAGTTCTGGCAGGCGGCCCCCGACGGTTCGCTGACAGGCGCGCCCGGGTCGCTGCGCCGCGACCCGGTGACCGGCGGACACCTCGGCCGCAACGGCACCGACTTCACGGGCTTCGGCCGGGTCGCCACGGAC
Organism: Streptomyces sp. NPDC043867; assembly: GCF_056435845.1. Taxonomy (NCBI): domain Bacteria; kingdom Bacillati; phylum Actinomycetota; class Actinomycetes; order Kitasatosporales; family Streptomycetaceae; genus Streptomyces; species Streptomyces sp. NPDC043867. The sequence goes on along the minus strand of NZ_JBWKDS010000018.1, from coordinate 131,295 downwards.
GCCGACGGGCACTACGCCCTGCACACGCTGCCGCCCGGCAACCGCGGGCTGCCGTACATCAGCGTGTGCGTGTTCGCCCGCGGTCTGCTGCACCACCTCTTCACCCGCGCGTATCTCGCCGACGGCGTGGACCCGCTGCTCGACTCGCTTCCGGCCGAGCGGCGCGCCACGCTGATCGCGGCGGAGGGGGCGCACCGGACGTACCGTTTCGACATCCGTCTTCAGGGCGAAGGCGAAACGGTCTTCCTGGAGTTCCGGTGACAGCTGTCGACCCCGTCGAGTCCGACGCAGGCCTGCTCGCCCCCGGATGGGCGGGGTCGGCGGCCCATGCCGCGACCGGCGACACCGCGTATCTGCGGGCACTGCTCGACGCGGAGGCCGCGCTCACCCGCGCCCAGGCATCGCTCGGGCTCGCCCCGGCACGGGCGGCCGCCGCGGTGGACGCGGCGGCCGACGCCGCGCGCTTCGACGTGCGGTCGGTCGCGCTGCGCGCCCGGTCCGGCGGCAACCCGGTGATTCCCCTGGTCGCGGACCTGACCAAGGCGGTCGGCGAGGAGTTCGGGCCGTATGTCCACCGGGGTGCGACCAGCCAGGACATCGTCGACACGGCCACCATGCTGGTGGCCTCGCGCACGCTGGGTCCCGTCCTGGCCGACCTGGAACGTACGCAGTCGGCGCTGGCCCGGCTCGCCGCGCGGCACCGGGACGCCGTGCTGCCCGGACGGACGCTCACCCAGCACGCCGTGCCGACGACCTTCGGCCTGAAGGCCGCGGGGTGGCGGTCGCTGGTGCTGGACGCCAGGGACCGGATCTCCGCCGTACGGGACTCACTGCCCGCCCAACTCGGCGGCGCCGCAGGCACGTTGGCCGCGTTTACGGCGTTCGGGGCCGAGGCGGCGGAAGCCGGAGGTGCGCGCGTGCCCGTCGACCCCCGGGCGCTGACGGCGGCGTACGCCCGTGAACTCGGGCTGGCGGAACCGCTGTTGCCGTGGCACACCCTGCGTACGCCGGTCGCTGACCTGGCCGGGGCGCTGGCGTTCACGGCCGGTGCGCTTGGCAAGACCGCCGTCGACGTGCTCACCCTGTCCCGTACCGAGATCGGTGAGCTGGCGGAGGGCGCCGGCGGCGGCTCCTCGGCCATGCCGCACAAGGCGAACCCCGTGCGGGCGACCCTGGTCGCGGCCGCGGCCCGGCGGGCACCGCACCTCGCGGCCACCCTCTACGCGGCGATGGCCGCCGAGGACGAGCGTCCCGCGGGCGCGTGGCACGCCGAGTGGGAGCCCCTGCGCGACCTGCTGCGGGCGGTCGGCGGCGCGGCCCGCGACGCAGCCGAACTGACCGAGGGCCTCCAGGTGAACACGGACGCCATGCGCGCGCACCTCGGACTCACCCACGGCCTGATCGTCTCCGAGCGGCTCGCCGCCGAACTCGCTCCCGTCCTCGGCCGGACCCGCGCCAAGCAGCTGCTGAGCCGGGCCGCCGAACGGACCGTCACGGAGGACCGGCCGCTGCTCGACGTCCTCCGTGAGGAACCCGGCCTCGCGGATCTCGGCCTCGACCTCGCGGACCTCACCGACCCCGCCCGCTATTCCGGCGCCGCCGGAGCCCTCACCGACCGTGCCCTGGAGCGATCTTGACCACCGAGCCGTCCGAGCCGCTGCTGCACCACCGCGCGGAGGGGCCCGGCACGGCTCCCCCGCTGCTTCTCGGACCGTCGCTCGGCACGTCCACCGCACTGTGGGACCAGGTCGCGCCCGAACTGTCCGTCACCCACCGGGTGATCCGCTGGGACCTGCCGGGCCACGGAGGTTCCCCCGCGGCGCTGATCGGTCCCGGCGCGACGGTCGCCGACCTGGCCGGGCTGGTGCTGGCGCTCGCCGACTCCCTCGGCATCGACCGGTTCGCGTACGCCGGTGTGTCCCTGGGCGGCGCGGTCGGACTGCACCTCGCCGTGCACCACCCCGAACGGGTGTCGTCCCTCGCCGTCATCTGCTCCTCGGCCCACTTCAACGGCGCGAAGCCGTGGCGGGAGCGGGCCGAGCTGGTCCGCCGGGACGGCCTCGCGCAGCTCGCGGCGACCGCCGACGCCCGCTGGTTCACCCCGGGGTTCACGGTCCCGCGGCTCGTCGAGGACCACCGGACCGCGGACCCGTCGGCGTACGCGGCCTGCTGCGACGCGCTCGCCGCCTTCGACCTGCGCGACCGGCTGGCGTCGATCGGCGTCCCGACCCTGCTGATCGCGGGCCGCGAGGACCCGGCGACACCGCCGGCGCAGCTGCGGGAGATCGCGGACGCGGTCCCCGGCTCCTCGCTCACCGAGCTGGCGGGCGCCTCGCATCTGGCGCCGGCGGAGCGTCCGGAGGCCGTGCTGGCCGCCCTGCGCGGGCACTTCGGGGGTGCGGCACGGCGCGGTATGGAGGTGCGCCGCGAGGTTCTCGGCGATGCGCACGTGGACCGCGCCCAGGCCAGGCAGACTCCCTTCACCGCCCGTTTCCAGGACTTCATCTCGCGCTACGCGTGGGGTGAGATCTGGACCGACCCGACACTGTCCCGCCGCGAGCGGAGCATGATCACGCTGACGGCCCTGGTGGCGCACGGCCACCACGACGAGCTGGCGATGCACGTCCGGGCGGCACGGCGCAACGGGCTGACTGCGCAGGAGATCGGGGCGGTGCTGCTGCAGAACGCGGTGTACTGCGGTGTCCCGGCCGCCAACGCGGCCTTCGCGGTCGCCCAGCGGGTACTGGCGGAGGAGGACGCGGACGGGACCTGCTGACCGCGGCGCTGTTCCCGTGGAGAGCCGGGCCTGCGACCCGTCATGGACCCGGCCGGCGGACCACCACGGGGTGCCCCGGAGCGGAGAGCCGCGCGGCACCCGGGCCCGGAGAGCCGCAGGACGCCCCCGGCCGGACCACCGCGGGGTGCCGTGGGCTACAGCCCCCGCAGTGCCTGTTCCGCCTTTCTCACCAGGCCGTCCGCCCCGCAGGAACGTGCCAGGGTCAGGCCCTTGTGGAGTTCGGCGGCCGAGCGGGACGCGATGCCGTACTCGACGCGGGCCGCCGCGTGCTCGAACTGGCAGGGCGAGGCTTCGAGGTAGGCGACCGCCTGGGCCGCCAGCCGTACCGCGCGCTGGCCCGACTCCAGGGACGCCGCGCAGCGGAGGGCCTCGCCGATGGCGGTGTCCGTGCCGAAGCGCTCGGCCTGCCGGCGGGCCTCGCCGGCCAGCGCGGCGGCACGCACCGGGTCGTCGGTGGCCAGCGCCCTGGCGAGGTCGACGGCCCACGGGGCCAGCACCGTGTTGTGGTGACCGCGCGAGGTGGCCGCCTTCTCCGCGGCCTCCAGTTCATTGACGCCTTCCTTGGTGCGGCCGAGCGCGAGCAGCAGCCGGCCGCGCACGGAACGGGTGTCGGGCAGCACGATGGTGGACGGGTACGGAGGCGCGAACCCGTAGCGCTCGGCGATCTCCTCCGCCTCGTCGACATGGCCGCGGGCGAGCAGGGTGTCGATGAGTCCGCAGGTCGCCGACCAGTACAGGGGCAGTCCGCGCCCGACGCGTTCGGCGAGGCGCAGGGATTCGCGCTGGGAGGCCTCGGCGTCGGCCAGCCGGCCGCGCCTGCGGTGCGCGAGGCCGAGGTAGGCGTGGGCCAGCGCGAGGTGTCCGCCGCTCCAGCCGGCCGTCTCGTAGGCACGCAGGGCCTCGCTGAAGAGGCTCTCGGCGCGGTCGAGCCGGTCCGCGTAGGCGTACGAACTGCTCAGCATCATGAGCAGTTCGATGCCCCACTCGGTGTCGGTCCAGCCGAGTCCGGGCGCGAGGCGGCCGTTGACGAGGGCGCGGTCGCAGAGTTCCACGACCTCCTCGGCGTTCTCGCCGTGCATCATCGCGTCGAAGCCGCGCAGGATGAGCAGGGCGCGCTCGGAGTTGTCCCGGCCGGTGCACGTCCTGACGAGTTCGGCGAGGCCGCGGGAGCCGCCGGAGGAACCGTCCTCGCCCGCGTGGATGCCTTCCCACATGTAGTGCACGGCCTGGAGCCGCATGCGGGCGGGCCCCGGCTCCAGCCGGGCGACCTCGGCGTCGACCGTGCGGACGGCCTCCTCCAGCTGGTCGTTGTGGAGCAGGGCCTGCGAGAGGCGGAAGACGGCGTCCACCCGCAGCTCGCCCTCGAGCCCCCGCATCTGCAGCGCGGAACGCAGATGACCGATGGTCCTGGCGGGTGCGGTCAGCAGTGTGGCGCAGCCCAGTTCGTAGAGCACGCGCGCGTGGGTGTCCGGCAGCGGAGGCTCCAGGAGAGCGCGCTCCAGGCACCGGCGGGCCGCGTCGGGCGCGCCGACCGCGAGGTGTTCACGGGCGGCCTCGCGCAACTGCTCGACCAGCTCCGGGTCGTCGTCCGGGTGGACTTCGAGGAGGTGGCGGGAGGCCGCGGCGGCGCCGCGTCCCGAGTCCGTGACGGCCCACGCGGCCTGCCCGTGCATCGCGGTGCGCAGGGCGTCCGGGATCGAGCGGTAGACGGCGCTGGCGATCAGCGGGTGCACGAACTCCAGGTCGCCTTCGGGAAGCTGGCCGTTCGCGGATTCCGAGGCGGTCAGGATGCGGGCGGCGCCGAGCAGTTCGGCGCAGCGCAGCGCGTCCTCGCGCGGCATCCCGGCGAGCTGGGCGGCGAGGTCCAGGGAGATCCCGGTGCCGAGGATCGCGGCCGCCCAGGCGAAGCGGGTGGCGTCGATGCCGAGCCCTTCGAGCCGGGCGACGAGACCGCGGCCGCGCGCCGAGCGGTTCAGGGCGCGCAGTTCGGCGGCGGAGGCCTCGACCGGGTCGAGGTCGCTGTCCTGGACCTTGGCGAGGAGTTCCACGGTCTCGTACGGGTTGCCGCCGGTGACCGCCCAGACCTCCCGGCAGAACGGCGCGTCGGCGTGCTCGCCGAGCGTGGCGCGGGTGAGTCCGGCCGCCGCGTCGGGGGTCAGTGCGCTCAGCCGGGTGACCGGGCGGGCCGCGGCGGCGACCGTGTCGAGGTGGCGGGCGCTCTCCCCGCTCACCTCGCCGGGCCGGCGGGCGACCACGACGAGGACGGACAGGTCGTCGAGACGCTCGGCGAACGCGGCCAGCCAGCGCAGCGTCTCCTGGTCGGCCCAGTGCGCGTCGTCGATGAGCAGCACGAGGGGCCATTCGCGCCGGGCCAGCCGCCGGACCGCCGCGACCAGTCCGTCGCACACGCCCTGCGGATCGGGCTGGCGGTCGCCGGGATCGGTCACACCGAGCGCGGGTCCGGCGATGTCGTACCAGTCGCCCAGGTACTCGCGCGCCTCCTCGGGCAGCAGCGAGACGAGGGCGGGCTGCAGCAACTGGCGTACGACGTTGAAGGGGACGGACGTGACGGTCTCGCCGCCGCGGGCCGACCACACCGTGCAGCCGCTGCTCTCCGCGAGGCGTCGGGTCTCGGCGAGCAGGGCGGTCTTGCCGAGACCCGCCTCGCCGGTGAACACCAGCAGACTTCCCGAGGACGCCGAGTCCGCGCGCAGGGCGGCGATCGCCCGCCGGACCGTGGCGACTTCCTCGTCGCGCTCCCACAGGGAGGCCGAGGCGGCCACCTGGGGCCGTGCCTCCGTCATCCCGCTACCTCCCCAGGTCGCCCAAACGACGTACAGACATCGAGCCTAGCCGTCCGGCGGCCGAAGTGGAGGCCGGTCCGGGCACCTGTTGCCTCCACGGGTGACGGCGGGTGTCCGAAGGCGACGCGCAAGGGTCCCGACCAGCGCCCGTGAAAGTTATTGACAGTCATATCCGTGAAACTGAAGCTTGTTTTCCAGCATGGACGGGACCGGTCCGCTTCGGTGCGGCCGGTCCGCACCGGCCGCGGGAGGATTCGACATGACGGTCTCCGTGCGGGACCCGGATCCGCGCGCCGGCCGGCCCGGGCAGTCCCGCAGCGCCCTGCTGGCGGGCTCGGTCGGCAACTTCATCGAGTGGTACGAGTTCGGGGTGTACGGCTACTTCGCCACGATCATCGCGGCGAGGTTCTTCACGCCCGAGGGCGGCGGCGAGGCCGAGGCGCTGGTGAGGACGTACGCGTCCTTCGCGCTGGCGTTCTTCTTCCGGCCGGTGGGGGCAGCGCTGTTCGGCCGTCTGGGTGACCGGATCGGCCGCCGTCCCGTCCTCATCACGGTGATCGTCCTGATGACGGCGGCCACGACCCTGATCGGCGCGCTGCCGACGTACGCCACGGCGGGTGCCCTCGCGCCCTGGCTGCTCACTTTTCTGCGGGTGCTCCAAGGACTGTCGGCGGGCGGGGAGTTCGGGGGTGCGGTGTCGGTGATGACGGAGTTCGCGCCGCCGGGGCGGCGGGGGCTCTACGGGTCGTGGCAGTCGTTCACCGTCGCGCTGGGCCTCCTCGGCGGCGCCGGGGCGGCGGCGCTGACGGCCACCGTGCTCACCGAGGCCCAGTTGGGCGACTGGGGCTGGCGGCTGCCCTTCCTGCTGACGCTGCCGCTGGGTCTGGGCGCGCTGTGGCTGCGGCTGCGCCTCGACGAGACACCGTCCTTCATGGCGGCGCGGGCTCGGGAGCCGGAGCGGCCGGGGGCGGGCGAGGTCGGCCGGGCGATCGGGCTCGGGGCAGCCCGGATCATGGGGTGGGCGGCGGCCGGTTACACGTTCCTCGTCGTACTGCCCTCGTACCTCCAGAGCACGCTGGACGCCACGTTCCAGCAGGCGCTCCTCGCCACCGTCCTCGCCAACCTCGGCTTCGCGGCGACGATCATCCCGGCGGGCCTGCTGAGTGACCGCGTCGGGCGACGGCCGGTGATGCTCGCGGGCGCGGTCCTGGTGGCGGTCCTGGCGGTTCCGCTCCTCGACCTGCTCCAGGACGCCGGGACGCCGGACGCGGCGAAGGGCACCGCGGTGTTCGCGGCCGGTGCCGTCGTCGGGCTGATGGCCGGGCCCGGGCCGGCGATGCTCTCCGAGATGTTCCCCACGAGTGTGCGCTACACCGGTCTGGGACTCGCCTACTCCCTGTCCAACGCGGTGTTCTCGGGCTGCGCCGGCCTCCTCATCACGGAGACGGTCGAGCGGACCGGGAACGTGGACGTCCCCGCGTACTACGCGGCGGCGACCTGCGCCGTCAGCGCGGTCGCGCTGGCCACCGTCCCCCACCGGGAGAGGAGTTGAGCAGGTGCGGGTGATCGGCCTGATGTCCGGCACGTCGTACGACGCGATCGACGCGGCGGCGGCCGAGCTGACGCTCGACGGGGACAGCCTCGTGCTGCGCCCGCTCGGTCTCGTGAGCGAGGCGTACGACGGCGGCCTGCGGGCCGCGCTCGCGGGGGCGCTGCCGCCGGCCGCCACCAGCCTGGCCGAGGTGTGCCGTCTCGACACCCGGATCGGGCAGGCCTTCGCCGCGGCCGCCGTCCGCGCCGACCGTGAACTGTGCAGCGGAAAAGGCGAGTTGGTCGCCTCCCACGGTCAGACCTGCTACCACTGGGCGCGGGACGGACAGGTGCACGGCACGCTCCAGCTCGGGCAGCCCGCGTGGATCGCCGAGGCCACCGGGCTCCCGGTGGTCGCCGACTTCCGGCCCCGTGACATCGCCGCGGGCGGTCAGGGCGCGCCGCTGGTGAGCCTGGTCGACCGGTGGTGGCTGCGCGGCCGTCCGGGCACCCCGGTCGCCCTGAACATCGGCGGTATCGCCAACCTGACCGCGCCCGACGGGACCGCCTTCGACACCGGGCCCGGCTGCGCCCTCCTGGACACCGCCGCGCGGGGCCTGACCGGAGGCCGCCTCGACCACGACGTGGACGGCGCGCTCGCCGCCCGGGGCGAGGTGCACGAGCCCCTGCTGCGGCGACTGCTCGACGAGCCGTACTACGCGCTGCCCGCACCGAAGACGACCGGAAAGGAACTCTTCCATTCCGGCTGTCTGCGGGACGCGTTGGCGGGTCTCGGGACGCTGACCGCCGAGGACGTCCTCGCGACCCTGGCCCTTCTGACCGCCCGTACGATCGCGGACGCGGTGCGTGCCGTGCGGGCCACGGAGGTGATCGCGTCCGGGGGCGGCACCCGCAATCCGGTCCTGATGGCGATGCTGGCCGCCGAACTGCCGGACGTGACGTTGCGGGACTCCGGCGAGCTGGGGCTGCCGTCGGCCGCCAAGGAGGCGTACGCGTTCGCCGTCCTGGGCTTCCTGACCGTGCACGGGCTCGCCGGCAGCGACCCGGCCGCCACCGGCGCCCGGCATCCCAGCGTGCTCGGCTCGATCACCCCGGGGCGGGAGGGCCTGCGCCTGCCGCCCCGCCCCGGCCTGGCACCCGAGCGGCTCGTCGTGCGGTGACACCCCCCGCCGCCCGTCACGGGACGGCATCGGCGACGTCGCCCCGGGGTCACGCTTCGGGAGCCCTCTCATCCGCCTTTCACCCAGGGCTCATACGGTGGGTCCCATGACGCAGGCGACTCCTCCCGGCTGGTATCCCGATCCGGGTCAGACAAGTGACGGTCCCCCCACCGAGCGCTGGTGGGACGGCAACGCATGGACGGACCAGACCCGCGCCGTCGGGTCGGCCGCCCCCTGGGGTCCCCCAGCGTACCCGCCGGGGGGCTATCCGGCCCCACCGGCGCGGCGCGGACTGCGCACGGGCATAGCCGTCGCCGTCGCGGTCGCGGTTCTCGCGGGCATAGGCGGCGGCGTGTACGCACTGACGAAGGACGACGGCGGCGGGAACAGCGCCGACTCCCAGGGGCCGGGCGGGCAGAACGGCCGGGGCGGCCCCGGGCGCACGGGCGGGTCCGAGGGCGGCCAGGGCGGGCCCGACGGATCTCCCGGCGGCTCGGGCGGGCCCGACGGGCAGTCACCAACCCCGGACCCGTCCGGGCAGCCACCCACCGAGGACGGCTTCGCCACCGACGCGATGAGCGGCATCGCGCTCCCGGTCCCCGACGGCTGGACCGGCAAGAGCGGCCTGGGCGCCTCCGTCACCTCGGACGACTCCTACAAGTGCCCCGGCGACACCTCGCAGACCTGCACCAAGGGCGGGGCCTACTCGGCGCCCGCCGTGGCGCTGAAGCTGATGGCGACCACGGCGGAGGCGGCGGCCAAGGAGGACATCTCCAAGAACGCCGAGGAGTCGTACGGCGGCAAGACCTACGGGAAGATCACCTCGCACCGGGAGCTCGCGTCCGAGTCGGTCACCGTGGCCGGGCAGAAGGGCTATCTGGTCCGCTGGAAGGTCGTCACGAGCAAGGGCGACGACGGCTACGTCGAGTCGCTCGCCTTCCCCTCGCCGGCCGGCTCCGAGCAGCTCGTCGTCGTCCGCTTCGGCGTCGACGTCGGCACGAAGGCGGCCGTGATCGACGAGATCACCAAGGGCATCAAGCGGGTGGCGTCCGGCGGCAGCGGCGAGAACGTCTAGGACGAGCTCGCCACCCGGCCGCACAGAATGCGGCCGGGTGGGGCGCCCCTCCGCTCAAGAGGAACCCCACCCGGCCGGGGTGCGCGCCGCCCCCGTCCCCACGGTGCGGCGCGGTCAGGCCGCCGTCCGGTCATCCCGCGGACGGCGGCCTGGGTCTCAGGTCAGGCCGAGGGCGGGAATCACGACCGCCTCCACGAAGCCCTCGAGGTAGTCGCCGTCCGCGTACCGGCCCTCGAGGACGGGGCGGACCCGCAGGACGCCGAGCAGCTGTGCGGGGATGTACTCCAGCGCCGGGTGGTCGGCGGCGATCTCACCGCGCTCGACCGCGCGGGCGATCATCTCCCTCAGCTCGGCCACCTCGGGCTCGACGAGCGCGTCGCGCAGCGCCTTCTGCAGCTCCTCGTCCTGCATCACGGCGTGGCCGAGCGCCTGGAGGAGCTGGGTGTCGCCCGACCGGTCCCCCGCGGTGCGGGCCGCCGCGCGCAGGTCCCCGGCGAGCGAGCCCGTGTCGATGCCGCGGAACCGCGGACAGCGACTGGCCCGCAGCGCCGCGGCCACGAACTGGGGCTTGGTCTTCCACTGGCGGTACAGCGTGGACTTGCTGCAGCGTGCGCTCGCGGCCACGCCCTCCATGGTCAGGGCCTCGTACCCGCATTCGCGGATCTGGTCGAGCGCGGCGTCGTAGAACTCCTGCTCACGCTCCGGCGTGATCTTGGAGCGGCGCGAGGTGGCGACCGTCTCCGGTCCCTCCGCTGCCTGCGACGTCATGGCTCTTCCCCTCGCTCGACCGGCGGTCCGCTGCACCCGCTCGTCCAGTGTATCGATACGTCAGTGTACCGGTACACGCTCGTATCGGTACACTGACGTATCGGTACAGTGTCGTATCGGTACACTGGCGTATCGATGAGTCCTGGACAGGACCCACTCCCCCGGAGTGGACCTTGCCCTGGGCTCACCGCGCACCACCCCACGCAAGACCGTCAGCGAAGGGGCCGGGGGATGAATTCCCAGACCGAGCCTGCAGATCGGCCGCCCGACGCGGCCATACGCCGGACACACCAGCGGCACATCACCGCGCGGCCGGCACCGTCGGCGACGCGCGACACCCTCGTGCGCCCGCCTCTCGTCCGTGAGCTCCTGCTCGTCGTCGGACTCTTCGTCGTCTACAAGGCCGGCCGGCAGCTGGCCGACGGCCACACCGCCGAGGCCTTCCGCAACGCCGGCCACGTGTGGGACTGGGAGCGGGCCGCGCACCTGCCGGGCGAGGGCGCCGTGCAGAGCGCGCTGCTGCACAGCGACACGCTCGTGCACCTCGCGAACACCTACTACGCGACCGTCCACTTCCCGGCCACCGCGGCCTTCCTGATCTGGCTCTACCTGCGGCGTCCCGCCCACTACGTGTGGTCCCGCCGGGTCCTCGCCGCGGTCACCGCCGCCGCCCTCGTGCTGCATCTCACCTTCCCCCTCGCCCCGCCCCGGATGCTCGCCACGGCGGGACTCGTCGACACCGGGCAGGTCTACGGACCGACCGTGTACGGGGCGCGGCCCGCGACCGACTCGGTGGCGAACCAGTTCGCGGCGATGCCGTCGCTGCACTTCGGCTGGGCGCTGATGGTCGCGGTCGGCCTGATCGCGGCGACCAGGTCCCGGTGGCGGTGGCTGTGGCTGCTCCATCCGCTGTTGACCCTGCTGGTGATCGTCGGCACGGCGAACCACTACTGGCTCGACGCGATCGTGGCCACCGCGCTGCTCGGCATCGCGCTCGCCGTGATCCACCTGCCGCACCGGACGCTGACGACCGCGGGCCGTACCCGTCCCGCGGCGGACGCCGAGAGTGCGACGGAGTCCCTGCCGGAGCTCGTGGGGGCAGGACGATGAGCGCCACCCTCGTCGCCGTGGTCCTGTCGCTGTTCTCCGCGGTGGCCTACGCCGCCGCCGCGGTGGCCCAGGAGCGGCTGGCCGCCAAGAGCGCCGGCACCGGCCTCCTGCGGCTGCTCGGCGACGGCGCCTGGTGGTGGTCGGTGACCCTCAACGCGGCCGCCGCGCTGCTGCACGTCGCGGCCCTCAAGTACGGACCGCTCACCCTCGTCCAGCCGCTCGGCGCCCTCACGCTGGTGGCCGCGGTGCCGCTGGGGGCCCGGGTGGCCGGGCGCCGGGTCAGCGCGGTCGAGTGGCGGGGCACGGCGCTCACGCTGATCGGCCTGGCGGCCCTGCTGGTCACCGCCTCGGGCCCCGCGCCGGACGACATCCTGAGCGTGCCGCAGGCGCTGGGCGTGTCCGCCGCGACCGCGGTGGTCATCGGCGGCCTGTCCCGGCCGGGCGCCCGGCCCGGCCTGCGGCACGCGAGCGCGTCCGGCTTCGCGTCGGGTGTCGCCTCGGCGCTCACCCAGACGGTGACCGTCGCCGCGACGGACCGCAGCGGACCGCTGCTCAGCGTCGAGGTCGTGGTGGTGGCGCTCCTGGTCGCCGCGTTCGCGACGGGCGGGCTGCTGCTGTCGCAGACCGCCTACCGGGGCGGACTCGGCGCGCCGCTCGCGGTGGTGACGCTGGCCAACCCGGTCGCCGCCGCGGCGATCGGCCTGTCCCTGCTCGGCGAACGGCTCCAGTACGGCGCGCTGGGTGTCCTGCTGGCCGCGACGGGGGCGGCGGTAGCGGCCTGGGGTGTCGTGACGCTGTCGCGCTGGGCGCCCGAACCCGCCGTGGCGGACGACCACCCCGTCGCCGCGGTGCTGGCGCTGGAGCCCGGGTCGGCGGCGTGCGAGCCGGCGCTCGTGCCCCGGCAGTCGGCCCGCCGCACGAGGCGCCACCTCACCCGGCTGTAGGTGCCGCGAGGCGCCGGAACAGCGAACGGCGGCCGCACCGACGCGTCACGTCGGTGCGGCCGCCGTCGGCGTGGTGCGGGTCAGCGGCGTCGTGCGGGTCAGCCCAGTCCGCGGGAGTCCTGCTTGAGCGCCGTGTCGACCGTCAGCGCGGTCGCCACGACCAGGCTCAACAGGGGCTCGGGGAGCTGGTAGTGGATCTGCAGGACGTAGTTGTCGGCCGTCGTGAACAGCGTCTTCGCGAGGCCTTCCCAGGTCTTGGTGATCCGGGCGACCTCGTTGTCCGCGTGGTCGACGATCGCGAAGTTCCAGGCGCGCCAGTTCTCCGCCTTGATCGCGCCGACCTGCCGGCCGTCGGCGTTGATCGCGAAGTTGATCTTCCCGATCATGTTCTGCTGCACGATCTCGCCGACGGGCTGTCCGTCCGGACGCGCCACGAGCACCCGCGACTTCAGGAACTTGCGGGGCCGGGTCAGCAGCAGTTGCGGCTGACCGTACGCGTCGCGGATCTCCAGCTTGTGCGTCATGAACTGGTCGATGCTGGCGACGAACCGCAGAATCTTCTTCAGGGCGCTCTGCCCGACCTGGACGACCGAACCGAGCTGGTTGCCCTGCTGGTCCATGACCTTGTACTCGTTGGTCAGCTCGATCAGCTTGGCCTTCTGGTTCACCACCAGGACCGGCTCGCTGAACAGGGTCCCGCCCCCGGCGCCGCCGCCGGCCACCCCGGCCTGCTGCTGCACCTGACGCTGCACGCGCGGGTCGGCACCCGCGGGGGCCTGCTGTACGGGCTGGCCGGCGTACGCCTGCTGGGCCTGCTGGCCCCCGTACGCCGGCTGCTGGGCCGGCTGCTGCGGAACCGCCTGCTGCGGAACCGCGGGCGCCTGCTGCGGAACCGCGGGCGCGCTCTGCCCCTGCTGGTCGGTGTTGGTGTGCTGGGTCCACTGGGAGCCGTCCCAGTAACGCAGCGTCTGGGCCGCCCCGTGGGGATCCGGGTACCAACCTGCAGGTGTGTTCGAATGCGTGGTCACCGGGGCACACTACCTCGCTCGGGACGGAAAGGAACGGGCGCCCGGGTAACCATCACGCGGTGACGATCGCCGGGTCGCTGACCCCCGGACGACCGTTCTCGACATGTCCGGCGAACCGCCGCACAAACGCCGGATCCGCCTCGGACACGACCTCCAGGTCGTACCAGCGCCTGCTCGCCCGCAGGTCGACCCGGTGCTTCACGGTCGCCCCGGCCCGCACCCGGAACGTGCGCGCCCGGCCGCCGTAGCCGTCGGTGAGCCGGAGACTCACCGTGCCGGAGCCCTTGTTGGTGAAGGTGAGTTCCACGTCGTCCCCCACGTGCCGGGCACTCACCTCGGGGCCCGCCACCTTGCCGGGGCCCCGGAAGGTGCGCAGGAAGCCGTTGGGCCCGTGCACCGTGAGGTCGTACGAGCCGCCGGAGTACGCAGAGTTCCAGGTGTCCGAGACGGACTTGCCCGCCTCGGTGGTGTAACTCCACGGCCCGTCGGTGCGGTTGCCCGAGGTGACGAGGAAGGCGGCGCCGGCCTGGGCGCCCGAGGCGAAGGTGAGGGTGAACTTCCCGGCGGCCGTGTCCGCCGAACCGTCCACCCAGGGCGCGTACTTGAGCGGGCGCGCGGGCCGGGAACCGCGCTCCTGCCGGGGCAGGACGGGGTGGGCGGGAGGCGTCGGCACGTAGTCGGGGTGGCGTTCGCGGTCCGGCGGCTCGTAGCCGTCGGTGTCCGGCAGCGCGACGGGGCCGGTGTCCTTGCGGGAGAAGTCGAACGCGGAGCTCAGGTCGCCGCAGATCGCGCGCCGCCAGGGCGAGATGTTCGGCTCGTGCACGCCGAAGCGGCGCTCCATGAACCGGAGGATCGAGGTGTGGTCGAGGGTCTCGGAGCAGACGTAACCGCCCCTGCTCCAGGGTGAGACGACGAGCATCGGCACCCGCTGGCCCAGCCCGTACGGTCCGGCGACGTGCCCCGCGTCCCCCTTGTGCAGGTCGGGACCGACGTCGACCGTGGATTTGCCCCGGTCGGCGGACTGCGGCGGGAAGGGCGGCACGATGTGGTCGAAGAACCCGTCGTTCTCGTCGTACGTGATGAACAGCGCGGTCCTGCCCCACACCTCCGGATCGGAGGTGAGCGCGTCCAGGACCTGGGAGATGTACCAGGCGCCGTAGTTCGCCGGCCAGTTGGGGTGCTCGGTGAAGGCCTCCGGGGCCACGATCCAGGAGATCTGCGGCAGCTTCCCGCCCTTGACGTCGGCCTTGAGCAGGTCGAAGAAGCCCTCCCCCCTGCGCGCGTCGGTGCCGGTGCGGGCCTTGTCGTAGAGCGGGTCGCCGGGCTTGGCGTTGCGGTACTTGTCGAAGTACAGCAGCGAGTTGTCGCCGTAGTTGCCGCGGTAGGCGTCCTGGATCCAGCCCCAGGAACCGGCCGCGTCCAGGCCGTCGCCGACGTCCTGGTAGATCTTCCAGGAGACCCCGGCCTTCTCCAGGCGCTCGGGGTACGTCGTCCAGCCGTAGCCGGCCTCGTCGTTGCCGAGGACCGGACCGCCGCCGGTGCCGTCGTTGCCGGTGTAACCCGTCCACATGTAGTAGCGGTTCGGGTCGGTGGAACCGATGAACGAGCAGTGGTAGGCGTCGCAGATGGTGAACGAGTCGGCGAGCGCGTAGTGGAACGGGATGTCCTCACGCGTCAGGTACGCCATCGTCGTGGACGACTTGTTGGGCACCCACTTGTCGTACCTGCCCTTGTTGAACGCGGCCTGTCCGTCGTTCCAGCCGTGCGGGAGGTCCTGGATGAACTGCATCCCCAGGTCGTCGGCCTCCGGCCGGAAGGGCAGCACGTCCTTGGTGCCGTCCGACTGGTACCAGACCGGCTTCTTTCCCGACGTGGTGGCCACCCGGGGGTCGCCGAAGCCGCGCACGCCTCTCAGCGAACCGAAGTAGTGGTCGAACGAACGGTTCTCCTGCATCAGGACGACGATGTGCTCGACGTCGTCGATGGTGCCGCTGCGGTACCCGGCGGGTATCGAGGCGGCCCTGGCGATGCTGTCGGACAACGCGGTGAATCCCGCGGTGCCGCCCGCGAGTTGCAGAAAACGACGCCGGTTCACTGGGGGCATGGGTGGGTGACCTCTGTCCTGACGGGGCACGGGTGGCCCGGATGCTGAGGGAAGGTGCGCGAAAGGAGTGTTCCAAGAGCACCAAACGTCAGGGAAGGGCCTCGTGGCATCCACGTGAAACACGGCGGTACATGCGACCAACGGTTTCGGCCATCGGCGCCGAAGGGTTCCCCGCCAAGGGGCGCGCCCTGTGCCGGGCGTACGGGTGTCGGGACTTCCTGCATACGGACGTCAGGACTCCCGGGCGTCAGGGCTCACCGCCACCACCCGGGCATACGGGCCTCAGGACTCCCGGGCGTCAGGGCTCACCGCCACCACCCGGGCATACGGGCCTCAGGACTCCCGGGCGTCAGGGCTCTGGGCCACCCTGGCCGCCAGTTCACCGGCGATCTCGTGGCCGAACAGTCCGGGCAGCCCGCCCGTGTGCACGAACACCGTGCGCCGGCCCGGCCGGATGTCACCGTCCGCCACGGCCGCCGCGAGACCGGCCAGGGCCTTGGCGGTGTAGACCGGGTCCAGGATGACGCCCTCGCACACCGCCGCCGCTTCCAGCGCGGACGAGGCGGCAGGCGTGAGAATCCCGTACCCGGCGCCGGCCTGGTCCCGGCGCAGACGCAGCGCGGAAGCCTCCGTACGGCCCTCCGACACCGCGCCCACCAGTGCGGCGACGCGGGCGGGAAGGTCGTCCACCGCACCCACGTCGACCCCGAGGACCCGCTCCGCGCCGAGTGCGGCCACCAGACCGGCCATGGTCCCGCCCGAGCCCGCGGCGACGACCACGTGCTCCACGCCGGGCAGTTGGTTGTGCAGTTCCCGGCCCCCTTCGAGGTATCCCAGCGCCCCGTTGCGGTCACTGCCTCCGAACGGCAGGACCTCGACGCGCTCCCCCTGCTCCGTCAGCTCCTCCGCCGTGGCGGCCACGGCGAGGTCGAGACCGGCGGCGTCGACGTCCCCGGCCCACACGACGCGCGCCCCCAGCAGCCCTTCGAGGCTCAGATTCCCGGTCCGCCCCTGCGGGCCGTTCCCCCGCAGGACCAGCACGGCCTTCAGTCCCAGCCGACGGCTCGCCGCGGCTGTCAGCCGCGCGTAGTTGCTCTGCGCGCCGCCGCTCGCCACCAGGACGGTCGCGCCGCGGCTCAGCGCCTGGCCGCAGCTGAACTCGAGCTTGCGCACCTTGTTGCCACCGCCGCCGAGTCCGCTGAGGTCGTCGCGCTTGAGCCACAGGTCCTCGGGCCCGAGGCCGAGGTGCGCGCCCAGCCGGGGGGCGGCCTCCAACGGTGTCGGCCAGGTGCCGAGAAGCACCCGGGGGGCGTTGGCGGAGCCGCTGTCGCTGACGGTCATGAGAGGTCCTCTTTCTGTGGCGCCGCTGCCCGGACAGGTTCACCGGGCGCAGGATCTGCTGTCCCGTTCCAAGGATGCGACGACTTGGCCCGGCCGGGGAATTCGCCGCCCCGCCGACAGGGACGGGAACCCCCGTGCACACGGGTCGCCCCGCGCTTCGCCTGGCTAGCGGACCCGACCTATGTGTACGAGCGGATCCAGGCGGCGAAGCGCGGGGCACCGGCGAAGGTCAGGACAGATACGCCTCCACCTCGCTGAACTGGGCCGCGGGCCAGCCGGTGTTGGCGGTGACGTGCAGTCGCAGGTGGCGCAGGTTCGTGCCGCCGGGCAGGGTCACGGTGACCGTGTTCCCGCTCGCCGGGTCGAAGCGGTAGTCCTTGGACGCCACCACCGTCGAGTAGCTGGTGCCGTCGGTGCTGCCCTGGACCGACAGGGTCTGGGTGCGCGCCTGCCAGGCGGCGGCGGGCGGCAGCTTCAGCACGACCCGGCGGGCGGGCTGCGTCGAGCCGAGGTCGACCGTCCAGTTCTGCGGGAAGGCGTTGTTGGACGACTCCCAGTAGGTGTTCGCGTCCCCGTCGACGGCCCTGCCCGGTGTGTAGACGTCCTGGGAGCCGCTCGCGGTGGCGGTGCGGCCCTTGGCGAGGTTGCGGGCCGGGTCGGGATCGGGGTTGCCGGAGCCGGGCTGCGGCCAGGCGTTGCAGTTGGACCAGGTACTGTCCCAGCCGGAGTTGCCGCCGCCGTCGGTGAGCGTGAAGGTGCCGGAGGCTGCCGGGTAGGGGCAGTTGTAGACGCCCGCCGCGCCGACCCCGGTGGCCCGGACGTTGCTGAAGCGGACCGCGCCCGGTGTCTCGGCCTGGACCACGACCGTGCCGACCCTGTTGACCGTGGCGCCGTCGACCGTGATGTTCCGGGTGGCGTGGCCGCGTCCGCCGCCCGACACGAACTCGAAGGCGCTGTAGGGGCTGTCGGTGATCGTCGTGTTGGTGATGCTGACGGTCGCCTCGATCGCGCTGTCGTAGGAGTCGACGCGCAGCGCGCCCATCGGGTGCCCCCAGTTGGGGTTCAGCGCGCCGGTGCGCACGAGGGTGTTCCCGGAGACGGTGATGGTCCCGGCGAGCGGCGAGAAGGGGTCGAGGAACTTCTGGTTGGAGATGGCGATGCCGCTGCCGAGGGCGTTGGTGTCGGAGATCAGGTTGTTCTTCACCCCGATGTCGGTGCCGCCGTAGACGGCGATGCCGTTGGCGAGGTTCGGCTGGGTGATGGTGTTGTTCTCGAAGCTGCTGTTGGTGTCGGGGGCGTACAGCGACCACATGGCGAGTGCGTCGTCGCCGTTGTTGCGCAGGAAGTTGTTGCGGACGCGGACACCGCGCGCGTTCCCGTTGAGGTTGAGGCCGTCGGCGGTGGTGTCGAGGATGCGGTTGTTCTCGACGACGAGGTTGTCGTTGTTGCCGGTCAGCCAGAGGCCGACCTTGAGGTGCTGGATCCACATCCCCGAGACGCTGGAGTTGGGTCCCAGTGAGCCGTTGACGAAGTTGTCCGGGTTGGAGTCGACCCGTTCGGTGACCTCGCCGAAAACCGCGAAGTCCTTGAGGCGGACCCCTCCGGAGGAGTTGCTCTGGTCGATGAAGCGCGAGGTGTGCACGACGGAGTACCAGCTGCCCGCACCCTGCAGGGTGACGTTGGCGACGCCTTGGAGCGAGGACGTGATCCGGTAGTCGCCCGGCGGGATCCACACGACTCCGCCCTGTGCGGCGGAGATCGCGTCCCGGAAGGCCTGCGTGGAGTCGCCCTGGCCGCCGGGGTCGGCGCCCTTGTCGGTGACGGACACCGATCCGGCCGGCCGGGTGCCGGCCGCGGCCACCTGCTCGAAGTCGGCGACATCCACCGTGACTTGGGTGGACGTGGCCTGGAGGGCGACCTTGTCGCCGGCCTGCACACCGCGGCCTAGGAGAAGCCGGGCGTTGTCGTAGAAGTGGTGGGTCTTGGCGCCGGCGATCCAGGAGGTGTCGACGTAGGAGTACTTGGAGGTGGCGGGGAGCGACTTGGCGAGCTTGGTGCCGTTGACGTAGACGTCGAGGGTGCCGGACTGGCCGTCGGGCACGCTGTAGGCGACGTTCACGGCGTTGGCCGCGCGGGGCACGGTGAACTCGACGCGCTGTCCCGCGGCCAGGCGTACGGCCTGGCGCCCGGACGCCTCGGAGGCGAGGGTGCCCTGGGTGTGGTCGGGGCCGATCTTCGTGCCCGTGGAGGTGGCGGACTCGGCCTCGACCGAGGTGAAGGGCAGGTCGGCGCCCGCGGCCGAGGCCGCGGAATGCGCCGTGGTGGCGCTGAGCAGGCCTGCCGCGAGGGCGACGGCAGTGGCGGCCGCCGCGGCGGGCATGCGCCCGACAGATCTGGACATGTGCTGATCCCTTTCGTGGTGGGGGTGCCGGGACAGCGGGTGGTGCGGGGGGGGGGGGGGGGGGGGGGGGGGGGGGGGGGGGGGGGGGGGGGGGGGGGGGGGGGGGAGGGGGGGGGGGGGGGCGTCTTGTTGCCGCTGCGGGGGCACCAGCCAGGCCGCCGTGTCCCGGGGAAGGCGTCCGTCGGCGTCGAGCGGGCCACTGGTGAGCAACAGCTCGCTGTGTGACGGGAGTTCGGCCGGAGCGGCGGAGAGGTTGACCACGCAGAGCGGGCCGTCCGCGCGGGCGAAGGCGAGGACGCCGTCGGGTGCGGGCAGCCAGGCGAGCGGGCCGTCGCCGAAGCCGGGCCGGGCGCGGCGGATGCGCAGCGCCTCGCGGTACAGGCTCAGCATCGAGGCGGGGTCTTCCGCCTGGCGGTCGGCGGCGTACGCGGGCCAGGCGGACGGCTGCGGGAGCCAGGGTTCGCCGCCGAATCCCGCGTGGGGCCCGTCGGCCGTCCACGGCAGGGGTACGCGGCACCCGTCCCGGCCGGGGTCCGTCCCGCCGGAGCGGTGGTGCATCGGGTCCTGGATCCGCTCGCGCGGTATCTCCGCCTCGGGCAGGCCGAGTTCCTCGCCCTGGTAGACGTAGACGGCGCCGGGCAGGGCGAGCGAGAGCAGGGCGGCGGCGCGGGCGCGGCGGGTGCCGAGTGCCAGGTCGGTGGGCGTGCCGAAGGCCTTGGCGGTGAAGTCGAATCCGGTGTCGGCGCGGCCGTAGCGGGTGACCGTGCGGGTCACGTCGTGGTTGCACAGCACCCAGGTGGCGGGGGCGCCGACCGGGGCGTGTTCGGCGAGGGTCTCGTCGATGGCGGTGCGCAGCCGTCCGGCGTCCCAGGGGCAGGAGAGGAACGAGAAGTTGAAGGCGGTGTGCAGCTCGTCGGGGCGCAGGTAGCGGGCGAAGCGCTCGCTGTCGGGGAGCCAGACCTCACCCACGAAGATGCCGCCGTACTCGTCGGCGACGGCGCGCCAGGAGCGGTAGATGTCGTGGAGTTCGTCGCGGTCGACGTAGGGGTGCGGCTCCCGGCCCTCGACGTGGTCGGGCAGCGCGGGGTCCTTGGCGAGCAGCGCCGCCGAGTCGATGCGTACGCCCGCGACGCCCCGTTCGAACCAGAAGCGCAGGACGTCCTCGTGCTCCTGGCGGACGGCGGGGTGCGCCCAGTTGAGGTCGGGCTGCTCGGGCGTGAACAGGTGGAGGTACCAGTCGCCGTCGGGCAGCCGGGTCCACACGGGTTCGGCGGAGCCCGCGAACTGGGACGGCCAGTCGTTGGGCGGGAGTTCGCCGTGGTCGCCGCGGCCGGGCCGGAAGTGGAACAGCTCCCGTTCGGGGCTGCCGGGTCCGGCGGCGAGCGCGGCCCGGAACCAGGGGTGCTGGTCGGACACGTGGTTGGGCACGATGTCGACGAGGGTGCGGATGCCCAGCTCGCGTGCCTCGGCGATGAGTTTCTCGGCCTCGGCGAGCGTCCCGAAGGCGGGGTCGATCACCCGGTAGTCGGCGACGTCGTAGCCGCCGTCGGCCAGGGGTGACAGGTACCAGGGGTTGAACCACAGGGCGTCCACGCCGAGTTCGGCGAGGTACGGGAGTCTGGCGCGGACGCCCGCGAGGTCGCCGGTGCCGTCGCCGTCGCCGTCCGCGAAGCTGCGGACGTACACCTGGTAGATGACGGCGGAGCGCCACCACTGGTCCTGCGTGCGGGCAGGGGAAGGCTGTCCCACTGTGCCTACCTTTCTGTGAAACCGTTCAGGGGGTGGCGTCAGCCCTTGGTGCTGCCCGCGCTGATCCCGGCGATGATGTGCCGCTGGAACACCAGGAACATCACGACCATGGGGATGCTGGCGATCACCATGGAGGCGATCAGTACGGTCAGCGGGATGTTCTGCGACAGCTGGACGAGGGCCACGCTGATGGGCTGCTTGTCGGTGTCGGAGAAGACCATCAGCGGCCAGAGGAAGTCCTGCCAGACGGCCACCAGGGCGAAGATCGACACGACTCCCAGCACCGGCCGGGACATCGGCAGCACGATCGACCGGAGGGTGCGCAGCCGGCCGGCGCCGTCGATCTCGGCGGCCTCCAGGACGTCCCGCGGGATCTGGTCGAAGAAGCGCTTGAGCAGATACAGGTTGAAGGCGTTGGCCACGGCGGGCAGCCAGATGCCGAGCGGGTCGTTGAGCAGGCTGGCGTGGATCAGCGGCAGGTCGGCGACGGTGAGGTACTTCGGTACGACCAGTGCCTGCGCCGGGACCATCAGCGTGGCGAGGATGCCGCCGAGGATCACGTTGCCGAAGGCCGGTTTCAGTTTGGAGAGCGCGTAGGCGGCGGCGGTGCAGAACACGAGTTGCAGCACCCAGGCGCCGGCGGCCTGGACGACGGTGTTCCACAGGTGGGTGGGCAGGTCCATCAGGTCCCAGGCGTCCGTGTACCCGCTGAGTCGCCAGTGGTCGGGCACGAGCGTGGGCGGGGTGCGCACGACCTCGTCCGGCGACTTCATGGCGCCGGACACCATCCAGTAGACGGGGAAGAGGAAGGCGACCGCGAACAGCAGCACCACGCCCGTGAAGACCGTCCAGTAGACGGCCCTGCCGCGGGGGCGGGCGAGCGTCAGGGGGGAGATGAGTGTGCGGGTGCTCATGCGTCCTCGCCTCCCGAGCGGGTGAGCCGCAGATACAGGGCGGAGAAGACGCTGAGCAGCACGAGCAGCATGACGCTGAGCGCGCAGGCGCCGCCGAAGTCGTTGTAGAGGAACGCGTACTTGTAGATGAGGTACAGCACGGTGACGGTCGCGTTCTCGGGGCCGCCGCCCGTGATCACGAAGGGTTCGGTGAAGACCTGCATCGTGGCGATGATCTGCAGCAGCATCAGCATGAGGATGATGAAGCGGGTCTGCGGGATCGTCACGTGCCGGATGCGCTGGAGGAGGCCGGCGCCGTCGAGTTCGGCGGCCTCGTACAGCTCGCCGGGGATGCCCTGGAGCGCGGCCAGGTAGATCAGGACGGTGCCGCCCATGTTGGCCCAGGTGGCGACGACGACCAGGGAGACGAGCGCGGTGTCGGCGCCGTTGGACCAGTTCGAGGTCGGCAGGTGCAGGAAGCGCAGTGCCTCGTTGGCGAGGCCCGCTCCGGGGTCGTAGAACCATTTCCACAGCAGCGCGCTGACCACCGGCGGGATCATCACCGGCAGGTAGACGACGACCCTGAAGAAGGCCTTGGCGTGGCGCAGTTCGTTCAGGACGAGCGCCAGGACGAACGGGACGGCGAAGCCGATGAGCAGGGCGATGACGGTGAAGGTGAGCGTGTTGCGCCAGGCTGCGGAGAACTCGGGGTCGTGGAAGACCCGGGTGAAGTTGTCGGTGCCGACCCACTCCGCGTCCGCTCCCGGCGTGTACTTCTGGAAGGCGATCACGACGGCGCGGATGGCCGGGTACCAGGAGAACAGCGCGAAGCAGAGCACGCCGCCGGCCAGGAAGGCGTACGCGCGCGACTGGTCGGCGAGGCGGCGGCGCCACGGGCTCCCCGTCCGGCGCCCGGCCGGCCGCCGCGCCGCCTCCGGCATGACGAAGGCGGCCGGAGGCGGGGCGGGGGGCTTCGATGCGGTCTTCATGAACGGTGTCAGCCCCGGGCCAGAATGGAGTCGATCTTGCCGGAGGCGTCCTTCAGGAGCTGGTCGACGTCGGCGTCCTTCTTGGTGAGCACGGCGGAGACGGCGCCGTCCAGGACCGAGTAGATCTGCTGGGCGTGCGGCGGCTCGATCTTCATCTCCAGGCTCTGGTTGCCGTCGAGGAAGGGCTGGTAGTTCCGCACCGGCACGTTGGCGTTGGTCTTCTTGATCTCCTGGTCCTTGGCGTCGGCGGCGCCGGTGAAGAGCCGGGGCTCGGGCAGGCCGACCGGGGCGTCGTGCTTCTTGGCGCGGGCGTAGTCGCCGAGGAAGCCGCCTCCGGGCGTCAGGAACATGTGGTCGAGCCACTTGAGGCCGGCCTTGATCTGTTCCGGGGTGGCCTTCTTGTTGAACATGTAGCCGTCGCCGCCGATGAGCGTGCCCTTGCCGCCGGGCATCGGGGCGAGCGCGAGGTCCTTGTAGTCGCCGCCCTTCTCCTTCACGAGGATCGGGATGTTGTCGGGCGCGGAGAGGTACATGCCGAGCTTGCCGGAGCCCATCAGCTGCTGGACGTCGTTGATGACGAGGAGCTGCTTGCTGCCCATGGAGTCGTCGCTCCAGCGCATGTCCTTGAGGTTCTGCAGGACGGCCTTGCCCTCGGGGGTGTCCACGGCGGCCTTCTTGCCGTCCTCGCTGACCACGTTCCCGCCCTGGGAGTACATCTCGGCGGTGAAGTGCCAGCCGCCCTGGTTCTGGGCGCTGTAGTCCGCGTAGCCGACGGTGCCGTCCCCGAGGGCGGCTATCCTCTTGGCCGCGGCGCGCAGTTCCGCCCAGGTCGCCGGGGGCTTCTCGGGGTCGAGGCCGGCCTTCTCGAAGAGCTTCTTGTTGTAGATCAGGCCCATCGAGTAGCCGGTGCGCGGGATGCCGTAGATCTTGCCGTCGACGGTGTAGATGTCGCGCAGCTGCTGCTGGATGGTGTCGTAGCTGTCGAGGTCCTTCACGTACGGCGTGAGGTCGGCGGCCTGGTTGATGTCGACGACGTGCTTGGCGTCCGTGAAGTACGTGTAGAACACGTCGTCCATCTGACCGCCGGCGAGCTTGGCGTCGAAGGTCTTGGGGTCCTGGCAGGGGAAGGCGTCATGGGCGACGACGTCGATGTCCGGGTTCTGCTTCTCGAAGGCCTTGATGTCGGCCTCGAAGAACGAGCGGTCGACCTTGGCGCTCTTGGGCGGCATGCAGTTGACCGTGATGCGGGTCTTGCCGCCCGCGGCGTTGTCGTCGTCGGAACCGCAGGCGCTCACGGCGCTGAGCGTGAGGGCCGAGGCCACGAGTGCGGTGCAGGTACGGCGGAACCCGGTGCTTCTCATCGGTGGACCCCTTTGGGCAGGTGCGTGGAAGGCCCACGGCTGCACACCGGGCGGCGTGCGGCCGTGTCTGGCGCCGCACACTCAAGCACCGCCAACATCTGTCCGCAATATCTCGCGCAGAATCCGTAATTATTTGACAGCTGCGTGGATCGCAGCGGTGCGTCGCTTGCACCGGGCCTCCGGAGGCCGGTGTCGCGTTTGCACAGCGGTGCGTCGGCGTTTGCGGAACGCGGGGAGCGGCCGGGCGCCACGGGTGCGCGGGACGTCATGCCCAGGGGTTCGCAGGGGTGCCGGTGTCAGCCGCGCGGAACCTGCGCGGTCGAGCCGCGCACCACCAGTTCTGGCTCGAACAGGAGCTCCTCGGCCGGTACGGAGCTGCCGCCGATCTGGGCGTTCAGCAGTTCGACGGCGGCCCGGCCCATGGCCTCGATGGGCTGGCGGACGGTGGTCAGCGGGGGTTCGGTGCAGTTCATGAATGCGGAGTCGTCGTAGCCGACGACGGAGACCTGCGCGGGGACGGCAAGTCCCTTGCGCCGGGCGGCCCGCACGGCGCCGAGGGCGAGCGGGTCGCTGGCGCAGATGATGCCGGTGACCCCGCGGTCCAGCAGCCGGGTGGCGGCGGCCTGTCCGCCCTCCAGGGAGAACATGGCGCGGGCGATGTGCTCGTCGGGCAGGTCGGCGCCGAAGGCGCGGGCCGCCGCCAGTTTGCGCTGCGAGGGCATGTGGTCGGCGGGGCCGAGGACGAGCCCGATCCGCTCGTGCCCCAGCGAGGCCAGGTGCCGCCAGGCCTGTTCGGTGGCGACGGCGTCGTCGCAGGAGACGCCGGGGAACCCGAGGTGGCCGATGGACGCGTTGACCAGGACCACCGGGATCCTGCGGTCCGCGAGCCGGCGGTAGTGGTCGTGCGGCGCGTCGGCCTGCGCGTACAGGCCGCCCGCGAAGACCACGCCGGAAACCTGCTGCTGGAGCAGCAGTTCCACGTAGTCGGCCTCGGAGACACCGCCCTTGGTCTGCGTGCACAGGACGGGTGTCAGTCCGAGCTGGGCGAGCGCCCCGCCGATCACCTCGGCGAAGGCAGGGAAGATCGGGTTCTGCAGCTCGGGCAGCACCAGGCCCACCAGGCGCGCGCGTTCGCCGCGCAGTTGCGTGGGCCTCTCGTAACCGAGGACGTCGAGTGCCGAGAGCACCGCCTGCCGGGTGGCGTCGGAGACTCCGGGCTTGCCGTTGAGCACCCGGCTGACCGTGGCCTCGCTGACCCCGACCTTCTTGGCCACCTGTGCAAGTCGTCGCGTCATGCGCGCAAGAATAGCGCAAGATATGCAAGCGGCTTGCGTTATCCGGGACTCCTCGTACGGGCGGGGCGGTGCGATGTCACGCGCCCCCCAGGGTCACTTCTTGTGGCCCGTGACCTCGGCCACCCACTCGATGAAGTCGCCCGCATCGACGTTGGCGCCGTGGCCCTGGTCCCAGTAGTAGGCGTGGTCGACGTCGTCGCCGAGACCGGCCAGCGCGGCGGCGAGGTTCGCGGAGACGACGTGCGAGGTGTCGGTGTCGTTGGCGCCGAGACGGATCCACCAGTGCCTGGCACGGCGGGGGTTGCGCTGCTTGATGTGGTGCATCGGGTTCATCAGGTCGAGCAGTCCGGGAATGTCGCCGTCGAGCCGCTTGCCGGCGCTCCCGGAGGTGTCGTTCCGGAGACCGTGGGCGGTGAAGTGGCGGGCCGCGGTGGTACCCGTGCCGAACTCGTTGTTCTCGCCCGAGGACAGGTCGAACGCGTCGAAGGCCGGGGCGGACTTCTTTCGCGCGCCCACGTGCGTGAGGTAGTCCTGCCAGGTGAAGGTCGCCCGGCCGGCGGACCAGGTGATGAACGTGTTCTTCGCCAGGTACGCGGTGCGCGCGGAGTCCGACAGCGCCGCCAGGTACGCCGTGGCGGCCGGCTGGAGGTAGGTCCTGAGCAGGTAATCGTCGTAGTTGCGGGCCGTCAGGGTGCCGTAGCCGTCGAGGCCGCGCAGCTTCAACGAGGCCTGGTACTCGGCGAACTGGGCCTGGAGCTGCCGCGAGACGGCCTGGTCGACGACCTTGCCGGTACCGGCCGTCACGTTCGAGCCCCAGTTCCACTCGTAGGCGCCGTCGGCGTGCTCCAGGTCGGTGATCGGGCACCAGGCACCGGCCGCGAAGACGGCGTCGGAGGCGTCGGCCGCACCCGCCTCCCGGAGGTACTCGTCGTAGGCCGGGCTGTCGCCGGAGGCGCCGAGCAGGGAGGAGACGGCACCCCCGGCGCTGGTGCCGGTGGAGACGATGCGGTCGGTGTCGCCCGGGATGCGGCCCTTGTTGAAGCGCAGGTAGCGCACGGCGGCCTTGAGGTCGACGATGACCGCCGGGGCCGTGCCGTAGTAGGTGCCGTCGGAGCCGGTCAGGGTGCGGCCCCGCGTGCCGGGCTCCACGACGACGTAGCCCGCGGCCAGGGCCAGCTTCGCCAGGTTGGCCGCCCCGTTGACGGCTCCCGTCCCTCCGCCCGTGCCGCCCGACGGTGCCCCGCTGGGTGCTCCCGGGGAGGCGCCGCCGCCGCTTCCGCCGCCCGTGGAGCCCATTTCGGGGGCGGCCTGGCCCACACCGGTGGCCTTGGCGACGCTGGACGGCAGGTAGCCGGCCACCGCGTTCGCCAGGACGACGGGGGCGCCCGAGGCGTCGACGGCCTTGCCGTCGATCCTGACGGGGACGCTGACCACCAGGCTCTGGTGGGTGCCGTCGCTCGGGTTCGTGACGTAGTCGCGCGCCTTGTAGAAGTGGTAGGTCACCGAGTGACCGGTGCCGCCCGCGTCGGCGATGGTCTCCGTCAGCTCGGTGTGGTCGTCCTGGTCGAAGACCAGGGTGGCCGGGGACGTCGTGGAGCCCTGCTCGGTGCCGGACGCCTGCGCCGTCAGCGCGAGGCCCCCGCCGCAGCGGCACCCGCCGTCGCGCCGATACCCATGACGACGGTCCTTCGCTTCACTGCCCTGTGCTTCACGGTTGTCTCCAAGCCGCGGCAGGATCCTCCCGCCGCCTCGCTGACGGTGGCGGGCGCCCCGCTCCGCCCGACTGCGAACCTAGTAACGCCCGACAGGATCGTCAACAATCCTGTCGGCATTTACAGCCGATGCTCAGGTTCGCCCGTAAGGACACAGGGAGCTCTCTTGCCGGCCCCGGTCGTGCCGAGCAGCCAGGGCGACGGCCGGCCCGGCCCGAGCGGCGAAACGGGGGCCGGCGGGGAGGCGCCGGTGACGCGGGAGGGGCCGGGAGCCGCTACACGACGCGGAGGTGTGCGGCGCCGTGCCGGGCCGCGCGGGTCCTGCGTGGGGCGAGCGGCGTGCGGCGCGTCTCGCGCAGGACCAGGGTCAGGCGCGTATAGCCCATGTCCTGAAGGGTCTTGGGGGTCTCACCGACGACCCGGCAGTCCGTACGGCCCCAGCGCGGGTCGGGGTGCACGAGCGGGCGCACCGCTCCGTCCTGCTCCACGCCCTGCGGGCCCACGGCCCGGATCCAGTGCGGCAGCCCCTGCCGGTAGGCCGCCTCCATGAGGGGGTCCTGGGCGATGTCGCGGCGGATCGACTGCAGACCGCGGTCCTGCGCGTGCCGCTCCACGGCGGCCGCGAAGTGGGCCAGCATCGGCAGACACCAGCTCGACTCGTGCTCGCCGAGAACCGTGGCCGCATCGGGGTGGAACAGGACGAACCGCAGGAAGTTGTCGCCCGGCATCGCCGTCGGATGCGGGCCGACACCCCGGAAAAGTGTCTCGAACGCGGCGTTGGACAGGACGACGTCCCATCGGTGGTCGAGCACGACCGACGGAAAGCGGAGAGCGTCGAGAAGCGTGGCGTAGTCCTGGAGATACGCCTGAGCCTCGAGACTCTCAGGGACGGGCCGCGGCTGAGACCGCTGCCCTCCTGCCTGGTACGCCATCGGGAGGTCACCCCTCTTGCCTATGCGGCCTTCACGCGGCGCCCCGATCCTGCTGCCCGGAGCGGAGTCGTGTCAACTATCGTGGCATTTGGCGCCTGTTGACGGCTGAATCTCGCCACAGTTGTGGCGAGACCTGGCTGTGGGTTCGAACAAGCGGCTACTCTCCGGGGGGTTCCTGAGTATCTTGTGAGAGACCTGAGAGAGACGTAGGAGATCTGTCGGTGACGGATGGCTTCGAGGTTCCGGGCGCCGTGGCGACGGTTCTGCTGCCGGCCGTCGTGGCCCGGGTCACCGCACTCGCCGACCGGCTCGGTGTGCCGCACGGCGAGATCTTCGACGTGCGACGCCTGTCGGCCGAGTCCGGCGTCCCCGAACCGGTGGTCAAGGCCCTGCTGAGCGGCCGGCCCGCCGGCGAACCCGACCTGCAGACGCGGTTCCTGCAGCGGTTCGACCTGCTGCGCCGCACGCGGCTCAAGCCCAACGGGCGCAAGTACACCCAGCAGGAGATCGCCGACGGCGCGGGCATGTCGCGGCAGCAGGCCGGAGCCCTCATCAACGGCGACCGGCGGCCCACCATGGAGCACTGCGACGCGATCCAGCGCTTCTTCCGGGTGCACGCCGGATTCCTCACGGCCGAGGATCCGGAGGCGCTCGCGAGCGCGCTCCAGCGCTGCGAGCAGGAACTCCTCCAGCAGCTCGCCGACCGTGAACGCGCGGCGGCCCTCGCCGCCGACGACCCGCTGGAGCGGCTGCTCCAGGACCACGGCGTCCGCGGCATCGCCTGGCGGGCCGCGCAGCTGCCCACGGACCAGCACCGGGACAAGGTCGCGGAATGGCTGGACATGCTCCTGGAAAGCGTCAAGCGGCCCGAGTCGTGATCCGGGGGAGAACAGTGGGCATTGGCAGGGAGATGCGCCGCCTGTGCGGCGAGCTGGTCGCGGAGCTCTCGCTGCCCGCGCCGGCGGAGCCCGCCGACCTGTACGGCGCCCTGTGCGACGCCATGAGCAGGCGCCGCGGCCGTCCCGTCCAGTACCGCACGGCCGCCTTCCCGCCCGGCACCGCCAGCGGGCTGTGGCTCGACATGGCCGACCAGGACCTCGTCGTCATCGAACAACGCACCGCTCCGGACCATCAGTTGGTGATCCTCGGGCACGAGCTGTGGCACATGAAGGCCGGGCACTGCGGCCATCATGTGGAGGGCGCGGCCGTCGCGGCCCGGCTGCTCCGCGACGACGCGGATCTCCAGGCCACCGTGCTCAGGGTGGCGGCCCGCACCCGGTTCGACCTCGGCGACGAGCAGGACGCCGAGAGCTTCGGCCTGCTCCTCGCCAGCAAGTGCCGTAGGTGGCTGACCGGTTCGCCGCTGCGCGGGCCGGTGCGGCGGGACGACCTGGCGGGCCGGATCGAGGCCTCTCTGGGTTACCGCGGGCCGCAGGGCTGAGCACCCCGGAAGACCCCGAGGACCATGGACGGATCCAGCTACTACATCCCCGCCGTCGCCATGGGCGTCTCCCTCGCCGTGAAGGCGCCCGCGCTCCTCCGGGGCTGGCGTGACCCGCTGCTGCGGTCCGTGGGCGTGCTCCTCGCCCTGGCCGGCCTCGTCTTCCTCTTCGCCGCCCCGCCCACCATCGCCGAGGTCAACGAACTCACCGGCGTCCCGAACATCTCGGCGCCGCTGGTCTACTGCCTGCTGAGCGCCTTCAGCGCCTCCTGCCTCGTACTGATCGTCAACTGGCGCGGCGGGCCCCCCGAGTCGACCCGCCGCGTCTCCCGGCGCTGGACGGCCGGGTACACCGTGGTGAGCGTGGCACTGGTCGTCCTGTTCGTACTCGGCGACACCCCCGAGGAACGGCTGCGGGACTTCGACACCCACTATGCCAACACGCCCTTCGTCCGCGAGATGATCGTGCTCTATCTGGTGGCGCTCACGGTCGCGGGCATCGCGGTGAACGTCATGTGCTGGCGCTGGGCGCTCCAGGTGCGCGGCTGGCTGCGTGCCGGGCTGCTCACCATCGCGACCGGCTTCCTGTGCAACATCCCGTACGCGGCGGCCAAACTGACCGCCGTGGCCGCCCGGTGGAACGGCGGCGACCTGGACGGCCTGAGCACCTACGTGGCACCCGTGCTGGCCTCGCTCGGGGCGCAGTTGAGCGCGGTCGGTTTCTGCCTCCCGCTGGCCGGGCGGCGGGTCGGGGACATCTGGGGCACCTGGTCGACGTACCGCAGGCTCGGGCCGCTGTGGCGGGAGCTGAACTCGGTCGCCGGGCACGGGGAGCGGGCGGTGCGGATCGCCTGGTGGTCCCCCGCCGAACTCCAGGTCACCCAGCGGGAGTCCGACATCCACGACGGGATGCTCGGCCTGTACCCCTACTTCGACACCGAGGTGCGCTCCTTCGCCTACGACGCCGCCGTGGCGGCGGGTGCGGAACCCGCGCAGGCGCGGGCCGAGGCGGACGCGGCGATGGTGTCGGCGGCCGTACGGGCGAGGGCCGCCGACCCGGAGGGCAGGGTCATCAGCTCGGCGGCGGCCTCCGGCGCCCCCGTGCCGTCGGAGGCGGCGGCCGACGGCCCCCGTGACCTCGTGCGGATGTCGGTCGCCCTGCGCCGGTCACCCGTGGTCGCGGCCGTCCGGCAACGGGCCGCGACCGGGCAGGCCCCCGGCCCGGGGGAACGCTCCCGCTGACCCCTGTCCGGCCAGGGGATTCGGAGGGTCCCACGTCCGCCGGGCGGGCGAACCCGCGGCTGCGGAAGCCGGATTGTCAGTGGGGGGCGGCAAGCTGGAGTCACGTACCGCTTCGACCAGCCGACCCGGGGAGAGCCGTCCGATGCCGACCGCCGTACTGACCGACCACGAACGCGCCGCCGTGCAGGCCTATCTGCGTCTCCTCCAGACCGTTCGCGCCGCGTTCGACGGCCTGCCGGACGCCGGGCGCCCGCCCGTGGTGCCGCCGGCCGCGCTCGCCGAGGCGGAGCGCGCGCTGGCGGCGGCCGGCCTCGCGGGCAACGAGGCGGAGTTCTTCCGGCTGCTGCACAGCTGGTGCCCGCCATCGGGGTGAGGCCGGCAGGGACGGATCCGAGCGGTGGCCCTCAGGAGCGCGGCACGGTGAGCGCCGTCGCCAGCAGTCCCCGCTGGACGGTCCAGCGTCCCTCGAAGGCATGGACGCGCGCGCCGTCCACCAGCGGCCCCGGCACGAGGAGTTCGGCGCGGAGGCGGCCGGTGCGAGGCGCGGCGTCCCCGGCCTGCGGATCCGGGAAGAGGTCGATGTCCGCCTCGGCGAAGTCCAGCCACTGCCCGGTCAGGGGGAACCATGCCTTGTAGACGGACTCCTTGGCGCTGAACAGCAGCCGGTCCCAGTGGACGGAGGGGACGGCCGCCGCCAGCCGGCGCAGCCGTTCCCGCTCCGTGGGCAGGGCGATGGCGTCGAGGACACCCTCGGGGAGTTCCAGGTGGGGCTCGGCGTCGATGCCGAGGGAGGCGAGGTCGGCGGTGCGGACCAGCGCGGCGGCGCCGTAGCCCTCGCAGTGCGTCATGCTGCCCGTCAGGCCCTCCGGCCAGCGGGGGGCTCCACGCTCGCCGGGGAGGATCGCCCGCGGGGGCACGCCGAGCTTCTCCATGGCGCGGCGGGCGCACGCGCGCACGGCGGTGAACTCCCGGCGGCGCTTCGCCACGGCGCGGGCTATCAGCGCCTCTTCCTCGGGGTACAGCGCGGCGCGGCAGGCCTCGTCGTCACCGAACGTCTCCACGGCCACGACCGGCTCCGGGAGCAGTTCCTCGATCACCCGGCTTCGACCTCCATCGGCAGAATGCGGCGCAGCGTACCGTGCGGTCCCGGACGTCTGCTCCACTCGCGGGGGTAGCCCACCGACACCTCTTCGAAGCGGACGCCCTGGTGATAGGTGGTCCGCGGGATGTGGAGATGACCGTAGACCATGACGGCCGTGCGGAATCTGCGGTGCCAGTCGGCGGTCAGCCCGGTGCCGCACCACATCGCGAATTCGGGGTAGTGCAGGATGTCCGTCGGGTGCCGGTCCAGCGGGTAGTGGTTGACCAGCACCGTGGGCAGCTCTTCGGGCAGCTCGGCGAGTCTGCTCTCGGTCTCGGCGACCCGGGCCCGGCACCAGGCGTCGCGGCTGGGGTACGGGTCGGGGTGCAGGAGATGCTCGTCGGTGCAGACGATGCCGGTCGACTCCGCGTAGTCGAGACCCTGCGCCTTGGTCTGGCAGCCCTGCGGCAGGAACGAGTAGTCGTAGAGCAGGAAGAGGGGCGCCACGACCGCGGGGCCGCCCTGGCCCTCCCACACGGGGTAGGGGTCCTCGGGGGTGAGGACACCGATCTCGCGGCACAGCGCGATGAGGTGTTCGTAGCGGGCGACGCCGCGCAGGGTGACGGTGTCCTTCGGGTGGGTCCACAGCTCGTGGTTGCCGGGGGTCCAGATCACCTTGCGGAAGCGTCCGGCGAGGGTTTCGAGGACCCACCGGATGTCGGCCACGGTCTCCGCGACGTCTCCGGCCACCAGGAGCCAGTCGTCGTCGGTCGTGGGGCGCATCCGCTCGACCAGGGCGCGGTTCTCGGCGTATCCGACGTGCAGATCGCTGATGGCCAGCAGGTGCCCGGCACGGCCGGCCGTCGCGTCCACTCCCGCTCCCTCCTAGATCCTTGTGGACCACAAGAACACATCCGCCGGGCACCGACAAGAGCGGCTCGACCGGGTTCCGAGTCCACGTTCCGGGAGTCCGCGCGGGCGGCCCGCGCTGGCCGCCGGCCAATCCGTAACACGCCCGTGGCGCCACGGAGGTCCCGCGCCCCCTATGATCGGGCCAACACCACTGCCACGAGCCTCTTCGGCGTACGGCGTTCGGTGTACCTCCCTCTACCCTCGGCCGGGCCCGGCCCGCTCCGCCGTGCCCGCACACCCTGAAAGGTGGCCTGCATGGCCTCTCGCGTACGCGTCTGGCTCAACCGCACGTACGCGGAGAACGTGTTCTTCATGGATCAGCTGCGGCGCAATCCGCACGACCGGCCGGTCGAGATCCGTGTCACGCACGGCGACGCCGACTCCCCTCTCCTGGCCGCGGCCGACACCGCCGCGCTGGAGCCGGAGGGGCTCTCCCGGGCCGCGTACGTCGAGTACGCGCTGGACCAGTGCGCGCGGCACGGCATCGACGTGTTCGTGCCCGTCCTGCACCAGGCGGAGATCGTGGCGCACCGCGCGGAGTTCGCGGCGCTCGGTACGGCCCTGCTCGCGCCGCCCGCCGAGGCGGTGTCCGTCTTCCACGACAAGGTGACGGCGTACGAGGCGGTTCAGGCGCAGGGGGTGCCCGTGCCGCCGTGGTGGCGGGTGCGGACGGCGGAGGAACTCCTCGCGGCGGTCGACTCGTTGGAGGCCGACGGCCACCAGGCGTGCTTCAAGCCCGCGGTGGGCGCGGGCGGGGTGGGCTTCCGCGTCGTCACCCGCGAACCGTTCTCGCTCACGCACCTCGACGGCTTCCCCGGCGCGCACGTGCCGCTCGACATGGTCGTGGAGGCGGTGCGGCGGGCCGAGCAGCCGGTGGACTGGCTGGTGATGCCGCTCCTGGGGGAGCCGGAGGTGTCCGTGGACTGCCTCACCGGACCCGACGGCCGGGTACGGATGGCCGTGGGCCGCACCAAGAACGGGCGGCGCCGCGGCTTCACGCTCCACCCGTCGTGGACCGGACCGGCCCGGCGGGTCGCCGAGGCGTTCGAACTGCACTATCTGACGAACATCCAGTTCCGGATGTACGGTGACGAGCCCGTCCTCATGGACGTCAACACGCGCCCGGCGGGCGGGCTGCACCAGCTCGCGCAGTGTGGTGTCAACGCCCCTTGGGCGGCCTTGCAGTTGGCGCTCGGCGAGGAGCCGGGCGACCTGATGCCCGCGCGGCTCGCGCAGGACTACACGGTGGTGTCGGGTCCGCGGCCGTTGCGCCCGCTCTCGCTGCCGCGGCAGCGGACGAACACCCCGGCCCAGCCGCTGCCCGCGGTGCCTTCGCCGACGTCCCAGGTATCCCCGACCTCCCTGGGCTCCCCGGCTGCCGCGCAGGACGCGACGACGACCACCGCGACGGCGCCCGCCTAGGTCGTGTCCGCAAAGTCTCGTCGTCCGCCCGGAGGGCGGGTTCCGCGGCGTCTGGTGCGTGCTCTCGCCGTGCCGGGCAAAGACCCTCGTACTGGACGTACTTGGGGCTTCGCCCGGTGCGGCGAGAGTGCGTGCCAGGCGTCGCGGAACAGGCGGGACTTTGCGGACACGGCCTAGTCCCCGCGTCGACGCAGCCCCGCATCGGCGCGCCGGATCAGCGCCGGCACCGGTTCGGCATCGACGCCCCACCGGGTCCGATGCCGAACCGCAACAACCGGTCTGGACCAATTCCCGGCCCACCCCTTGACAGCCGCATTGGTCCATACCAACTTGGTTGCGCACTCCCCTGCACTTCCCTGCACTCCCGAACACCCCCATTTCCCCAGGGAGATCGCGTGCGCATCACACTGTTCCGGCGTTCCAGACGTCGCCTCCTCGCCCTGCTCGGCACCGCCGCCCTGGCCATGACCGGGGCGGTCGCTCTGCCCGGTACGGCCCAGGCGGCCAACGTCCTGACCAATCCCGGCTTCGAGTCGGGCGGCCTCTCCCCCTGGACCTGCACGGGCAACCTGGGTTCGGTCGTCTCCAGTCCCGTGCACGGCGGCTCCAAGGCCCTTGCGGGGGCCGCGAGTTCAAGTGACAACGCCAAGTGCACCCAGACCGTCTCCGTCCAGCCGAACACCACGTACAGCCTGTCGGCGTGGGTGCGCGGCAGCTACGTCTACCTGGGTGTGGACGGCGGCGCCTCGACGTGGACGTCCTCCGCCGCGGGCTACAGCCAGCTGGCCCTGTCCTTCACCACCGGCGCCTCGCAGACCAGCGCCAAGATCTACACCCACGGCTGGTACGGCCAGGGCACCTACTACGCCGACGACATCAGCCTGGACGGCCCCGGCGGCGGTGGCTCGGACGCACAGGCGCCGTCGGCTCCGGCGAGCCTGCGGTCCACGGGCAAGACCTCGTCGAGCGTGTCCCTCGCCTGGAACGCGTCGACGGACAACGTCGGCGTGACGGCGTACGACGTCTACAGCGGCTCGAACCAGGTGCTCACCGTCTCCGGCACCGGCGCGACGGTCAGCGGGCTCTCGCCCAGCACGGCCTACACCTTCACGGTCAAGGCGCGCGACGCGGCGGGGAACACCTCGGGCGCGTCCAACGCGGTGAGCGTGACGACCGACGCGGGCGGGGGCGGCGGCACCGGCTTCAAGCAGGCGGCGCCCTACCTCTACCTCGGCTGGGGCGACCCGCCGAGCGCGACCTCGGTGATGAGCTCGACGGGCATCAAGTGGTACACGATGGCGTTCATGCTCGACCAGGGCGGCTGCAACCCCGCCTGGGACGGCAGCCGTCCGCTCACCGGGGGCAACGACCAGAGCGTCATCAACTCCATCCGGTCCGCGGGCGGTGACATCGTCCCGTCGTTCGGCGGCTGGTCGGGCAGCAAGCTCGGCGCCAACTGCTCCTCCGCGAGCGCGCTCGCCGCGGCGCTGCAGAAGGTGATCGACGCCTACAGCCTCAAGGCGATCGACATGGACATCGAGAACACCGACGAGTTCGAGAACGCCGCTGTCCAGGACCGCATCCTCACCGCCCTGAAGACCGTCAAGGCGAACAACCCGGGCCTGCGCACGATCGTCACGTTCGGCACCACGACGACCGGTCCGACGTACTGGGGCAACCGGCTCATCGAGCAGGCCAAGGCACTCGACGCCGGGATCGACGTCTTCACGATCATGCCGTTCGACTTCGGCGGCGGAACCGACATGTACGGCAGCACGGTGAGCGCCAGCGAAGGCCTGAAGACCAAGCTCAGGTCGACCTTCGGCTGGGACGACGCGACGGCCTACTCCCACATCGGCATCTCCGGGATGAACGGCCTGAGCGACCAGCAGGAGAACACCACTCCCGCGATGTGGAGTCAGATCCGCGACTGGGCGAACTCGCACCACATCGCCCGCCTCGCCTTCTGGTCGGTCAACCGCGACCGCCCCTGCCCCGGCGGCGGCGTGACGAGCAACTGCTCGGGCATCAGCCAGACCGACTGGCAGTTCACCTCCATCACGGCCGGGTTCACCGGCTGACGCTCCCCGCGTGGGGGTACCGGGCCGCCGGCCGGCCGGGTACCCCCACGCGCACGTCCGGCCACGGCTACTTCAGGTAGGCCAGCCCCGGATGCGCCGCCGTGTAGCCGGTGACCAGCCGGTGGGCGACGTTCACCGAGTCGACCAGGGGGTGCAGCGCGAAGGCCTTGACGGCGCTGGTGCGGGAGCCCGACTCCGCGGCGGCGAGGACCTCGCGCTCGACCGCCTTGACCGCGCACACCAGACCGGTGGCGTGGTCCGGGAGCGGGTCCACGGCGACGGGGTGCGCGCCGTTCGCGTCGACCAGGCACGGCACCTCGATGACGGCCTCCGCGTCCAGGACGGCGAGGGTGCCGCGGTTGCGGACGTTCAGGATCAGCGTGGTGCGCTCGTCGCGGGCGATGGCCCGCATCAGGGCGAGGGCGACCTTCTCGTAGCCGCCCGACAGGTCGTCCGCGTCGCGCTCGCCGGCGCCCGCCGCGTCCCGGTTCTCCGCCATGTACGTCGCCTCGCGCTCGGCGCGCGTGCGGTCCCAGGCCGTCAGCGCCGCGGCACCGGGGCGCCGCATCTCCTCGTAGAAGGCGGCCTGCTGGTCGCGCAGGAAGGCGCCGCGGGTCTTCTTCGCCGCCTGGTAGGCCCGTACGGTCTCGCGGTTGAAGTAGTAGTAGTGCAGGTACTCGTTCGGGACGGCGCCCAGGGACCGGAGCCAGTCGGCGCCGAAGAGCCTGCCCTCCTCGAAGGAACCGAGCAGCCCGGGATCGGCGAGCAGGCGCGGAAGCTCGTCCCGGCCCGAGACGCGCAGACCGCGTACCCAGCCCAGGTGGTTGAGGCCGACGTAGTCGATCCAGGCCTCGCGGGGGTTCGCGCCGAGCACGCGGGCGATACGGCGGCCGAGGCCGACCGGGGAGTCGCAGATGCCGATCACCCGGTCGCCGAGGTGCCGTGACATGGCCTCGGTGACCAGTCCCGCGGGGTTGGTGAAGTTGATGACCCAGGCGTCGGGGGCGAGCCGGGCCACGCGACGCGCGATGTCGACCGCGACCGGCACGGTGCGCAGGCCGTACGCGATGCCCCCGGCGCCCACGGTCTCCTGGCCGAGGACACCCTCCGCGAGGGCGACGCGTTCGTCCGCCGCCCGCCCTTCGAGGCCGCCGACGCGGATCGCGGAGAAGACGAAGTCGGCGCCGCGCAGGGCGTCGTCGAGGTCGGTGGTGACGGTCACCACGGGGGCGCCCTGCTGCCCTGCCGCCTGCTCGGCGAGGACCCGGGCCACCGCCGAGAGCCGTTCCGCGTCCACGTCGTGCAGCACGACATGGGTGACGCGGCCCTCGGCCCGGTCTGCGAGGAGCGCCCCGTACACGAGCGGCACCCGGAACCCGCCGCCACCCAGAATCGTCAGCTTCACGCCACTCCTGCCTTCCCCGGCTGTCCTGCCACGATCACCCGTACGCCCGCTGTCGCCGCGGCGTACCGCGTCGGTGCGTCGGCCGGCGTGTTCGTCTCTATCACGTCGGACGTCTCCCGGTCCCGGGCCTTCACACGGTCCGTCGCGGGGAAACGTGACTGGTCGGCGGGCAGGGCCAGCCGGGCTCAGGATCGCCGGACCGGCGGTGCCGGCGCGCCGCGCACGGTGCCGGAAGGATTCCGGGCGGCCGCGGGCCCGGGCACCTCCCGGCGCGACCGGAACGACGGAAGGCGCGCACGGTGCCGGGCACCCCTGCGCGCCTTCCGGCCACCGCCTCCGCGGCAGTCGGTGGACGTGCAGTCGGCCGTGGAAGCGGGACAGGCTCCTGAGGACGGCCGCGGGCTTCGCGCCGCCCTCGATCGTCCCGTCGACGGCGATCTGCACCCCGTCCGGCACGTCCTCGACGGAGGCGAGCATCGCGGCCAGCCGGATCCGCGAGCCCAGGGGTGTGACCGAGATCCGCGTAAAAGGGGCAACGGGAAGATCTTGAAGCCCATCCCGAGCCGAGGCGGCCCGTTTGCTGTCCCGTCCGCCCTGCACGCTGGAGAACGCCGGCAGCGAACTGCACCACAAGCAGGGCATCGTCATGGTGCTGGACCGGCTGGAAGATCAGCCCGCGCTGTTCTGCCAGCGGCAGAACACCGGCAGGACCGGGCTCGACGATCACTACAGTCCAGGCTCATGACGACGATTACGACGCGTACGGTCGAGTATCCGGCCGACGGTTTGACGATGGTCGGGCACCTCGCGCTCCCGGCCGGTGCCGACCGCCGGCCCGCGGTGCTGCTCGGACCAGAGGGGATGGGGCTCAGCGACGTCGAGCGCCGCCGGGCCGATGCTCTCGCCGAGCTGGGATATGTAGCGCTGGCCTTCGACCTTCATGGCGGGCGCTATTTGGCCGACCCCGAGGAGATGCTGGCCCGTTGCCTGCCGCTGCTCGCTGATCCCGAGCGGATGCGAGGCATCGGCCATGCGGCGCTCGATGTGTTGCGCACCGAACCGCGGACCGACCCCGACCGGATCGCCGCCGTCGGCTATGGCACGGGGGGTGCCGTCGGGCTGGAACTCGGGCGCGGCGGCGTCAGCCTGCGCGCGATCGGGACGGTCAACGCACTGACCACGGGCCGACCGGGCGAGGCGGCGCGCATTCGCTGCCCGGTGTGGGCCGGGGTCGGGTCGGAAGACCCGATCATGCCGCCCGCGCAACGGGACGCGTTCACCGCTGAGATGCAGGCCGCGGGCGTCGACTGGCGCCTCGCGGTCTACGGCGGTGCCTTGCACGCCTTCCACCACCCGCCGGTCGGCCACCCCGTGGTCCCCGGCGTCGGCTACCACCCACGGCACGCGCAGCGAGCCTGGCGCGACGTCGTCGACCTGCTCGCCGAGTGCCTGCCCGTGACGGAGGATCCGGGGCATGACCCAGGTGAGCATGCCGGCCCCGGGCACTGACAGTCCTCCCCTCGAGTCCGCACGGCAGAAACGCGTGCTTCAAGATCACCCCGTTGCCCCTTTGGCGCGGATCTCGGTCACACCCCTTTCACGGGCAAGGGGAAGCGCACCCTGTCCGGACCGTGATTGACCTTCGTCACCAGGCCGTCGACCGCCGGCAGCCCCTGGACCCGCAGCGACACCCCGGACCCACCCTGCCGACCCCGGCGCGCCCCAGCCACGGAACGCACGACGCCGCTGGGAACGCGTGGCGGGGACCGGCGTCATCCGGCCTCTCAACCCACGGTTCGGCGCCCGCTCGTTGACCGCCCCCGACACCGCTCCTACTGTCCGAGCGAGCGCCAAGTGAGTTGCCGACGATCCGCCGCCAGCCTGCCAGGAGGCCGTCATGACGCACGCCACGCGCACAGCCGCAGCCGGGGATCCCGCCGGGCCGCGGACCCTGCCCCAACTCGTGGAGCGCAACGCCCGGCTCCATCCGGGCCGGCCGGCCCTGTCCTGGCGGGAGCCCGGCGCCGACGAGTGGACCACCCTGGACTGGGCCGGGGTACGGGACCGCACCACACGCCTCGCAGCGGGATACGCCGCGCTGGGCGTCGGCCGGGGCGACCACGTGCTGCTGATGATGGCCAACCGGCCCGAGCACTGGCTGTCCGACCTCGCGCTGGTGCGCCTGGGCGCGGTGCCGGTCACCGTGTACGGCACCTCCGCGGAGCCCCAGCTGGCGCACATCGCCCGCAACTGCCGTGCCTTGGTGGCCGTCGTGGAGGGCGCCGCCGAGGCCGCCCGGTGGACGGCGCTGCTGGACGACGAGGACACACCGCTCACCCGGCTGGTCGTGGTGGAGCCCGGAAGCGAGGGCGCCCACCTGCCGTACTCCGCCCTGTCCGAGGAGCCGGCGCCGGAGCACTTCGGCACATCGCTCGACGCGTCGCGCCTCGACGACCCGGTCACCGTCGTGTACACCTCCGGCACCACCGGCGAACCCAAGGGCGTGGTGCTCACCCACCGGCAGGTGCTGGCGAACGCCCGCGCCATCGACGGCGTCGTCGAACTCCCGCCGTACGTCGAGCACATCAGCTATCTGCCGTTCGCCCACATCGCGGAACGGATGCTGAGCATCTACGTGCCCTGCCACCGGGTCTCCCACGTCTACCTGTGCCCCGATCCGCAGCTCGTCGCCGAGGCCGTGCGCGCGGTGCGTCCCGCCCAGTTCTTCGGGGTGCCGAGGATCTGGGAGAAGCTGGCCACGACCGTGCGGACCGGGCTCGCGGCGCTGCCCGGGGAGCAGCAGGACGCCGTCGCACAGGCCATGCGGGTGGCGCGGGACCACGTCGCCTGCCGGGAGCGCGGCGAGGAGCCGCCCGCCGGACTCGCCGCCGCCTACGCGCAGGCCCGCGAGCGGGTACTGGTGCCGCTGCTGGCCGCCGGCGGTCTTGACCGGGTCACCTGGGCGGCCAGCGCCTCGGCACCCATGCCGATCGACGTGGTGCGTTTCTGGGCGGGTTTCGGCATCGTCGTCATGGACGCCTGGGGGATGACCGAGACGGCGGGTGTGGCCACCGCGAACGGCCCGCACAGCGGCTTCCGGCTTGGCTCCGTGGGGCGACCCGTGCCCTCGGTGGAGGTCAGGGTCGCCGAGGACGGCGAGCTGGAGGTGCGCGGCGAGTCCGTCTTCGCCGGCTACCTCCGGGAGGACGGGGCGGTGGCGCCCGCCGTGGACGAGGAGGGCTGGCTGCGCACCGGTGACATAGGCCGCGTCGACGAGGACGGATACGTCTGGATCACGGACCGCAAGAAGGAGATGATCATCACCTCGACGGGGAAGAACGTCTCACCCGCACTGGTGGAGAACGCCCTGAAGGAGCACCCGTTGATCGGGCAGGCCCTCGTGCACGGCGACCACCACTCCTACCTGGTGGCCCTGCTCGTGCTGGACCCGGAGGCGGCGCCGGCCTGGGCGGCGGCCCACGGCATCGGCACCGGGACGGACCCGGCCGCCCTCGCCGGGCATCCCGCCGTGCGTGCCGAGGTGGACCGCGCGGTCGCCGCCGCCAACTCCCGCCTGAACCGGACCGAGCAGGTCAAGCGGTACGAGCTGCTGACCGAGGAGTGGGGTCCTGCGACCGGTGAGCTGACCCCGTCGCTGAAGATGCGCCGCCGTGTCATCCGCGACAGGTACGCGGCGGCACTGGAAGGTCTGTACAAGGACTGAACCCGCCTCCCGCGCACCGCGTCGCCCCCCGGGCGGGCTCCGCCTTCACACCCTGAACTCCCCTTCCCCGCACGGACTTTATCGGCTTGACCTCTTGACGGCCGGGGTGCCGGAGAGCACATTGGCCGCGCAGCTGCTGTGAGAGCGCTCTCAAAAACCACCCGCACACCTCACTCCGCACCCGAAGAGGGCACCCCCATGAGTGAAACGTCCGGCACCCCCGGCAGACGCGCCCCACTGCGGCGCGCTCTCATCGCCGTGTTCAGCACCCTCAGCCTGGCGGCCGCCGCCGCCACGGCCGCCACCCTCCCCGCGAACGCGTCCGCTCCCCCGCCCCCCTCCGGCTGGTCCCAGGTCTTCGTCGACGACTTCACCGGCGCCGCCGGCAGCGGTGTCAACACGGCCGACTGGCAGTAC
Source organism: Streptomyces sp. NPDC043867 (assembly GCF_056435845.1). Lineage (NCBI taxonomy): Bacteria > Bacillati > Actinomycetota > Actinomycetes > Kitasatosporales > Streptomycetaceae > Streptomyces > Streptomyces sp. NPDC043867. The sequence continues at coordinate 89,556 of NZ_JBWKDS010000018.1, read as the reverse complement.
ACGACGGGCACCAGCTACCCCGGCGGTCCCGCCAACTTCGGTACCGGCGAGATCGAGACGATGACCAGCAGCACCGACAACGTCTCGCTCGACGGCTCCGGCAATCTGCGGATCACCCCGCGGCGCGACGCGTCCGGCCACTGGACGTCGGGCCGCGTCGAGACCAGACGCACCGACTTCCAGCCGCCCGCGGGCGGCAAACTGCGTGTCGAGGCCCGCATTCAGATGCCGAACGTGACCGGCCCCGCCGCCAAGGGTTACTGGCCGGCGTTCTGGATGCTCGGCTCCCCCTTCCGGGGCAACTACTGGAACTGGCCGGGCATCGGCGAGCTGGACATCATGGAGAACGTCCAGGGTTTCAACACCGAATGGGCCACGATGCACTGCGGCACCTCGCCGGGCGGCCCGTGCAACGAGACCTCGGGCATCGGCGGCAACACCCCCTGCACGGGTGCGACCTGCCAGGCCGGGTTCCACACGTACGCCGTCGAGTGGGACAGGTCCGCGAGCGTCGAGGAGATGCGCTTCTACCTCGACGGCGTCAACTTCCACACGGTCAAGGCGAATCAGGTCGACGCCACGACCTGGACGAACGCCACGAACCACGGCTACTTCATCATCCTGAACGTGGCGATGGGCGGCGGCTTCCCCGACGCCTTCGGCGGCGGCCCGGACGGTGGAACCGAGCCGGGCCACCCGATGGTCGTCGACTACGTACAGGTCCTCACAGCCGCGGGCGGGGGCGGCACGACGCCGCCGCCTTCCGGCAACCGTGACGCGTACAGCGCGATCCAGGCCGAGTCCTACGACGGCCAGGGCGGCGTGAGCACCGAGTCGACCGGCGACTCGGGCGGCGGGCAGAACATCAGCGCGATCGGCAACGGCGACTGGGCTCTCTTCAAGGGAGTCAACTTCGGCTCAACGGCGGCCAGGCAGTTCTACGGCCGGGTGGCGAGCGGTGCGGCGGGCGGCGTCAGCGGCCTGGTCGAGGTGCGCCTGGACAGCCGTACGAGCACTCCCGTCGGCAGCTTCGCGGTGGGCAGCACGGGCGGCTGGCAGAGCTGGCGGACGGTCCCGGCGAACATCACCGGCGTCACCGGCACCCACGACGTCTATCTGACCTTCAGCAGCGGCCAGCCGGCCGACTTCGTGAACGTCAACTGGTTCGACTTCGGCCACTGACGGGAGGGACCACCGGCGGACAGGGAAGGGGCGGGCCGGCAGGCCCGCCCCTTCAGCGCAGCTCCAGCCGGAACTGCGCCGGGGTCAGGTCCGTGTGCTGGTGGAAGAACTTGGAGAAGTTGGCGGCGTCCGGGAAGCCGACGGCAGCGCCGACGCGGCCGATCGGCATGTCCGTGTGGGCGAGGAGCCGCTTTGCCTCCAGCGTCACCCGCTTGTCGATGAAGCCCTTCGGGGTCTCCCCGGTCGCCGCCCGCACCGCGCGCACCAGGGTGCGGCGGGAGTAACCGAGCGCGTCGGCATACGCGCTGACGCTGTGGTTGGTGGCGAAGCCCCGCTCCACCGCGTCCCGGAACCGGGTGAACGTGGTGTCGCCGCGCTCCTGTGCCGCCCCGGCCGAAGTCTCCGCCAGGTGGGCCAGCCGGAGCAGGAACGCCGTCAGGGAGTGCCGCAGCACCGAAGTGCGCAGGCCGGGCGGCAGGGTGACGGTGTCGACGTACTCGCGCTCCAGCTGGGCGAGGGAGTGCTCAAGGGCGGCGAACCGCGCCGCGTCGGGCCGCAGCAGCGGGGGCTGGTCGTAGCGGTAGAGCCCGGTGGCCTCGACCGTGGCGCGCGGCAGAAAACCCGGTTGCATGGTCAGCACGGTCCCGCGGTACCCGTTGGTACGGGAGAAGCGGTGGACCTGGCCGGGACGGATCCAGAGCAGCTCACCCGCGGCGGCCTCGTACTCGGCGAAGTCGATCATGTGTCGGACGGGACCTTCGTGGAACAGCATGACGACGTGGAAATCGATGCGGTGCACGCGGTCCAGCGGTGCGTCCGCGTGCCAGGTGCGACCGGTGCCCATCGGCCCCACCTGCATACCGACACCGGAGACGCTCAGGTCGACGGGGAAAGGAAAGGTCTTGATCCCCTCCTGCCCCCGGCTGCCGCCTTGGGATGTTCTGTCCGCCATGTCCCTCTCGCGTCGACTCGGTCCCGCACTCGCTGTCCCACTTTCACCGAAGGCTGACACAGAGGCACCTTCCCCAGCAAAAGTCAGACTTTTAAGGTTGAACACGTCCGAGCAGTTTTCCCGCCCATCAAAGGACTTCTTGAAGATGAGCACGCAGACGTTCGACAGTCTCGAATGGACCGAACTCGACCGGCGTGCCGTCGACACCGCCCGCCTTCTGGCGGCCGATGCCGTACAGCAGGTCGGAAACGGACACCCCGGCACCGCGATGAGCCTGGCCCCGGCGGCGTACACCCTCTTTCAGAAGGTGATGCGGCATGACCCCGCCGACCCGGAGTGGACGGGCCGCGACCGCTTCGTGCTCTCCCCCGGTCACACGTCGCTGACCCTCTACACCCAGCTCTTCCTCTCGGGCTACGAGCTCGGCCTCGACGACCTGAAGGCGTTCCGCACGCACGGTTCGAAGACGCCCGGTCACCCGGAGTACGGGCACACCGCGGGTGTCGAGACCACCACCGGCCCCCTCGGCCAGGGTGTCGCGAACGCCGTGGGCATGGCGATGGCGGCCCGCTACGAGCGCGGACTCTTCGACCCCGAGGCACCGGAGGGCGAGTCCCCCTTCGACCACACCGTCTGGGCGATCGTCTCGGACGGCGACCTCCAGGAGGGCATCTCCGCGGAGGCGTCGTCCCTGGCGGGCCACCAGAAGCTCGGCAATCTGGTCTTCGTCTACGACGACAACCACATCTCGATCGAGGGCGACACCGCCACGGCCTTCTCCGAGGACGTCCTCAAGCGGTACGAGGCGTACGGCTGGCACGTGCAGCGGATCGAGCCCGGCGCGGACGGCGACATCGACGTCCACGCGCTGCACACGGCGCTCAAGGAGGCGCAGGCCGAGACCGGGCGCCCGTCGATCATCGCGATGCGCACGATCATCGCCTGGCCCGCCCCGAACGCGCAGAACACCGAGGCCGCGCACGGCTCGGCGCTCGGCGCCGACGAGGTCGCGGCCACCAAGCGCGTCCTCGGGTTCGACCCGGAGCAGACGTTCCAGGTGGAGCCGGAGGTCCTGGCCCACGCACGTCAGGCCCTGGACCGGGGCGCCGAGGCCCACGCCGCCTGGGACAAGCGGATCGCCGAGTGGCGTACGGCGCAGCCCGAGCGCTCCGGGCTCTTCGACCGGGTGCTTTCGGGCCAGCTCCCCGAGGACTGGGAGAGCGCGCTGCCGGTCTTCGAAGCCGGCACGTCCGTCGCCACGCGTGCCGCGTCCGGCAAGGTGCTCCAGGCGCTCGGCCCGGTCATCCCCGAGCTGTGGGGCGGCTCCGCCGACCTCGCCGGCTCGAACAACACCACGATCGACAAGACCAGTTCCTTCCTGCCGGCGGGCAACCCGCTGCCGGAGGCCGACCCCTACGGCCGCACGGTGCACTTCGGCATCCGCGAGCACTCCATGGCCGCGGAGATGAACGGCATCGCCCTGCACGGCAACACCCGCGTCTACGGCGGCACCTTCCTGGTGTTCTCCGACTACATGCGCAACGCCGTGCGCCTGTCCGCCCTCATGCAGCTGCCGGTGACGTACGTGTGGACGCACGACTCCATCGGCCTCGGCGAGGACGGACCGACCCACCAGCCGGTCGAGCACCTGGCGTCGCTGCGCGCGATCCCCGGCCTGAACGTCGTCCGCCCGGCGGACGCCAACGAGACCGCGATCGCCTGGCGCGAGATCCTCAGGCGGCACGCCACCGGACCCGCCCCGCACGGCCTCGCCCTCACCCGCCAGGGCGTGCCGGTGTACGAGCCCGACGAGGACACCGCCAAGGGCGGCTACGTCCTTCGGGAGTCGTCCACGGGGACGCCGGACGTCATCCTGATCGCCACCGGGTCCGAGGTGCACGTGGCCGTCGAGGCGCACGAGCGGCTGGAGGCCGAGGGTGTGGGCACCCGGGTGGTGTCGATGCCGTGCGTCGAGTGGTTCCAGGAGCAGCCCGCGGAGTACCGCGAGCGGATCCTGCCGCCCTCGGTGAAGGCCCGCGTGGCGGTCGAGGCCGGCATCGGCCTGACCTGGTACCGGTACGTGGGTGACGCGGGACGCATCGTCTCCCTGGAGCACTTCGGCGCCTCCGCCGACGCCGAGACCCTCTTCGCCGAGTACGGCTTCACCGCCGAGAACGTCGCCTCCGCCGCGCGGGAATCCCTCGCCGCAGCGCGTGGTTGATCCGATCGCAAGAAAGAAGATGATCACTGTGACCGAAGCAACCGCAGCCGCGGGAGCCCTGGAGCGCCTCTCCGGCGAGGGCGTCTCCATCTGGCTGGACGACCTGTCGCGGAAGCGGATCACGTCCGGTAACCTCGCCGAACTCGTGGCAGACCAGCATGTGGTGGGCGTCACCACCAACCCCTCGATCTTCCAGGCCGCCATCGGATCAGGAGAGGGATACGAGGAGCAGCTCGCCGACCTCGCCGTGCGCGGCGTCACGGTCGAAGAGGCCGTCCGCATGATGACCACGCAGGACGTACGCGCCGCCGCCGACGTCCTGCGGCCCGTGTACGACGCGACGGGCGGCCGCGACGGACGGGTGTCCATCGAGGTCGACCCCCGCCTCGCGCACCGAACCGAGGCGACGGTCGCCGAGGCCAGGCAGCTCGCCTGGCTGGTCGACCGCCCGAACGTCATGATCAAGATTCCGGCGACCGAGGCCGGCCTCCCGGCGATCACCGAGGTGATCGGCCTCGGTATCAGCGTGAATGTGACGCTGATCTTCTCCCTGGAGCGCTACCGCAAGGTCATGGACGCCTACCTGGCCGGCCTGGAGAAGGCACGGGACGCGGGCATCGATCTGTCCGGCATCCACTCCGTGGCCTCCTTCTTCGTCTCCCGCGTCGACAGCGAGATCGACAAGCGGCTGGCGAAGGTCGGCACGGACGAGGCCCTGGCCCTCAAGGGCCGGGCGGCACTCGCCAACGCGCGTCTCGCCTACGAGGCGTACGAGGAGGTGTTCGGCGGCGGCCGCTGGACCGCTCTCGACGCCGCGGGGGCCAACAGGCAGCGCCCCCTGTGGGCCTCGACCGGGGTCAAGGACCCGGCGTACAAGGACACGCTGTACGTCGACGAGCTGGTCGCACCGGGCACGGTCAACACCATGCCGGAGGCCACCCTCAGGGCGACCGGCGACCACGGTGACATCCACGGCGACACGGTGACCGGCGGCTACGACCGGGCGCGCGCCGACCTGGCGGCCGTCGAGGGCCTCGGCATCTCCTACGACGAGGTCGTCGGGCAGCTGGAGGACGAGGGCGTCGCGAAGTTCGAGGCCGCCTGGCAGGACCTGCTGGAGGCCGTGGCGACGTCGCTGGACCGCAAGGGAGTTGAGACGTCATGAGCAAGACGCCCACCGGGAGCACGGCGGACCGGGAGGCCGACGGGACGTCGCCCTCCCCCGCCGAGGACGCGAAGAGCGGCGCGGCGAAGCAGGACGCCCCGACGAAGCGGGCCGGGGCCGCGACGGCGAAGCCGAAGGGCGGGACCGCCGCGGACGGGTCCGGGGGCGACGGCGACGCGTCGGCGGACCTCGCCGGGGCCCTCGGCGTGGCCGGCGCCGAGTCCGACTGGGAGAACCCGCTGCGCCACCCCCAGGACCGCCGGCTGCCCCGCATCGCCGGTCCCTCGGGTCTGGTCATCTTCGGCGTCACCGGCGACCTCTCCCGCAAGAAGCTGATGCCGGCCGTCTACGACCTCGCCAACCGCGGTCTGCTGCCGCCGGGTTTCTCGCTCCTCGGGTTCGCCCGGCGCGAGTGGGAGGACCAGGACTTCGCGCAGGTGGTGCACGACTCCGTGCGTGAACACGCCCGTACGGAGTTCCGCGAGGAGGTCTGGCAGCAGCTCGCCGAGGGCATGCGCTTCATCCCGGGCGACTTCGACGACGACACGGCGTTCAAGCAACTGCGCTCCGCCGTAGAGGAGTTGGACGCCTCCCGCGGCACCAGCGGCAACTACGCGTTCTATCTCTCCGTACCGCCGAAGTTCTTCCCGAAGGTCGTCAAGCAGCTGAAGAAGCACGGGCTCGCGGACGCACCCGAGGGTTCCTGGCGGCGCGCGGTCATCGAGAAGCCGTTCGGCCACGACCTGGCGAGCGCGCGTGAGCTGAACGCGATCGTGCACGAGGTGTTCGACCCGGACCAGGTGTTCCGTATCGACCACTACCTGGGCAAGGAGACCGTCCAGAACATCCTGGCGCTGCGCTTCGCCAACCAGATGTACGAGCCGGTCTGGAACCGCAGCTACGTCGACCACGTGCAGATCACGATGGCCGAGGACATCGGCATCGGCGGACGCGCCGGCTACTACGACGGCATCGGCTCCGCCCGCGACGTGATCCAGAACCACCTGCTCCAGCTGATGGCGCTGACCGCCATGGAGGAGCCGGCCGCCTTCGACGCCGAGTCGCTGCTCACCGAGAAGCTGAAGGTCCTCAGGGCCGTCAAGCTGCCGGAGAACCTGGGCGAGCACACCGTGCGCGGTCAGTACGCGGCGAGCTGGCAGGGCGGTGAGCGGGTGCCCGGCTATCTGCAGGAGGACGGCATCGACCCGAAGTCGACGACCGACACCTACGCGGCCGTCAAACTCCAGGTCGACAACCGCCGTTGGGCGGGCGTCCCCTTCTACCTCAGGACCGGCAAACGGCTCGGCCGCCGGGTGACGGAGATCGCGGTGGTCTTCCAGCGCGCCCCGCACTCCCCGTTCGACTCGACGGCCACCGAGGAACTCGGCGCGAACGCGATCGTCTTCCGCGTCCAGCCCGACGAGGGCATGACGGTGCGCTTCGGATCGAAGGTGCCGGGTACGTCGATGGAGATCCGGGACGTGTCGATGGACTTCGCCTACGGCGAGTCCTTCACGGAGTCCAGCCCGGAGGCGTACGAACGGCTGATCCTGGACGTCCTGCTCGGCGACGCCAACCTCTTCCCCCGTCACCAGGAGGTGGAGGAGTCCTGGAAGATCCTCGACCCGATCGAGGGCTACTGGGCCACGCACGGCAAGCCCGCGCAGTACGCCTCGGGCACCTGGGGCCCGAAGGAAGCCGACGAGATGCTCGCACGAGACGGACGGAGCTGGCGCAGGCCATGAAGATCGACCTGACCGACACCACGGCAAGCAAGATCAACAAGGCCCTCGTGCAGGGCCGCCGCGCCATCGGCACACCGGCCGTGGGCATGGTCCTCACGATGGTCATCGTGACCGACGAGGAGAACGCCTACGACTCCATCAAGGCGGCCGAGGAGGCGTCGCGCGAACACCCCTCGCGCACCCTGGTCGTCATCAAGCGGCACGCCAGGACGCCGCGCGACCGCACCAACTCGCGCCTGGACGCCGAGGTCCGCGTGGGCGCCGACGCCGGCACCGGCGAGACCATCGTGCTGCGTCTGTACGGCGAGGTGTCCGACCACGCCGACTCGGTGGTCCTGCCGCTGCTGCTGCCCGACGCGCCGGTCGTCGTCTGGTGGCCGGTGGACGCGCCCCAGATCCCCGTCAAGGACCCGCTGGGCGCCCTCGCCGCGCGCCGGATCACCGACATGTACGCGGTCGAGACACCGCTCGCGGCGCTGGAGGCCCGTGCCGCCGCGTACGCGCCCGGCGACACCGACCTGGCGTGGACCCGCCTGACGCCGTGGCGCTCGATGCTGGCCGCCGCGCTCGACCAGGCCCGGACGAAGGTGACCTCGGCCGCCGTCGAGAGCGAGGCCGAGAACCCGAGCGCCGAGCTGCTCGCCCGCTGGCTGGAGGCCCGCCTCGCGGTCTCCGTCGAGCGTGTCGTCAGCGCGGGCCCCGTCGTCACCGCCGTCCGCCTGGGCACCGACAGCGGCGAGATCCTCATCGACCGCCCCGAGGGCCCGATGGCCACCCTGACCCTGCCCGGCCAGCCCCCGCGCACCCTCGCGCTGAAGGTGCGCAGCACCTCCGAACTCATCGCCGAGGAGCTGCGGCGCCTCGACGCGGACGAGATGTACGCCGTCGCCCTGCGGGGCGAGGGCACCGAGGAGATTCCCACCCATGTCTGACCTTCCCAAGCTCACGCACCGTCCGCAGTGGACGGCGCTGGAGGACCACCGCGCCCAGGAGCTGCTCCACCCGCAGCTGCGTGAGCTGTTCGCCGCGGACCCCGGACGTGCGGACCGCTACACCGTGCGCGTCGGCGACCTGCGCATCGACTACTCCAAGCACCTGATCACCGACGAGACCCTGGCGCTGCTCCAGGAACTGGCCGTGGCCACCGGCGTGTTCGGGCTGCGGGACGCCATGTTCCGCGGTGAGAGGATCAACGTCACCGAGGACCGGGCCGTGCTGCACACCGCGCTGCGCGCCCCGCGGGACGCGGTGGTCGAGGTCGACGGGGAGAACGTCGTGCCGGCCGTGCACGCCGTGCTGGACCGGATGCGCGCGTTCGCGGACAAGGTCCGCTCCGGCGAGTGGACCGGCCACACCGGCAAGCGCATCAGGAACGTGGTCAACGTCGGCATCGGCGGCTCCGACCTGGGCCCGGCGATGGCGTACGACGCGCTGAAGGCGTTCGCGGACCGTTCGCTGACCCTCCGGTTCGTGTCGAACGTGGACGGCGCCGACCTGCACGAGGCGATCCGCGACCTGGACCCGGCCGAGACGCTGTTCATCATCGCCTCGAAGACCTTCACCACCATCGAGACCATCACCAACGCCACCTCGGCACGGACCTGGCTGCTCGCCGGGCTCGACGGCGAGGAGAAGGCGGTCGCCAGGCACTTCGTGGCGCTGTCGACGAACGGTGAGAAGGTCGCCGACTTCGGTATCGACACGGCGAACATGTTCGAGTTCTGGGACTGGGTCGGCGGCCGGTACTCGTACGACTCCGCGATCGGTCTGTCGCTGATGATCGCGATCGGCCCCGACCGGTTCCGCGAGATGCTCGACGGGTTCCGTCTCGTCGACGAGCACTTCCGCACCGCCCCCGCCGAGTCCAACGCGCCGCTGCTGCTGGGCCTGCTGGGCATCTGGTACGGCAACTTCTTCGACGCGCAGTCGCACGCGGTGCTGCCGTACTCGCACTACCTGTCCAAGTTCACCGCGTACCTCCAGCAGCTGGACATGGAGTCCAACGGCAAGTCGGTCGAGCGCGACGGACGCCCGGTGGACTGGCAGACCGGACCGGTGGTGTGGGGCACGCCCGGCACCAACGGACAGCACGCCTACTACCAGCTCATCCACCAGGGCACGAAGCTGATCCCGGCCGATCTCATCGGGTTCGTCAACCCGGTCGACGAGCTGAGCGACGAACTGAAGGCGCAGCACGACCTGCTGATGGCCAACCTGTTCGCGCAGGGCCAGGCTCTCGCCTTCGGCAGGACGAGCGAGGAGGTGCGCGCCGATGGCGTGCCCGAGGAGCAGGTGCCGCACCGCACGTTCCGCGGCAACCACCCCACGACGACGATCCTCGCGAGCGAGCTGACCCCCTCCGTCCTCGGCCAGCTGATCGCCCTCTACGAGCACAAGGTGTTCGTCCAGGGCGCGGTCTGGAACATCGACTCCTTCGACCAGTGGGGCGTCGAGCTCGGCAAGGTCCTCGCCAAGCGCGTCGAGCCCGCCCTCACCGACGGCACCGACGTGCCCGGTCTCGACCCCTCCACCGCTGCCCTCGTGGCCGCTTACCGCACTCTCCGGAAGAAGTGAACTGACATGACCACGATGCAGCTCGGTCTCATCGGCCTCGGCAGGATGGGCGGCAACATGCGCGAGCGGATACGCCGCGCGGGCCACACGGTCATCGGCTACGACCGCAACCCCGACGTCTCCGACGTGAGCAGCCTCGGCGAACTCGTCGAGAAGCTCGAAGGTCCCCGCGTGGTGTGGGTGATGGTCCCCGCGGGCGGCCCGACCCAGTCCGTCATCGACGAGCTCGGCGACCTGCTGGAGCCCGGCGACACCATCGTGGACGGCGGCAACTCCCGCTGGACCGACGACGAGAAGCACGCGGAGGAGCTGGCGGCCAAGGGCATCGGCTTCGTCGACGCGGGTGTCTCGGGCGGCGTCTGGGGCCTGGAGAACGGCTACGCCCTGATGGTCGGCGGCGACGCGGAGAACGTCGCGAAGGTGCAGCCGGTCTTCGACGCCCTCAAGCCCGAGGGCGACTTCGGCTTCGTGCACGCGGGCAAGGTCGGCGCCGGCCACTTCTCCAAGATGGTCCACAACGGCATCGAGTACGCGATGATGCAGGCCTACGCCGAGGGCTGGGAACTGCTGGAGAAGGTCGACTCCGTCACCGACGTGCGCGAGGTCTTCCGGTCCTGGCAGGAGGGCACGGTCATCCGTTCCTGGCTGCTCGACCTCGCCGTCAACGCCCTGGACGACGACGAGCACCTCGGCAAGCTGCGCGGCTACGCGGAGGACTCCGGCGAGGGCCGCTGGACCGTCGAGGCGGCCATCGACAACGCGGTGCCGCTGCCGGCGATCACCGCGTCGCTCTTCGCCCGCTTCGCGTCCCGCCAGGACGACTCCCCGCAGATGAAGATGATCGCGGCGCTGCGCAACCAGTTCGGCGGCCACGCCGTCGAATCGGCGAAGTAGGCGTCATGGGCGACCTCCTGCTGGTCCGTCACGGCGAGACCGAGTGGAGCGCCTCGGGACAGCACACCAGCTGGACCGACCTGCCCCTGACCCGGCGGGGTGAGGAGCAGGCCAGGTCGCTCGCCCCGCTGCTCGCCGGCCGGACCTTCGCCCTGGTGCTCACCAGTCCCCTGGCCCGCGCGGTCCGCACCGCGGAGATCGCGGGCCTGGCCGGTGCCGTACGGGAGCCCGATCTGCGCGAGTGGGACTACGGCGCGTACGAGGGCGTCACGACCGTCGACATCCACCGGACCCGGCCCGACTGGTTCCTGTGGGACGACGGGGTGCCCGCCGGACCGGACGGTCATCCGGGCGAGTCCCCGGACCAGGTGGGACGGCGCGCCGACCGTGTGCTGTCCCGGGTGGCGCCGGCGCTCGACGAGGGGGACGTGGTCCTGGTCGCGCACGGACACTTCCTGCGCGCGCTGACCGCCCGCTACCTGGGTCTCTCCGCGGCGGAGGGCCGGCTGTTCCAGCTCGCGACCGGGACGGTCGGCCGGCTCTCCACCGAGCACGAGCGCCCGGTGATCGCCGAGTGGAACAGCCCAGGAACCGCTGTGCCGGTCCACTAGCTTCCGCATCACCGCGGAAGTCGCTGCGGAAGTCGCGCAGAAGTTGCCGCAGAAGTTGCCCCGGGCCGATCAAGGGACGGTGCCGGGCGGACATCGTGCGCCCGGCATCGTAGAGTTCGACTTCACGCACACCGGCCGGGTTCAGGGACGGCCGGTGTGCGCGGAGCCAGTCGCGCACCCGGGCGCGGGTCGGCCGGGGTCCTCCCCTGCCGCGCCCGCCCGGGCCGGCCTCCTGGCGCGCGGAACTCCCGCCTCGCGTGGCGGCTTCGGGGTCAGCCGGCGCGGTCGGCGGCGGCGTCCAGGAGGGGGCCCAGTTCACGGGCCACGGTCGTCAGCGCGCGTACGTCCCGCTCGGTCCTGGCGATCAGGAGCGCGCCCTCCAGGGCGCTGATCATGAGCGTCGCGAGCGGTTCGGCACGTTCGGGCGGGACGCCCATGTCCGTCAACGCCTGCGCCACCGGCCGGTTCCAGGAGGCGAACGCGGCGGCGGCAGCGGCCCGGGTGGACTCGGTGGACTCCGCGCAGTCCACCGTCGCGGCGGCGACCGGGCAGCCCGACGCGAACCCGAGCGAGCCGTACTCGTCGGTCCACTGCCGCACCATCGCGGCGAACAGCCGGCTCGGCCTCGGCTCGTCCAGTTCGGCGAGGAAGCGGGCCACGCGCTTGCCCGCGTAGCGGCCGGCCCAGTCCACCGCCTCGTTGACCAACTGCTCCTTGCCGCCGGGGAAGTAGTGCTGGAGCGAACCACGAGGTGCCCCCGCGTGCACGGCGACGTCGCGCATCCCCGTCGCGGCGACTCCCTGGCGCCGGATCAGCTGCGCGGCGCTGAAGACCATCCGCTCGCGCGGCCCCCGCCCCGCATCCGCCCCCCTCCCCGGGTCCGCACTGCGCCCCGATCCCGCACTCCGCCCGGAATCCGCCGTCCGCCCGGGATCTGCCATGTCCGACCTCGCGTCCTGCTCGCGTCGCGCCCGCCCGGAGGGGCCGGGCGGCTCGTGCACGCACCCACCGCGGACCGCACCGCGCGGCCGCGGGGAGGGCCCGCCCCTCCACTATGACAGCCGTCATGGAGCGGAGTACTATGACAGCTGTCATAGTCAGTGAGCGGCGGGGCCCACCGGTGCGCGGGCCAGGGACGGCGGTGCGTCGTGTACGTGGGTTTCCTCGGCCTCGGAGTCATGGGGCAGCCGATGGCGCTGAATCTGGCCCGGGCCGGCACTCCCCTGATCGTCTGGAACCGCACCGCCGCCCGGGCCGAACCCCTGCGGGCCGCCGGCGCCGACGTCGCCGCCACTGCCGCCGAGGTCCTAGCCCGCGCCCGGGTGACGTTCCTGATGCTGGCCGACGAGGCGGCCACCGACGCGGTCCTGGGCCGCGGCACCCCCGACTTCGCGGTCCGCGTCGCGGGGCGCACCGTCGTGCACATGGGCACGACGTCGCCCGAGTACTCACGGGACCTCGGGGCCGACATCCGGGCGGCGGGCGGCCGGTACGCGGAGGCGCCGGTGTCGGGCTCCCGGGCGCCGGCGCAGGACGGACGGCTCGTGGCGATGCTGGCCGGGGACGACGCGGTCGTGGCGGCCGTACGCCCCCTCCTCGCCCCGATGTGCCACGAGACGTTCGGCTGCGGTCCGGTCCCGAACGCGCTGCTGATGAAGCTCTCGGTGAACCTGTTCCTGATCACGCTCGTGACCGGGCTCGGCGAGGCCTTCCACTTCGCGGACCGGCACGGCCTCGACCGCCGGCTGTTCCTCGACGTGCTGGACGCAGGACCGATGGCCAGCGGGGTCTCGCGCATGAAGGCCCCCAAGCTGCTGACCGAGGACTTCACGGTGCAGGCGGCCGCCCTGGACGTCCTGAAGAACAACCGGCTGATCGCCGGAGCCGCGCGGCGGGCGGGCCTCGCGTCGCCCCTTCTGGACGTCTGCCACGCCCTCTTCGACGAGACCGTGTCGCTCGGGCACGGCGGATCGGACATGGTCGCCGTCCTGCGCGCCATCGAGGCCAGGACCGGCGACGGCCGCGAGACGTCCGCGAACGGCCGGCCGAACCTCCTCGCCGGCGGGTCAGCGCCCGCGCGGGATGCCGTACGCGCGCTCCACCCGGAGCCGTAGGACGAGGCGGCGGTCGCGGACCATGGCGGCGCGGTACTCGTCCCAGTCCGGGTGTTCGCCCTGGACGTCGCGGTAGAGCCGGACCAGCTCCTCGACGGTCTCGTCGTGCGGGTCGCGGGCGACCGGCGTGAGATCGGCGGTGCCCTCGGCGACCGTGTACGCCCACCGGTCGTCGCTGGTCACGTGGTACGACGCGCGGGGATCCCGGCGCAGGTTGCGGGTCTTGGCACGGTCGTCCGTGAGCGAGACGCGGACGGTCCGCTCCTCGGGGCAGTAGGCGTGGTTCACGTTCGACAGCTGGGGCCGGCCGTCGCGTTTGAGGGTGACCAGCACTCCCCCGTCGTACTCGGAGAACAGGGTGAGCAGGGCGTCCTGCGCCTCCCGGGCCCGCCCGCTCCCCTCGGCCTGGTGTGCGCCATCCGCGCCGGTCCCGTCGTTCGCCTCGTGAGTCATGCCGTCGTCAACGCTCCGGCCCGCCGGGGGCATTCCGCGCGTGGCCCTCTCCGCGTTCCTTGAAGCGGTCCGCGTAGACACTGTCTACTGGGCCTGGTAGGACAGTGTCCATGCATGAGCCGGAACCAGGGCTGCGCGCCCGTCTGATCCAGGTCGGCGTCGACCTGGTCACCACCGAAGGGGCGCAGGCGCTGTCCCTTCGTGAGATCGCCCGGCGCGCGGGGGTCTCCCACGGCGCCCCACGCCGCCATTTCCCGACGCACCTGACCCTGCTGTCCGCGATCGCGCGGCGCGGCTTCACCGACCTCGGAGCGCGGGCCGTGGAGGCGCTCGGCGAAGCGGCCGACCCGCGCGACAGCCTCATGACACTGGGCCGCGTCTATCTGGACTTCGCCCTCGCCAACCCCGGTATGTACGAGCTGATGTTCCGTCACGACCTGCTGCGCAGTGACGAGTTGGGGCTGCGCGAGACGAGCCTGCCCCTCTTCGGTGTCCTGGTGGACCTGGTCGGACAGGTGCGCCCGGAGGCCGACGCGCCGCTCGTCGCGGGCGCCCTGTGGGCGAACCTGCACGGCATCGCCCAGCTGTGGAGCTGGGGCAGTCTGCAACTCGCCACGGGCACCGACGACTTCGTACCCCTGCTGCGTACGGCAGTTGACGCGCACCTCGGGACGGCAGGCCGATGACACCGCATCGCCTGCTCACCCTGACGAGCAGCGTCGCCGGCGCCGCGATCGTCGCCCTGGACGGCACCGTGCTGTCCGTCGCGCAGCCCACGCTCCGCCGGGAGTTGCACGCCTCCTTCGCCCAGGTCCAGTGGACGAGCACCGGCTATCTCATCGCGGTGGCCTCCCTGCTGGTGTTCTCGGGGCGGCTCGGCGACCGGTACGGCCACCAGCGGGTCTTCGCCACCGGAGTGCTGGGCTTCGGTGCGGCCTCGGCGGGGATCGGCCTGTCCTCGGGCATCGGCTGGGTGATCGGGCTGCGGGTGACGCAGGGAGTCTTCGGGGCGCTGCTCCAGCCGGCCACCCTGGGGATGCTGCGCGCCGCGTTCCCGCCCGACCGCCTCGGCATGCCGGTCGCGCTGCGCACCAGCGCCGTCGGAGTGGCGGCGGCGGCCGGCCCCGTCGTCGGCGGGGTGCTGGTCACCCAACTGGGCTGGCGCGCCGTGTTCTTCCTCAACGTCGTACCCGCGCTGGTGCTGGGCGCGCTGGCGCTCGCCGTCCGCGACCCCGCCCGGGCACTCGCTCCCGCACCCGGGATCGAGGGATCCGTGGGCGGGAAGGGGACGGCCGCGGCCCTCGGCTCCGCCCCGACCCGGACCCCGCTCGACGTGCCCGGCGCCTGTCTGCTCGCCGCCGCCCTCGCCTGCCTGGTGCACACGCTCGTCGGCACGTCCTCGGCGAACGGCACCGAGGGCACCGTCCTGGGGCTGGTGGCCGTCCTGGTCCTGGGAACCGTCTTCGTGCGCCACGAACGGCGCACCGCGAGCCCGCTGCTGCCGGCCGGGATCCGCGGCTCGGCGACCATCGGCGCGGCGGTCGGCATGCTGGTCACCGCGTCGGCGGCGATGTTCGGAACCCTGTTCGTCGGCACGTACTTCCTTCAGGACGTCCTCGGCCTCACCCCACTGCAGAGCAGCCTGCGGGCGCTTCCCGGGCCGGTGATGATGATCCTCGGCGCGCCCCTCTCCGCGATGCTGATGCGGCGCTTCGGCTCCCGGCGGACAGCGGTCACCGGCATGACGCTCCTCACCCTCGGCATCCTCGTGCTGTCCCGGCTCGGCCAGGGGGCGACCACGGCGCACATCGGCGCCGGCTTCCTGCTGCTGGGCGCCGGGTTCGGGGCCGTGATGGTCACCGCCACGGCTGTTGTCGTCCGCCGGGCGCCCGCCGGCTCGGCCGGCGTGGCGGGCGGGCTCCAGCAGACGGCGATGAACGTCGGACCGACCGTCGGAGTGGCCGTCGCGACCACGATGATCACGCACACGAGCGTCGAGACGGGCCCCGCCCTGACCGTCCTCGCCTGCGTCTCGGCGCTCGGGACGCTGCTCGGCCGTGCCCTGCCGGGACGTCCGGACGCGACCGCCGCCGTCGCCGCCGTCGCCCCCTCGCGTTCCCTGCCCGGGTCCCGGGAAGTGCCGCACACGGGAGAAGCCCCCGTAGGACGCGCCGGCCGCTGGGTACGAGACCATGGAGGTGAGCCGGTCCCTCGGGCCGCGGCCGGGAGGAGAGCCATGGGAACCCTGGAGCAAGAGGTCGAGCCGGGCGAGGCCGGGCTCGATCCCAAGGCGCTCGTCCGGCTGGACGAGCACTTCGCGCGCCTGGTCGACGCGGGCCGGCTGCCCGGCTACCTCGTCTCCGTGTCCCGGCACGGCCGCGTCGCCCACCTGACGGCGTACGGGCACCGTGACCTGGCGGCGCAGCTCCCGGTCACCGGCGACACGTTGTGGCGGATGTACTCGATGACCAAGCCCGTCACCTCGGTCGCCGCCCTGATGCTGCTCGAGGAGGGACGCATCGGCCTCGACGACCCAGTGGCCCGCCATCTGCCCGCCTTCGCCGACCCGCAGGTCTACGTGGCGGGGTCGGGAGCCGACGTCAGGACCCGGCCGGCCGCGCGACCTCTGCTGATCCGGCACCTGTTGACCCACACCGCGGGTCTGACGTTCGGCTTCTACCACCGGCATCCCGTCGACGCGCTGTACCGGCAGGCCGGTCTGGAGTCGTCCGTGCCGGCGGGCGCCGACCTCGCCACGACCTGCGAGATGTACGCGCGTCTGCCCCTGCAGTTCGAGCCGGGCACACGGTGGAACTACTCGGTCGCCACGAACGTCCTCGGCCGGGTCGTCGAGGTGGTGTCGGGCAGGGATCTCGACGTGTTCCTCGCCGAGCGGATCTTCGGACCGCTCGGGATGGCGGACGCCGGGTTCCACGTCACGCGGGAGCAGTCCGGCCGGCTCGCCGAGCTGTACGGGGAGGACGGCGCGGGCGGCATCACCCCGATCGCCGGGCTGCCCCTGCACGGCCGTCCGCGGCTGCTGTCCGGCAGCGGCGGACTGGTGGCCACCGCTCACGACTATCACCGCTTCATGGAGTTCCTGCGCCGTCGCGGCGAACTCGACGGCGTCCGGCTGCTGGCCCCGGAGACCGTGGACCTGATGGCCTCCAACCAGCTCCCCGGCGGCGTCGACATCCGCACCCACGGCAGCCCCGGGCACGACGAACCGGGCAACGCGGGGCTCGGTTTCGGCCTCGGCGTCTCGGTCGTGACCGACCCGGCCGTGACAGCGGCTCCGGCCGTTCTCGGCTCGTACGGCTGGAGCGGAGTGGCCAGTACGACGTTCTGGGTCGACCCGCGCCGGGACCTGACCGTGCAGTTCCTCACCCAGCTGCGGCCGACGGGCTCGCACACGGTCTTCCCCGACGTACGGCGGCTGGCCCACGAGGCGGTCGTGGACTGAGGCGCGCCCGGGGGCGGCCGAGGCCCGCCCGGCGGCGGGCCTCCGTCGTCCCGTCTCACTCCTCGGTGCCGGTGCTCTTCACCGAGCCGCAGAAGACCGTCTCCGCCGGGACGTTGTCCAGGTGCGGCAGGTGGTGGTCGAGGCGCTCGCGCTTGGTGAGCAGGTAGCCGAGGTTCTCCTCACAGGGCTCGATCAGCAGCGGGACCTGCTCGGCGACCTTGATGCCGTTGCGCAGCAGGGCCTCGCGTTTGCGCGGGTTGTTCGACAGGAGCCGCACCGAGCGCACACCGAGGTCGTGCAGCATGTCCGCCGCCACCCCGTAGTCGCGAGCGTCCACCGGAAGACCGAGGGCGAGGTTCGCCTCGACCGTGTCCAGCCCCTCCGCCTGGAGCTTCATCGCCCGCAGCTTGCCCAGCAGGCCTATCCCCCGGCCCTCGTGCCCCCGGAGGTAGACGAGAACACCGCGCCCCTCGGCGACGATCTCCCGCAGTGCCGTGACGAGTTGGGGGCCGCACTCGCAGTGCGTGGATCCGAACGCGTCGCCCGTCAGGCACTCCGAATGCAGCCGGGTGAGTACTTGTTCCTCCCCGATGTCCCCGTGCACCAGGACCATCTGTTCCTCCCCGCTGCGGTGATCCAGATATCCGACGGCCTGGAAATCGCCGTACACCGTGGGCAACGGGGCGGTCACCACTCGGGTGACACCCGTGGACCGGGCCTGTCCGCCGAGCACGCCGACGTTCTCTGTCATGATCTGGTTCCTATCTGCTAAAGCGCCAGCGCTGGCGGTACGAGACGAAAGGCCGGGACGACATGAGCACTTCGGGCATCGAGCCGGCGGAGGCCGGGACGGCTCCGACGGACATTTCCGCGACGCCCCCCGGAAATCCGCCGTCCCCGGTCCGCGAGTTCCCGGCGCGGGTGCGCAACTCCCTCGCTCCGGCGGACACGTCGCAGGACGTATGCGACCGCATGGACGGTGTCGCACGCCAGGTCGCCGTCCTGCCGGTCGGCAGCTTCGAGCAGCACGGCGCGTATCTTCCGCTGGCCACGGACACGTTGGTGGCCTGCGCCATAGCGCGCGGGATAGCCGAGGCCCATCCCGTGCACCTCCTTCCTCCGGTGACCATCTCCTGCTCCCACGAGCACGCCGCCTGGCCGGGGACCGTCAGCATCTCCTCCGTGACCCTGCACGCGGTAGTGCGGGACATCGCCGGATCGCTGCGGCGTTCGGGCGTCGACGCCCTGGTCCTGGTCAACGGACACGGCGGGAATTACGTCCTGGGAAACGTCGTTCAGGAATCCGTCGGCAGCGGCACACGAATGGCGCTTTTCCCCGCGGCGGAGGACTGGGAGGCGGCCCGCGTGGGGGCGGGTGTGCAGACCTCCCTCCTCAGCGACATGCACGCCGGGGAAATAGAGACCTCCATCCTTCTGCACACACATCCGGAGTCGGTACGACCCGGTTACGAGAGCACCGATTTCCTCGCCGACGACCGCAGGCATCTGCTCACCGTCGGCATGTCCGCCTATACCGAGTCCGGGGTCGTCGGGCGGCCGTCACTGGCTTCCGCGGAGAAAGGGAAGGCCATGCTGGCGGAGCTGGTCGAATCCTTCGGCACGTATTTCTCCCTGCTCACCTCGGAGGCGGAACTCCCGGGAGACGCGGCCGCCGGCCGTCGCCGGCCATGACGCGCCGCGCTCGTCGGCCGCGCGGGAGGTGAGCGCGGAAAGGGCGCCGGAGAGACGTGGTGGCTGCGGAGGGGACCCGTACCGGGCAGGGGGGCCGGGGCGGCACCGTGCGGGACGGCACGCGCGGGCGGCGGTGCTGCTGGTACGACGACGAGGCGCGGGCGTGCCGTGCCGGGGGCCCGGGCGGACACGACGACGGGGTGCGGGACGGCGGGGGCGGGAGACGTGCCGGTGGGAGCCGCCCCCGCAAGGTCCGCCGCCGCTGACGTGACCGGGGAAACCGCCCCCGTTAGGTCCGCCGCCGCTGACGTGGCCGGGGAAACCGCCCCCGCGAAAGCCGACGCCGATGATGTGACCGAGGTAACCGCCCCCGCGAAAGCCGACGCCGATGACGTGACCGAGGAAGCCGCCCCCGCAGGCGCCGTATTCGCGCGGGAGCGCCGGACCCCGCCGTACCACCGGGCGATCAGCACGAGGACACCCGGCAGCGCCGCCGCGAAGCTGAGCACGCCGTAGACGACGGCGACGCCCAGTCCCGTGCTCGCGCCGAGCCCCGCCGCGCCGAAGGCCCAGGCCGTGACACCCTCCCTGGGACCCCAGCCGCCGACGTTCAGCGGCAGGCCCATGGCCAGCAGGGCCAGCAAGCCGAGGGGCAGCAACTCGGCGGCGGACGCGGTCGATCCGGCGACCCGGGCGGCGAGCAGGAACATCGCGAGATGACCGGCCAGCACCGCGGTCGAGGAGACCAGCACGCCGGGCCAGCTGCCGCGGGAGAGCAGCGCCTGACGTGCCTCGGCGAGAGCGGCGCGCACGGCGCGACGACGGGACGAGGAGCCCGTCGCCCGGCCCATCCGGACCGCGGCCACGACCGCCAGGGCGCCCAGCGCGGCGAGCGCGAGCAGTCCGGTGAGGTGACGGGCCTGCGCCAGGACCGGCGAGGGCTGCGTGAGCAGGACCCCCGCGCAGGCGACGGACAGGACCGCCTGACCCGCCGTCCGTTCCAGGACGACCGCGCGGACACCGCGGCCGATGTCACCGGTGCTCTGTCCGTGCCGCACCGCCCGGTGCACGTCACCAAGGACGCCGCCGGGCAGCGCCGCGTTCAGGAACAGGGCGCGGTAGTAGTCCGCGACGGCCGCGCCGAGCGGCAGCCGGATGCCCAGGCTCCGGGCCACCAGGCACCAGCGCCAGGCGCTGAACACGGTGGTGAGCAGGCCAAGGCCGAGCCCCAGGAGCAGGGCCGTCCCGTCGATGCGTCGCAGCCCGTCCAGGAAGACACCGGTGCCGAGCCGCCACAGCAGCACGCCGAGGATGAGGGATCCGGCGACCGTGCCGACGTGGGTTCGCACCGCCGGGGAGCCGACCCGGAGCAGCAGGGCCCGGGCACGGTCGCGCCCCCGGGCGGCTCCTCGCGCCGGCCGCGCCCCGGCGCGGACGTCCGCGCCGGGGGCCGCCGCGGCCGAGGACCGCCCCGCGGCCCGCGCCCCGGTAGTCCGGCCGCCCGTAACAGCCCCCCGCCCGTTCACGACGAGCCGCCCGCCGGGCCCGGCAGTGCCAGGAGGTCGCTGTGCTCGACCACCACCCGCAGTTCGCCCGCCTCGCACTCGGCGAGCCGGCGGTGCAGAAACGCTTCGGCCGGGGTGGCCAGTGCGGGGCGCTGTTCGACGGCCGCCGCGACCCAGCCGCGCAGCCACTCCGCGGTCAGCTCGGCGTGCGCGGCACCGAGCCGCCACGGGCTGTAGCGCACGTGTACGGTCGCGCCCTGCCGGGTGAAGGCCTCGCGGGCCGCGGTGACGGCGTCGGGGCCGAGCAACTCCCCCCGGCGCTGGTGTGCGTTGAAGGCGTCGGCGATCTCGCCGTCCAGCGGGTCGGCCGGGGTCAGCCGCACGCTTCCGGCGACGGAGAGCGTGAGCAGCGCCGGGCAGTTTGCGCCGGCGCAGGCCGCGGCGAGCACGTCCACCTCGTCACGGGTGAGTACGTCCAGCAGGGCGGACGCCGTCACCAGGGACGCGCCGGCCAGGCCGTCCGAGGTCAGCCGCCCGATGTCGCCGCGCTGCGTGGTGACCGTGATCCGGCTGCCGTCGGCGGAGGCGCGGGGCGCCCCCACGGTGGCGAAGTGCAGCAGGTAGGGGTCGCGGTCGTGCAGGACCCAGTGCTGGGGGCCGTCGAGGAGGGGTGCGAGCCAGCGGCCCATGGATCCGGTTCCGCAGCCGAGGTCGTGGACGACCGTGCCGTTGCCGCGCCGCGGCAGGTCGGCGAGCCGGATGCGCAGCGGGTCGAGCAGATCGTGCGCGCGGGCGTCGGCGTCCGCGCCTTCGCGCAACTGGAGCCAGCGGGGCGCGAATCGGGGCACCTCGACGGATCCCGCGGCCGCGACGACCTCGTCCTTCGCGGGTTCGCCGGACGCCCGCGTGTGTTCCGGCGAACCGGACGGAGTCGTCGTCGCGTTCATGCGGCCCTCCCCGGTTCCTGCCGGAGCCGCCCGAGGACACCCGCGAGGCTCCGGGCGGTCGCCGCCCAGCCGCCGAGGGCGGCCCGGCGCGCGCGGGCGGCGGACTTCAGCCTGCGCCGCACGTCGGCCTCGCCGAACCAGGCGCGCAGCTCCCTGGCCAGGGCCGCCGGGTCCTCCGGCGGTACGAGGATGCCGGGCACCCCGCCGTCCGGGGCGCGCCCCACCGCCTCGGGCAGGCCGCCGACGTCGGTGGCCAGTACGGGGACTCCGCGGGCTAGCGCCTCCGTCACCGCCATGCCGTACGTCTCGGCGTACGAGGCGAGGACCATGAGGTCGGCGGCGGCGTAGCTCGCGTCGAGTTCCGCGCCGGCCTGCGGACCCGTCAGACGCAGCCGGTCCCCGAGCCCGAACTCGTCGATCAAGCCGCGGAGTCGGGCGACGTACTCCGGGTCCTGTACGAGCCCGCCGACGAAGGTGCAGCTCCAGGGCAGGTCGGTGACGGTCGCCAGGGCCTCGACCAGCCGGTGCTGTCCCTTGCGGGGGGTCACGGCGGCGACGCAGAGCAGTCGCGAGACGCCGTCGGTGCCGGGGGCGAGGGGGGCGATGTCGGCGCCGGGGACGGCGACATGGACGCGCTCGGGGGCGAGTCCGTGGTGGGCCACGAGCCGGCGGACCGCCCATTCGCTGGTGGCCACGACGGCCGGCACGGCACGCAGCGTCGTGCGTTCCAGTGCGTCCAGTTCCGCCGCGACGGCGGGGGCGAGGCCCCGCTCGTCGCCGAGGGGCAGATGCACCAGGACGGCCAGGCGCAGCCGCCGGGCCTCCGGGACGACGACCTCGGGGACGCCGCAGGCGACGAGTCCGTCCAGCAGGACGACGGTGCCGTCGGGCAACTCCGCCAGTGTGCGGGCGAGTTCGGCGCGCGCGGCGGGCTCGGGCCGGGGCCAGTCACCCGCGACGGTGTGGCGGCGGACCTGCCAGCCGAAGCCGGGCAGGTCGAGACAGACCCGGCGGTCGTAGGCGTTGCCGCCGCTCGGTGCGGTCGGGTCGTCGACCCCGCCGGGCATGACGAAGTGCACGGAGCTGAGGGACATGGGGATGATCTCGGCGTTCTTGAGGGCCGCGTGCTGCACGGGCACGTAGTCCAGTGCGGGCCGGCCGGCGGCCACCTGTTCCAGGGTCACGTCGGTCACAGGGCACGCTCGTAACTCGCCCAGGCGATGTGGGACTCGTGCAGGGTGACGGTGATGCCGGCGAGACCGCGGGCCCCTTCGCCCAGGGCGCCGGCGTGCACCCGGTCGGCGAGGCGGTCGGCGATCACCTTGGCGAGGAACTCCGTGGAGGTGTTGGTGCCGGCGAAGTCGGGCTCGTTGTCGAGGTTGCGGTAGTTCAGGTCGCTCACCACGGCGCCGAGCTCCTGTGTGGCCAGTCCGATGTCGACGACGATGTTGTCGTCGTCCAGCTCGGCGCGGCGGAATGTGGCGTCCACCAGGAACGTCGCTCCGTGCAGGCGCTGTGCGGGTCCGAAGACCTCGCCGCGGAAGCTGTGGGCGATCATGAGGTGATCGCGGACGGTGATACTGAACAACGGACGACCCTCCAGGTGCGGTGCGTCTGATCCCCTTGCCGGGGGCCATGCCGAGTAGTACGGCTGCCCCGTACGCGTTGTTCAGCCGCCGGTTCCCCTTCTTTCGGGGGCCCTTGCGGGGTTCCCCGCGAGGTCAGGCGGCTGCCCGGGGGTTCAGCCGGCTGGGTAGCGGACTCGGTGGCAGAGCCCCGGGATCTCACCGGAGGCGAGCCGGGGCAGGACGTCGGGCAGTTCCTCGAAGGCGCACTCGCCGGTGATCAGCGCGTCGAAGGCGGGGTCGGCGAGGAGTTCGAGGGCGAGGGCGAGCCGGTCGCCGTAGTCGCGGCTGCCGCGCCGGGCCGGGGAGACGGAGCCGACCTGGCTGCTGCGCAGGGTGAGGCGCCGGGAGTGGAAGGCCTCGCCGAGCGGCACCGCAACCTTCCGGTCCCCGTACCAGCTCAGTTCGAGCACGGTTCCCTCCGTGGCGGCCAGTTCCAGTGAGCGTGCGAGTCCGGCGTCGGTGGCGCTGGCGTGGACGACGAGGTCGCAGTCGCCCGCGGCCTCCCCGGGCAGCGCGAAGGCGGCCCCGACCGCCCGTGCGACCTCGGCGCGTGCGGGATCGGCGTCGACCAACTGGAGGCGTACTCCGGGGAACCGGGCGAGCAGCGCCGCGACGGACGAACCGACCATGCCGCCGCCGACCACGGCGATCCGGTCGCCGATCAGAGGGGCGGCGTCCCAGAGGGCGTTCACCGCGGTCTCCACGGTCCCGGCGAGGATCGCCCGCCCCGCCGGGACGTCGTCCGGGACGACGGTGACGGCGCTCACTGGGACGACGTACCGGGTCTGGTGGGGCGCGAGACAGAAGACGGTCCTGCCGACCAGATCGGCCGGGCCCTCCTCGACCTGTCCGACGCTGAGGTATCCGTACTTCACCGGACCGGGGAAGTCGCCTTCCTGGAACGGCGCCCGCATCGCGCGGTACTGGCTCTCCGGCACACCGCCGCGGAAGACGAGGGTCTCCGTGCCGCGGCTCACTCCGGAGTACAGCGACCGCACCAGGACCTCGTCCCCGGCGGGCGCGGGCAGCGCGGACTCCCTGATCTCACCGTGCCCCGGGGAGCGCAACCAGAAGGCGCGGGCTGTGGGTTGCATGTGCGTCCTCCTGAACGATCGGCCGACTCCCCACGTACGCAGCGATGAGAAGTCGCGCACAACGTACGCGGCGTTGATCGAATCTGTCACTCGGCCGGAGGGTGAACGGTGGCCCTGAACCACACGTACGACGCAAGGCTCGCGCAGCAGGAGACGGCGGTGGGAGCGGGCGCGCAGTTGCTGCTCCTCGCCCTCCTGGGGACGGCGATCGGGATGGGACCCGCGGGCTGGCTCACGGGCCTGGCCTTCGGGATCGCCACCTGGGCCGTCCTCAACCGGGCCCTGCGCCGTTCGCAGCCCCTGCCCTTCGGGCCCGCGAACCGCGTCACCCTCGGACGGGCGATTCTGGTCGGCGGTGTCACGGCGCTGGTCGCGGACTCGTTCGAGAGCTCACCCCCGCTGACGCTGTTCGTCGGTCTGACGGCGGTGGCGCTGATCCTGGACGGCGTGGACGGCAAGGTCGCCCGCCGCACGGGCACGTCGTCGGCGCTGGGCGCCCGCTTCGACATGGAGGTCGACGCGTTCCTGATCCTGGTCCTGAGTGTGTACGTCGCCATGTCGCTGGGGCCGTGGGTGCTGCTGATCGGCACGATGCGGTACGTGTTCGTGGCGGCGGCACGGGCTCTGCCGTGGCTGAACGGGCCGCTGGCGCCGAGCATGGCGCGCAAGACGGTGGCGGCGCTCCAGGGGATCGTGCTGCTGGTCGCCGGGGCGGGGGTGCTGCCCCGGCCGCTGGCCTTCGCGCTGGTCCTGCTGGCGCTGGCGCTGCTGAGCTGGTCCTTCGGGCGGGACATCGCGTGGCTGTGGCGGACGGCCGACCCGGAGCCGCTGCCGGCCTGGCCGGCGGGACACGGACCCGACGTGCCGTCGGGCGTCCGCCCGGCCGCGGTCGGCGGTGCCGGGCGGGCGAGGCCCTGACCGCCGGCGGGGAGAGACGCACCACCCGGGAACCGGGTGGGCCGAGACGCCTCTCGCCGTGGTCCTGGTCCGCGCCGTGCCGTGCGCCGCGTTTCTCCCGGCGCACGCGATCCCGCCGAGACGCCTCTCGCCGTGGTCCTGATCCGCGCCGTGCCATGCGCCGCGTACTTTCCGGCGCACGCGATCCCGCCGAGACGCCTCTCGCCCCCGGCGTACGCGATCCAGCCGTGACGGCGGGCCGCTCGCTTCCGGGTTCCTCAGCGGTTCGGCGCCGGCGCTCGCCCGGTGAAGCCGTCCGCCCGGTCCGTCACGCTTTCCTCACTGGCTGCGACATTTCCCTCTCGTCGCATACATCCCTTTTGTCGGCGTGGGTACTCCGGGACCACTCGGCCGCACCGACCGGAGCGGCCGTCCCGCAGGGAGGCAACCAGTGAAGACCCTCGTGGACCCCACGCCCACGACACTGCGGGCCGCTCGCCGGCCGCGCCGCATCCGTGTCGCGTCCGTGCCCGCCGGGCACGTCTACGTGGCGCATCTGCAGCCCCCGGACGGGGACGGTACCGTGGACCTGCTGCCGGACCCGCGTCCCAACGGCGCTCCCAGCACCTCCCAGCGCTGGTGGCCGCCGGTGATGCTCGACCCGGCCTGGGTCGAGGCGCACCATCGGGACTTCGACGTCTTCCATCTGCACTTCGGCTTCGACGCGCAGTCGCCGGCCGAGCTGAGCGCCCTGGTGGCGGCACTGCGCCGGCACGGCAAGCCGCTCGTCCAGACGGTGCACGACCTCCGCAATCCGCACCAGCCCGATCCGCGCCCCCACCGGGCCGCGCTGGACGTCCTCATTCCGGCCGCCGACCGTCTGGTCACGCTCACCCGGGGCGCGGCCGACCGGATCGAACTGCTGTGGGGACGTACCGCGCGGGTGCTGCCCCACCCCCATGTCGTCGAGGAGCCCGAACTGTCGGCGCCCCGACCGCCGCACCCCGGTTTCGTGATCGGCGTACACGCCAAGAGCATCCGCCCCAACATGCGGCCCCTGCCGGTGATCCGCGCGCTCGCCGACCTGGTGGCGGACCTGCCCGGGGCGCGGCTGCGCGTCGACATCCACACGGAGACGGCCGACCCCCGCGCCCACGCCCACGCGCCCGAGACGCTGGCCGCCCTGCGGTCCCTGGCCGACGCCGGCCGTATCGACCTGCACGTCCACGACTATTTCGACGACGCGGAGCTGTGGCGCTACCTGCGTTCGCTGGACCTCTCGGTGCTGCCGTACGCCTTCGGCACGCACTCGGGGTGGCTGGAGGCCTGCTACGACCTGGGCACGGCCGTCGCCGTCCCCGACTGCGGCCACTACGCCGAGCAGCGCCCCTGCCACCTCTACCGCATGAGCGACGACGGGCCCGACCGCCCCTCCCTGCGCGCCGCGGTCGAGGCCGCCCACGCCGGGCGTCCGGCGCCCCGGGCCGACCCGGCCCAGCGGGCCGCGGAACGGCGTGCCGTGGCCGCCGCGCACCGGGCGCTCTACGAGGACCTGCTGCGATGAGCAGGCCCCTACGGGTCGCGCTGATCGCCTCCGCGCGCTACCCCATCAAAGAGCCCTTCGCCGGCGGACTCGAGGCCCACACGTGGTCCCTGGCCAGGGAACTCGGCCGCCGGGGCCACCACGTCACGCTGTTCGCCGGAGCGGGCTCGGATCCCGCCCTCGGCGTGCGCGAACTACCGGTCCACCGGGCCGAGTTCAGTGAAGCGGCGCGGGCGGACCTGTCCATGACGGACCCCTCGTCGCTCGCCGAGCACCACGCCTACCTGCGGCTGATGGTCGACCTGGCCCAGGACGGCGGCCCCTACGACATCATCCACAACAACAGCCTCCACTACCTGCCCGTGGCCATGGCACCGGCGCTGCGGATCCCGGTGGTGACCACGCTCCACACGCCGCCCACGCCGTGGCTGGAGTCGGCCGTCCAGACCAGCCCGGGGCACTGCGGACATTTCACCGCGGTCAGTGATCACACGGCGCGGGCCTGGTCACCGCTGATCCCCTCGGCGCGCGTCATCCTCAACGGGGTCGACACCCGGCGCTGGCGTCCGGGACCCGGCGGCACGGACCTGGTGTGGTCCGGCCGGCTCGTGCCGGAGAAGGGCCCGCACCTGGCGATCGAGGCGGCGCGCAAGGCGGGCCTGCCGCTGCGGCTGGCCGGGCCGACACCGGACCGCGACTACTTCGAGGGCCGGATCGCCCCCGGGCTGGGCGACGGCATCTCCTACGAGGGGCACCTGACCCGGGACGAGCTGGTGGCCCTGGTCGGCCGGGCCGGCGCGGCCCTGGCCACGCCCTGCTGGGACGAGCCGTACGGACTCGTGGTGGCAGAGGCGCTGGCCTGCGGCACCCCGGTCGCCGGCTTCGACCGGGGCGCGCTGCGGGAGATCCTCACCCCCGACTGCGGCCGGCTGGCGCCCTGGCCGGACACGACGGCGCTGGCCGAGGCGATCGGGGAGACCATGGCGCTCGACCGGACCGCCTGCCGGGAGCGCGCGGTGCGCCACTGCTCGCTGGACGCCATGGCCGACCAGTACGAGCTGCTCTACGAGGAGCTGATGGCTTCATGATCGGCTACTACGTCCATCACCACGGGCGCGGTCATCTGCACCGGGCCGTGTGCGTCGCCCGGCACACCGAGCAGCCGGTCACCGGACTGTCCAGCCTGCCCCGCCCCGCGGACTGGCCGGGCCCCTGGGTGCGCCTGCCGCTGGACACCGGCGGTCCGCTCACGGACGTCACGGCCAACGGACGGCTGCACTGGGCACCCGTGGGCCACGACGGCTACCGCGAGCGCATGCGACTGGTCGCCGACTGGATCACGCGTGCCCGCCCCTCGCTGCTGGTCAGCGACGTGTCCGTGGAGGTCGCCGGGCTCGGCCGGCTCCTCGGCGTGCCCGTCGTCGTCGCCGCCATGCGCGGTGACCGCCGGGATCCCGCGCACACCTTCGCCTACGACCTGGCGCGCGGCCTGCTCGCCCCATGGCCGGCGGAGCTCCCGGAGCCGGGCTGGCCGGAGCACTGGTACGCCAAGACACTGCACGCGGGCGCCTTCTCCCGCCACGACGACCGGCCGCGCCCCGCCGGGACGGCGCCGTCCGGCGGCAGGCGCCGCGTCCTGGTGATGCTGGGCGCCGGGGGCGGCGACGTCGACGACGCGCTGCTCGCACCGGCCGCCCGCGCCACCCCGGACTGGGAGTGGACGGTCCTGGGCGGCGGCGGGACCTGGGCCGCCGACCCCTGGCCGCTGCTCTGCGCCGCGGACGTCGTGGTCACCCACGGCGGCCAGAACGCCCTGGCCGAGTGCGCGGCGGCGCGCCGGCCCGCCGTGGTGATCCCGCAGGACCGGCCGTTCGGTGAGCAGAGCGCCACCGGCCGCGCCCTCGCACAGGGCGGCATCGCGCTCGTCCGGGCGCCCTGGCCCGCCGCCCGGGAGTGGCCGGACGTCCTGTCCGGCGCCGTCCGGCTCGGCGGGGCCGGCTGGGCCCGGTGGTCGTACGGGGACGGCGCCCGGCGGGCCGCCTCCTTCCTGGAGCGGCTCGCCTGCTCGTCGGCCGAGGAGGCGTCGTGCGTCGCGTAGCAGTGATCACCCCGGTCGCCGGACGGCACGGCCACCTCGCCCTCCAGCAGCGGGCGCTGGCCGCCGGCACCCTGCGCCCCGACCACTACGTGGTGGTGACGATGGACGACGCCGAGGCGGGGCGGCTGGTGGCCCGCGGCGATCCGGCCGGCGATCCCGTCGCCGTGGAACGGCCGCCCGGTGCGCGCGGACTGCCCCTGGCGGCGGCCCGCAACGCCGGAGCCCGGCGCGCCCTCGCGGAGGGGGCCGACTGCCTCGTCTTCCTCGACGTGGACTGCGTGCCGGGTCCGCGGACGATCGCCCGCTACGCCGCGCTGGCCGACGACACCAGCATTCTCTGCGGCACCGTCGGTTACCTGCCCCCGCCGCCGGCCGGCGGGTACCGGCTCGACGACCTGCCCGCCCTGGCCGAGCCGCACCCCGCCCGGCCGGTGCCCGGACCGGACGAGATCGTCGACGCGGCGGACCCGGCCCTCTTCTGGTCGCTGTCCTTCGCCACGACGGCGGCCGCCTGGGAACGCATCGGCGGCTTCTGCGAGGCGTACACCGGCTACGGGGGCGAGGACACCGACTTCGCGCTGCTGGCCGCGGAGGCGGGCGTCGGCATCGCCTGGCTCGGCGGCGCCCCGGCCTACCACCAGCACCACGCGGTGAGCCGGCCCCCCGTCGAGCACCTGGACGACATCCTGCGCAACGGGGCCCTCTTCAACCGGCGCTGGGGCTACTGGCCCATGCAAGGCTGGCTGGAGGACTTCGCACGCCTCGGCCTCGTACGGCACGACCCGCACAACGACAGCTGGATCAGGACGGCGAACGCGCCACCGCCCGCCGGTCCCGCGCCCGGGGGATGACCCCGTACGCCCGCGTGCGCCGCCCGCCCGCCGTCGGCGCGGGCGCCCCGCGGGCAACCGTGTCGAAACGGGCGAGCCGGGTACCGGAGGGGGTACCCGAGTGGTCAGAACGGGCCCGGGACACGGAAACGGAGCAGCAATGACGCAGAACGCGGACGACGCCGCTCTCGACCAGCGGCAGATCTCCCCTGAGCTGCGCCTGGCGGCGGTGCACCCCCAGGAGGCCGGCCGGCTCGACCCGCACGAGCTGAGCCTGCCCCGCGACCGCAATCAGGCGATTCTGGAGGCGGCCAAACAGGTCGGCTCGATCCTGAAGAAGAACGAGTACGAGTTCGCCCTGGCCGGCAGCGTCGCCGTGTACGCCCACGGCGGCACGGGCAACCTCCAGCACGACGCCGACTTCTGCATCAAGCCCGAGGACGCCGACCGGGTCGCGTCCACGCTGCGCTCGGCCGGCCTCGAGGTCTACGCCCCGCCGGAGGACTGGCTGCTGAAGGCCAAGTGCCTCGGGCAGGACATCGACCTCATCTTCGAGCTGGCGCACCAGCCGGTCGACAGCGCCCTGCTGAGCAGGTCCGACATGCTGTCGGTCGACTCGGTGCACATGCCGGTGCTGGCGCCGACCGATCTGATGCGCAGTCTGCTGGCCGCGTTCTCCGAACACCACTGCGACTTCGGTGCGGTCCTGCCCATCGCGCGGGCGCTGCGCGAGAAGGTCGACTGGGAGCAGGTGCGCGTGACCTGCGGGGACGCCCCCATGCCGAACGCCTTCCTCTACCTGCTGGAACGCATGGAAGTCATCGCACCCCCGGAGGCTGGACGATGAGCGGGCACACCGAGGCCGGGGCGGGCGGCGCCGGCGAACGGCACGTCGAATACCGGGTGGCGCACCTGCGTGACCGGTGGGCGGCCGAGGACCTGGGCGAGCTGGGCGTACGCGCCGAGGTCCGCTCGGGGGCGGTCATGCTCACGGGCACCGTCCCCTCGGCGCACTGCAGGGACGAGATCCTGCGGACCGCGCAGGACGAGCTGGCGGGGCTGACGCTGCACTGCGACATCGTGGTCGCCGACGCCACCGCCCCCGACCACACGGAGGAACTGGCATGATCCGGGTCGCAGCCGTCGGGGACATCCACATGGGGCCCGACAGTCGGGGCCTGCTCAGGCCCGCCTTCGACACCCTTCCCGCGTGCGCGGACCTCCTGCTGCTCGCCGGTGACCTCACCCGGCACGGCACCCCCGAGGAGGCGCGGGTGGTCGCCGACGAGGTCAGGGGGCTCGGCGTGCCCGTCGTGGCCGTCCTCGGCAACCACGACCACCACGACGAGCGCCCGGACGAGGTCACGGCGATCCTCGAGGAGGCGGGCGTCCAGGTCCTGGAGGGGGAAGCGTGCGTCGTGCAGGCCGGCCCGGTGCGGGTCGGTGTCGCCGGCACCAAGGGGTTCGGCGGCGGATTCGTGGGCCGCAACGCCGGGGAGTTCGGCGAACCGCTGATGAAGGAGTTCGTCCGGTACTCCCGTCGCTGCGCGGACGGTCTGCGCACCGCGCTGGAGAAGCTGGCCCGGGAGGACTGCGACGTACGGATCGCCCTGACCCACTTCTCCCCCGTGCCGGACACGCTCGCCGGTGAGCCGCCGGAGATCTACCCGTTCCTCGGCAGCTACCTGCTCGCCGAGGCCATCGACACGGCCGGCGCGGACCTCGCCGTCCACGGGCACGCGCACGCGGGCACCGAGCACGGGATGACCAGCGGAGGCGTCCGGGTGCGCAACGTGGCGCAGCCCGTGATCCGGCGCGCCTTCAGCGTGTACGAACTGCACGCCCGCAGCCGGGCCGGGGAGACTGCCCCGACGGGGACGTCCGTCTGAGCGCACGGACCCGCAGGGCCTCCGGATGCGCTCTCCCCTACGGCGTGCAGGCCCCGGTCTGCGCGATGACAACTTTCCGTTATGGGTCATGTACGTTGCGTGCATGAGTGCCCCAACTACAGCGGCTCGTCCCGGTCCTGGCGCCGTCGCGGTGCTGACCGGCGTGGGCTCCTGGCTGCCGTCCCGCCGGGTGACCAACGAGGAACTGTGCGCCCGGCTGGACAGCAGCGACCAGTGGATCCGGGAGCGCATCGGAATCCGGGAACGCCGTCGCGCGGACGCGGACGTGTCCACGGGCGACATGGCCGTGGACGCCGGACGCCGGGCGATGCGGTCGGCGGGGGCGGACACCGTCGACGCCGTGGTGCTGGCCACCACCACCCCCGATCACCACTGCCCCGCCACCGCGCCCGCCGTCGCGCACCGCCTCGGGCTGCGGGAGGCGGTCGCCTTCGACATCACCGCGGGCTGCGCGGGATTCGTGCACGCGGCGGCCGTCGCCGCCGGGCTGATCGGCGCCGGCACCGTCCGCCGGGTCCTCGTCGTCGGCGCCGAGACGATGTCGGCCGTCATCGACCCCGACGACCGCGCCACCGCGCCCCTGTTCGGCGACGGGGCGGGGGCCGTGGTCCTGGAGGCCGGCGCCCCCGGCGAGGACGGCGCCCTGGGGCCTTTCGCCTGGGGCAGCGACGGCGGGCTCGCCGACGCCATCGCCATTCCGGCCGGCGGTGCCCGTGAGCGCGACGGGCGTCACTCCTCGTCCGCCGGTGACTTCTTCGTTCACATGCGCGGGAACGAGGTCTTCCGGCACGCCGTGCGCCGGATGAGCCGGGCGGCCCGGGACGCGGTGGCGGCGGCCGGCTGGAGCCTCGACGAGGTCGACCGGCTGATCGTCCACCAGGCCAACGGCCGCATCGGCGCCGGTGTCGCCGACGCCCTCGGCATCCCCGCCGAGCGCACCCCCTCCAACATCGACCGGGTCGGCAACACCGCCGCCGCCTCCGTACCCCTGCTGCTGGCCCATGCCGCGGACGAGGGGCAGCTGAAGCCGGGGCACCGCGTGCTCGTCGTCGCCTTCGGCAGCGGACTGGCGTGGGCCGCCACGACCCTCGTCTGGCCGCCGGGGATCACCGCGGAGCTCTGAGGTCCGCAGCCCGGCACGCAAGGATCAGTACGCAAGGAGACGCACACGTTGCTGGAAGAACTCAAAAGGATCCTGACGGCGCAGGCCGGCCTGCCCGCCGCCCCGATCACCCCGGACGCGACGCTGGCCGGCGCGGGCATCGACTCGATGGCGGTGACCGTGCTGTCCATGCACCTGGAGGACCGGATGGGACTGGTCATTCCGGAGAAGGAGCTCGCCGCCGTCCCCACGGTCAACGCCCTGGCGGATCTCATCGCCGGGCGGGCCGCCGGGCGTTCCTGATGCTGCCCGCCGCCACCGCCGCGTGGACGGCACCGCCCTGGCTCCCGCCGGACCGCACCCACGAGGACGTCGTACGGCTCGACTGGCGCGGCCTGCGCTACACCTGCCGCGTCATCACCTCGGACGAGGCGCCGGCCACCGAACCCCTGGTCCTGCTGGGCGGCGCGCTGCAGGACATGTACGCCTGGCCCCGGCTGGAGCGCCGGCTCACCGGACACATGCCGCTGGTGCTGGTCGACCTGCCCGGCACCGGCACGGCGGACGACCTGCCCGCCGAGGAGGGCTTCGACGTCCTCGCCGACGCCGCCCTGCACGTCGCGGACCGGCTCGGCCACGACCGGGTGAATCTCCTCGGCGCCTCCTACGGCGCACCGATCGCCTACCGCGCGGCACTGCGCCGGCCGGACCGCGTCGCCCGGCTGGTGCTGGTCGGCGCGGCGCGCGGCATGAACCCGCGCCTCAGGTCACTGTGCGAGGACATGCGGGGCGTGGGGGCCGCCCTGGGGCAGGAGGAGGCCCGCGCACAGGCCGCCGTTCAGGCGGCCGTCGACCGTGCCGTCGCCGGGCTGCTGAACACCGCCCGCACGGAGCGGGTGGTCCAGGCGCCGGCCGTGGCCCGGCTCCTGCGGCGCCAGTTCGCCGCCATCACCCCGGCCGAGGCACGCCGTCACGCCGTCTGCCACGAGCGGCTGCTCGCCGCCGACCCCATCCCGCCCGAGGGCATCGACTCCGTGCCCGCGCTGGTGTTCACCGGCGAGCACGACCACACCAGTACACCCGAGGAGAACCGTGCCGTGGCGGCCGCCATCGCCGGCTCCGTCTTCCTCCTGGTGCGGGACGCCGACCACATGGTGCACCTCGAACGGGAGGCGGAGTACGCCGATCTGCTGCTGCGCTTCCTGACGGACCGTCCGCTCGACGGCCTGCCGTACTGCACGCCGCCGGAGCGCCTGCCAGGACCCCGGTGAAGTCGACCACCTCGGCTTCCGCGGGGCGGCTGTGCGCTCAGGGCGGCGAGTCACTCGCCCGGCCGCCGGCGTGATGCTGCCGACGGTGGTGCCCCGGGGTCCGGGCTCCACCCCCGGCAGGCGGCTCCAGCGGGCGACGAGCGCCACGAAGTCGTCCTTTCGCAGGTGACCGTCGCCGTCCGCGTCGAACGCGGCGAACATCCCACCGGGCGGTCTCGGGAGTCCTGGCCGCCAGCCGCAGAAAAGATGCGTCAGCGAAGTGAGAATTGCGGCCGCGGAGACACGACATCGCGCTGGAAATCGTACTTGCCGCGCCTTCAGGCGGACACCGTGCTAGGCTCAATCTCAGTTGCAGTTGTGGTTCCCGTAAACTTCAAGTGCCTTGGACGACCTATCGTCGTCGGGCACTTTTGTATTTCCGGTGCTGTTTTCCGGACGGGGTTCCTCACGGCGACGCCGGGGTCCACACAGTGCGGGCCCCAGGGCACAGCCCCGAAGGAGAATTAGACATGGCTACTGGCACCGTTAAGTGGTTCAACGCGGAAAAGGGCTTCGGCTTCATCGAGCAGGAGGGTGGCGGCCCGGACGTCTTCGCCCACTACTCGAACATCGCCGCCCAGGGCTTCCGCGAGCTCCAGGAAGGCCAGAAGGTGAACTTCGACGTCACGCAGGGCCAGAAGGGCCCCCAGGCGGAGAACATCACTCCCGCCTGACGCTGACAGCGCCTGAGACAGCTGGGGCCCACACCTCGCGGTGGGGCCCCAGCTTGTTGCGTTCCGCGGGCGGTCCGTCCGACGCCCGCCGACGACCGGGCCGAGTCCCTCCCGGTCCCTGACGGGGCCGGTGACCCGGGGCCCGTCACCCATTCCAGTGGATTTCGGGCCCTCGTGGGCCCGGGTCCTCTGACAACCGCGCCGGGCGACCGGCCGGACTCTGTCTTGCATTCGGCTCGTTCTTGCAATTCGTTCGGCCCACCGTTGCCGGGAATTCCTCGATACGTGCCATATCGGTGCCACATCGAGGAAGGTTCTCCATGAACCGTTCAGCTCGCACGAACGACCGTTACTCCAGGAACCGCAACGACGGCTCCGGCGCCGACCGGGGTGCCCGCTTCCGCTCGCAGGGTCAGGGCCGCCCCGTCACCCGTTCGGACGGCCCAGGGCGACGTCCGTCCGCGCCGCAGGGTGAATTCGCCCTGCCCGTCACCGTCACCCCGGCCCTCCCCGCCGTGACGGCTTTCGCGGAGCTGGACCTCCCCGCCGAGCTGCTGGAGACCCTCACCGGTCTCGGCATGCACGAGCCGTTCCCGATCCAGGCCGCCACCCTGCCGAACTCCCTCGCGGGCCGTGACGTCCTCGGCCGCGGGCGTACGGGCTCGGGCAAGACGCTCGCCTTCGGGCTGGCGCTCCTCGCCCGCACCGCCGGACAGCGCGCCGAGGCGCGCAAGCCGCTGGCCCTGGTGCTCGTCCCCACGCGCGAGCTGGCCCAGCAGGTCACCGACGCACTCACCCCGTTCGCCCGGCTGCTGAAGCTGCGGCTGGCCACCGTGGTCGGCGGCATGTCGATCGGGCGGCAGGCGAGCGCCCTGCGCTCCGGGGCCGAGGTCGTCGTCGCGACCCCCGGCCGCCTCTCGGACCTCATCGAGCGCAAGGACTGCCGTCTGGACCGGGTGAACATCACCGTCCTCGACGAGGCGGACCAGATGGCCGACATGGGCTTCATGCCGCAGGTCACCGAACTGCTCGACCAGGTACGCCCGGACGGCCAGCGCATGCTGTTCTCGGCCACGCTGGACCGCAACATCGACCTGCTGGTCCGCCGCTACCTCCACGACCCGGTGGTCCACTCCGTAGACCCGTCCGCGGGCTCGGTCACCACCATGGAACACCACGTGCTGCACGTGCACGGCGCCGACAAGTACGCCGCCGCCACCGAGATCGCGGCCCGCGACGGACGCGTGCTGATGTTCCTGGACACCAAGCACGCGGTCGACCAGTTCACCAAGCACCTGCGGGGCAGCGGGGTGAAGGCCGCGGCGCTGCACGGCGGCAAGTCGCAGCCCCAGCGCACCCGCACACTTGCCCAGTTCAAGTCCGGCGGTGTCTCGGTGCTGGTGGCGACCAACGTCGCGGCGCGCGGCATCCACATCGACGATCTCGACCTCGTCGTCAACGTCGACCCGCCGGCCGACCACAAGGACTACCTGCACCGCGGGGGCCGTACCGCCCGCGCCGGCGAGTCCGGCAGCGTCGTCACCCTCGTCCTGCCCAACCAGCGCCGTGACATGACGCGCCTGATGTCGGTGGCGGGCATCAGGCCCCGGATCACGCAAGTCCGTTCCGGCGAAGCCGAGTTGAGCCGTATCACCGGCGCGCAGGCCCCGTCCGGTGTGCCCGTCGCGGGCAGCACGCCGGTCACGGAGCGCCCCAAGCGCGGCGGCGCACCGTTCCGCGGCATGGGCACCCGTCCCGGTCGCACCGGCGGCGAGTCCCGCCGGGCCACGGAGGCACGCCTGACCGCCGAGGCCCGCAAGGCCGCCCGGATCCGCCGCGGGGCGTGAGCGTGGGCCTCCCCTCCCCTCGCGGGGAGGGGAGGCCGGCACAGCAGAAACCCCCGGAGCGAACGAGCGCTCACGGGGGTTCTTCTGCTCTGTGTGTCCGAGGGGGGACTTGAACCCCCACGCCCGATAAAGGGCACTAGCACCTCAAGCTAGCGCGTCTGCCATTCCGCCACCCGGACCAGGTGTCTGCCGCCTGGGCGAAGGTGTTCCCCGCTCGGCGACATGGACAACAATACCAAGCTTTCAGGGTGCGTTTCACCTGCGTATCCGTGCCCTCGGAGCGGTGCCGGGAGGCCGGGCGCGGGTGCGCCTACAGTCTCACCATGGGTGACTGGATGACTACGGGGGACGGGCGGAAGGGACGCCGCCCTCGGGCGCTGTCGCCGCTGCGGGAGCACGTACGCGACACGTTCTGGTTCGCGCCGACCGCGGCGATGCTGCTCGTCCTCGTCGTGTGGGCGGCGGCGTCGGAGCTCGACTCCAGGATCGTCGAGTCGCTGCGGGAGTCGCACGAGTACGACGCGCTGGAGGAGCTTCTCAAGATCGCCGACGACGCCCGGGTCGTGGTGACCACGGTCAGCTCGGCGATGATGACCTTCATCGGTGTGGTGTTCAGCATCTCGCTCGTCGCGCTGCAGATGGCGAGCGGCCAGTTCAGCCCCCGGATCGTGCGGATCTTCGTACGGAGCCGCATCACCAAGGCCACCTTCTCCGTCTTCCTCGCGACGTTCGTGCTGTCGCTCCTCGTGCTGACCGGCTTCGACGGCGAGCGCGATCCCCGGCTCGTCGTGTCCGTGCCCCTGGTGCAGTCCGTCCTGACCCTGCTCATGGTCGGGCTGAGTCTGCTGCTCTTCGTGATGTACGTGAACGCGATGCTGCGGCTCATGCGGGTCGGCCATGTCATCGACCGGATCACCCGGGAGTCGTTCGGGGTGATCGCGCGCACGACCGTCCCCGCGGCCCGGTGCGAGGGCACGGCGGCGGACGACCAGGCGGAGCTGGGACCCGAGACCGCGCTGGTCACCCACCAGGGGCGCGCCGGGGTGCTGCGTGACGTGTACGTCGCCCAGCTGGTCCGGGCCGCGCGGCAGCAGGGGGTCGTGCTGCGGCTCATCCCGCGGATCGGTGATTTCGTCGTGCCGGGCACCCCGGTACTGGCCGTGCACGGCGGGCCCGCGCCCGCCCGGCGATTGCTGCGCCACACCGTCTCCGTCGGGGTCGAGCGCACGTTCCACCAGGATCTCGGGTTCGGGCTGCGGCAGCTGTCCGACATCGCGTTGCGCGCGCTGTCCTCCGCCGTGAACGATCCGACCACCGCCGTGCAGGCGCTGGACCGCATCGTGCAGTTCCTGGCCGCCGTGTCCGGCCTGCCGCTCGACGCCGCTCTGCATCGCGACCGGCAGGGGGACGTGCGGCTGGTGCAGCCCGTGCCGGGCTGGCCGGAGCTGGTGGATCTCGGGTTCGCCGAGATCCGGGGGTGCGCCGTGGGCACCCCCCAGGTCACGCGGCGACTGGTGGCCGGACTCGAGGATCTGCTGCGGATCACGCCCCCGGAGCGGCGTGGGCCCCTGCAGCGGCACCGCGAGCTGCTGGAGCGGGCCGTGGAGCGGGCGGTTCCGGAGGCCGCCGACCGGGCCTTCGCGCTCGCACCCGACCGGCAGGGCATCGGATAGCGGCGAGCCCGGCGGGCGGCGCCCGCCCCTACACCCCGGCATCGGCCCGCCGCCACCTCACGGCTCCAGGTGGTACGCGGGGAA
Organism: Streptomyces sp. NPDC043867; assembly: GCF_056435845.1. Classification (NCBI taxonomy): domain Bacteria; kingdom Bacillati; phylum Actinomycetota; class Actinomycetes; order Kitasatosporales; family Streptomycetaceae; genus Streptomyces; species Streptomyces sp. NPDC043867. The sequence continues at coordinate 51,348 of NZ_JBWKDS010000018.1, read as the reverse complement.
GTTCCCCGGCGTCTGGGCGAAGGCGGCCGGTTCGCACACGGGCGCTGGGAAGGTGTCGGACGAGAAGGGGCTGGTCGTACGGACGGGTGCGGTTCGCCGGGGTGTGCCGTCACGCCGGAGGTGTGGTGGGCGGGCCGGGCAGGGCCGGCGGAGTTTCCCGGTCGTTGCCGCCGAACGCCGCGTCGAAGGAGGCCGACGGCGGCTCGAAGTCGTACGCCTTGAGGCGGGCCAGGGCTTCGGGTGCGCCTTGGAGCCGGTCCATGCCGGCGTCCTCCCACTCGACCGAGACGGGCCCCGTGTAGCCGATGGAGCGCAGCATCCGGAAGACGTCCTCCCAGGGGACGTCGCCGTGGCCCGCGGAGACGAAGTCCCAGCCGCGCCGCGGGTCGCCCCAGGGCAGGTGCGAGCCGAGGCGGCCGTTGCGGCCGTCGAGCCGTTTGCGGGCCTCCTTGCAGTCGACGTGATAGATGCGGTCGCGGAAGTCGTAGAGGAAGCCGACGGGGTCGAGGTCCTGCCACACGAAGTGGCTCGGGTCGAAGTTGAGGCCGAAGGCGGGACGGCGGCCGACGGCTTCCAGGGCACGCTGCGTGGTCCAGTAGTCGTAGGCGATCTCGCTGGGGTGGACCTCGTGCGCGAACCGCACGCCCTGGGCGTCGAAGACGTCCAGGACCGGGTTCCAGCGGGTGGCGAAGTCCTCGTAGCCGCGTTCGATCATCGTCTCGGGGACGGGCGGGAACATGGCGACCAGGTGCCAGATCGCCGAGCCGGTGAAACCGATGACGGTGTCGACGCCGAGGGCGGCCGCGGCGCGCGCGGTGTCGGCCATCTCGGCGGCGGCCCGGCGGCGTACGCCCTCGGGTTCACCGTCGCCCCAGATACGGGCGGGCAGGATGGCCCGGTGGCGCTCGTCGATGATGGCGTCGCAGACGGCCTGGCCGACCAGGTGGTTGGAGATCGCCCAGCACCTGAGGCCGTACTTGTCGAGAAGCCGGTGGCGCGACTGGACGTACGCGGGGTCGGCGAGCGCCTTGTCGACCTCGAAGTGGTCCCCCCAGCAGGCGAGTTCGAGTCCGTCGTAGCCGAAGTCGCGGGCGAGTCCGCAGACCTCTTCGAGCGGCAGGTCGGCCCACTGGCCGGTGAAGAGTGTGAAGGTGCGGGGCATGCTCTGGTGCCTCCTCGGGCCGGGTGGGGCCTCAGGCCGGGACGGGCGTGTAGACGGAGTTCTTCGCGGCGCTCTCCTCGACGGCGGCCAGCACGCGCTGCACCTGGAGCCCGTCGGCGAAGGACGGCAGGGGCGGCCGGTCGGCGGCGATCGCCCGCACGAGGTCGCGGGCCTGGTGGGTGAAGGTGTGTTCGTAGCCGAGGCCGTGACCGGGCGGCCACCAGGCGTCCAGGTAGGGGTGGCCGGGCTCGGTGACGAGGATGCGGCGGAAGCCCGCGTAGGCGCCCGGTTCGGTGTGGTCGTGGTAGGAGAGCTCGTTGAGGCGTTCCAGGTCGAAGGCCAGCGATCCGCGCTCGCCGTTGAGTTCGATCCGCAGCGCGTTCTTGCGGCCGGTCGCGAACCGGGTGGCCTCGAAGGAGGCTAGGGCGCCGGAGGCGAAGCGGCCGGTGAAGAGGGCGGCGTCGTCGACGGTGACCGTTCCGAGCGAGGCCGGCGGGCCGTCGGCGGCGTCACCCGGCACTCCGGCCGCCGACAGACCGCTGGACGCGCCGACGGGCAGCGGCCGCTCCCGTACGAACGTCTCGGTGAGGGCGGACACCCCTATGACGGGCTCCCCCGCCAGAAACTGCGCGAGGTCGACGATGTGCGCGCCGAGGTCGCCGAGGGCACCAGAACCGGCCAGCTCCTTGCGCAGTCGCCAGGTCAGGGGGAACTCCCGGTCCACCAGCCAGTCCTGACAGTACGTCACCCGCACGTGCCGCAGGGCTCCGAGGCGTCCTTCGGCGACCATGGACCGGGCGAGCGAGGTGGCGGGCACCCGCCGGTAGTTGAAGCCGACCATCGACACCTGGCCGCGCCGGGCGGCGTCCTCGGCGGCCCGGGTCATCGCCTCCGCCTCCGCGACCGAATTCGCCAGAGGTTTCTCGCACAGCACGTGCTTGCCCGCGGCCAGCGCGGCGAGGGCGATCTCGGCGTGGCTGTCACCGGGTGTGCAGATGTCGACGAGGTCGACGTCGTCACGGGCGATGAGGGCCCGCCAGTCGGTCTCGGCCGCCGCCCAGCCGTGCCGGCCGGCCATCGCCCGCACGGCCTGCGCGTCCCGGCCGCAGACGGCGGCGAGGACCGGGCGGAGCGGCAGGTCGAAGACGTGGCCGACGGTGCGCCAGCCCTGGGAGTGGGCGGCGCCCATGAACGCGTAACCGATCAGGCCCACGCCAAGGGGCGGCTTCCCCGCCCCGGCCCCTGCTTCCTCGCGCTGGTGCGGCTGTCCCATGCCGATGTCCTCCTCTTCGTCGTGGCGCGGTGGGGGTCGGGCCCGGCACGGCGGACCTGCGCCGGGCGGGGCCTCGTCACTTGAAGCCGGTGGGCATGTAGCGGTCGACGTTCTCCTTGTCGACGACGGCCGAGTAGAGCGTGAGCGAGGCCGGGATCTCGAACTCGGCGAGACCGCTCACCCCCTTGCTCTGGCCGAGGGCGCGGGCGAGGTCGATCGCGGACGCGGCCATGGTCGGCGGGTAGAGGACGGTGGCCTTGAGGACGCTGTCGCCGGCCTCGATGGCCTGGAAGGCGGAGAGCGCGCCGGCGCCGCCGACCATCAGGAAGTCGTCGCGTCCGGCCTGCTCGATGGCCCGCAGCGCGCCCACACCCTGGTCGTCGTCGTGGTTCCACAGGGCGTCGAACTTCGGTTGCGCCTGAAGCAGTTGGGCCATCTTTGACTGACCGGACTCGACGGTGAACTCGGCGGCCTGGCGGGCCACCTTCCGGATGTTCGGGTAGTTCTTGAGGGCGGCGTCGAAGCCCTCGGTGCGCTGCTTGGTGAGTTCCAGGTTGTCCAGGCCGGCGAGTTCGATGACGCGGGCGTTCTTCGTGTCCTTGAGCTTCTCGCCGATGTAGTGGCCGGCGCTGAGACCCATGCCGTAGTTGTCGCCGCCGATCCAGCAGCGGTACGCCTGCGGGGAGTTGAAGATCCGGTCCAGGTTGACGACCGGGATGCCCGCGCGCATGGCCTTCAGGCCGACCTGCGTGAGCGCCTTGCCGTCGGCCGGCAGCACCACCAGGACGTCGACCTTCTTGTTGATCAGCGTCTCGATCTGGCCGATCTGCGCGGCCGTGTCGTTGGAGCCCTCGGTGATCTCCAGGGTGACGTCCTGGTACTTCTTCGCGCGGTTCTTCGCGTTGTCGTTGATCGCGTTGAGCCAGCCGTGGTCGGCCTGCGGTCCCGCGAAGCCGATGGTGACCTGCTTGCCCGGCTTGTCGTCGGCGGCCGGCTGGTCGTTCGCGGCCGGCTTCTCGTCCTTGGACTCGTTGCTGGTGCAGCCGGTGAGGAAGGCTCCGGCCGAGACGGCGGCGGTCCCGAAGAGCAGTCCTCTGCGGCTCGTGCGGCTCGTGCGTTCTGGCATGGCGGTGGACCTTTCCGTACGGTGCGGCTCAGGTGGTGTGTGCGGTGCGGCGCTGGACGAGCACGGCGACGACGATGATCGCGCCCTTGGCGATCTGCTGTACGTCGGTCTGGAGGTTGTTGAGCGCGAAGATGTTGGTGATCACCGTGAAGATCAGGACGCCGAGGACCGAGCCGGTGATGGTGCCGCGGCCGCCGCTGAGCAGCGTGCCGCCGATGATCGCGGCTGCGATGGCGTCGAGTTCGTAGAGGTTGCCGTTGGTGTTCTGGCCCGAGCCGGACAGGACGATCAGCAGGAACGCGGCGATGCCGCAGCACAGTCCGGAGAGCAGGTACAGGTACAGCCGCTGCCGCCGTACGTCGATGCCCGCGAGCCGTGCCGCCTCGGCGTTGCCGCCGACGGCGAGCGTGCGGCGCCCGAACGTGGTGCGGTTGAGGATCAGCCAGCCGACGACGGTGACGACGGCGAAGACGAGGACGAGCGGCGGAACACCCAGCACGTACGCGTCGCGTTCGCCGAGTCTCAGCACGCCGTCCACGGTGACGATCTGCGTCCTGCCGTCGGTGAGCTGGAGGGCGAGACCGCGGGCGGAGGCCAGCATGGCGAGCGTGGCGATGAACGGGACCATCGCCCCGTAGGCGATGAGGAGGCCGTTGACCAGGCCGCAGCCGGCTCCGACGATCACCGCGGTGAAGAGGATGCCGGCGAAGCCGTACTCCTGGGTGGCGACCGTCGTCGCCCACACCGAGGCGAGCGCGACGATCGCGCCGACCGAGAGGTCGATGCCGCCTGAGGTGATGACGAAGGTCATGCCGACCGTGACGACACCGATCACCGAGGCCTGGGTGAGGACGAGTTGGAGGTTGCGGGTGTCGAGGAACTCGTCGGGCCTGGTGATGCCTCCGACGACGATCAGCGCGGCGAGGACCCCGAGGAGCGAGAGGGTGCGGATGTCGGCCCGGGCGGTGAACGTCCGCCACGGCGGGTGTTCCTCGGCCGGCGCGGCCGTGCGGGTCTCTCCCCTGGGCGGGGATACGGGCTGCGTCATGACACCGGGCTCCCTTCACGGGCCACCGGCCCGCCTTCCATGACGAGGTCGAGGACACGGTGTTCGTCGAGTTCGCGGGCGGGTGCCGTGTGGACGACCCGGCCTTCGCGCAGTACGAGTACGCGGTCGGCGAGCCCGAGCACCTCGGGCACTTCGCTGGAGACCAGCAGGACGGCGAGGCCCTCGTCGGCGAGCCGGCGGACGACCGCGTACAGCTCGGCGCGCGCTCCGACGTCGACGCCGCGGGTCGGCTCGTCGAGCAGCAGCACCCGGCAGCCGCGCAGCAGCCAGCGCGCGAGGACGGCCTTCTGCTGGTTTCCGCCGGAGAGGGTCCGCACCGGCGCGGAGGGGTTGTCGGGGCGCAGCGACAACTGCCGGGTGGCGGCGCGTGCGGCGCCGAGTTCCGCCCGCCGGTCGACCCAGCCGCCGCGGGAGAAGCGGGACATGGTGGAGACGGACACGTTGCGGGTGACGGACTCCAGCATCAGCAGGGCCTGGGCCTTGCGTTCCTCGGGGGCGAGCCCGAGTCCGGCGCGGACGGCGGCGCGTACGCTGCCGGGCCGCAAGGGGCGTCCGTCCACGAGGACGCGGCCGGCGCTCGGCTTCCGCGCTCCGTAGACGGTCTCCAGGATTTCGGAGCGGCCGGACCCGACGAGTCCCGCGAGGCCGACGATCTCGCCGGGGCGCAGCTCCAGGTCGAGTGGCGCGAACTCACCTTCCCTGGCGAGGCCCTGGACGGTCAGCACCGGTTCTCCGGACGGTTGCCGCGCGGGCCGGTCCGGGAAGACGTACTCGACGTCGCGTCCCGTCATCAGCGCCACCACCTCGCGCGTCGGCGTGGACTTCGCGGGGAGTCCGACCGCGACCGCGCGTCCGTCCTTGAGCACGGTCACGCGGTCCCCGACGCGGCGGATCTCCTCCAGGCGGTGGGAGATGTGGACGACGGCGACTCCTTGCGCGGTGAGGTCGCCGACGATGCGGAAGAGGTTGTCCACCTCGTCGGGGTCGAGGGCGGCGGACGGTTCGTCCATGACGATGAGGCGTACGTCGTGGGAGAGTGCCCGGGCCATGGAGACGATCTGCTGCTGGGCCGCCGACAGGTCGCCGACCAGCCGTGCGGGGTCGATCTCCGGATGCCCGAGCCGGCGCAGCAGTGCGGTGGTCGAGTCCCGGGCCGCCTTGCCCCGTACGACGAATCCGGCTGCCGTGGGTTCGTGCCCGAGGTGGACGTTCTCGGCCACCGACAGACCTTCCACCAGGTCGAGTTCCTGGTAGATGGTGGCGATGCCCAGACGCATGGCGGCGATCGGCGACCGGAGCACGACCGCTTCACCGCGCCAGCCGATCGTGCCGCCGTCGGGCTGGTGCGCGCCGGCCAGGATCTTGATGAGGGTGGACTTGCCGGCCCCGTTCTGGCCGAGCAGGCAGTGCACTTCGCCGGCCTGGACCTCGAGGTCGACGCCGTCCAGGGCCCGGACTCCGGGAAACGACTTGGTGATGCCGGACATGGTGAGCAGCGGTGGTTCTGGTGCCATGACGGTTCCCCTCGGCGGGCGTGCGGGCCGGTTGCAGGGCGGGGTGGTTGCGGGGCGTTTGCGGGCGCGGGTGGGTTCGGGGCAGGCCGGAGCGACGGGCCGTGCGGGTGAGGTGACGCGGGGCCTGTGCGGCCTTGGGCCTTACGCGGGTGAGAAGAGGTGGTCGCTGATGAGCCGGGCCGCGCCGATCACTCCGGCGGTGGGGCCCAACTCGCCGAGCACGATGGGGAGGTTGCCGGTCGCCAGGGGCAGCGACTGGCGGTAGACCTGGGTGCGGATCGCGGCGAGCAGGGTGTGGCCGAGGCCCGTCACCCCGCCGCCGATCACCACCAGACCCGGGTTGAAGAAGCTGACCAGGGCGGCGAGTACCTGGCCGGTCCGGTCGCCGCCCTCACGGATGAGGTCGAGGGACGTCGCGTCGCCCGCGGCCGCCGCGGCGGCGACGTCGACGGCGCTGAGCGCGCCCGCCGCGTCCAGTCGCGCCGCGAGCTCGTGCGAGAGTCCCTGCTGCGCCGCCTCCGTCGCGTCGCGGGCGAGCGCGGCGCCGCTGAAGTGGGCCTCCAGGCAGCCGCGGTTCCCGCACGCGCACGGGCGGCCGTCGGGCACGGCCTGGATGTGCCCGATGTCGCCCGCGCTGCCCGTCGTACCGCGGTACACCTCGCCGCCGACGACGATCCCGCAGCCGATGCCGGTACCGATCTTGACGCAGAGGAAGTCGCCCACGGAGCGTGCGACGCCCGCGTGCTGTTCCCCCATGGCCATCAGGTTCACGTCGTTGTCGACCATGACCGGGCAGCCGAGGTCCTGGCTGAGTGCCTCACGGACCGGGAAGCCGTCCCAGCCGGGCATGATCGGCGGGGCGACGGGGACGCCCTCGGGGAAGCGGACCGGCCCCGGCACGCCGATGCCGGCGCCGTCGAAGCCCTCCGCGAGTCCGGACGTCCGCAACTTGGCTGCCATGGCGAGGACTTGCTCGAAGACCGCGACGGGGCCCTCGCGTACGTCCATGGGCTGGTTGATGTGCCCCAGGACCTCCAGCTCGGCGTTGGTGACGGCCACGTCGATCGAGGTCGCCCCGATGTCGACACCGAGGAAGCGCAGTGCGGGTGCGAGCCGGATGTTGTGGGAGCGGCGGCCGCCGCGGGAGGCGGCGAGTCCGTCGGCGACCACGAGGCCGGTCTCCAGGAGCCGTTCCACCTCGACGGCCAGCTTCGACCGGGAGAGGTCGATCTGGTCGCCCAGCTGGGCACGGGAGTTGGGGCCGCCGTCCCGCAGCAGGCGCAGCAGCCGCGCCTGGTGCGCGTTCGCGGGTCGAGCCGTCATGCGTCTCACATGCCCCTCCCCGCGTCAACCGGCCCTGTCCGTCGGGCTTTCGTGGTGAACGTAGCAGCGGGTGCCGGGAGTGGGAAGAAGTGGCGCACGAATTGCCGCAGACTTTCGCCACTCCCAGGACAAAGGCGTGCGGGGCGCCGCGCCTCGGCCTCGCTCAGTCCGGCGGCGGGGCGGGTTCGGACCCGGCGGCGGAGCGGTGCGGGGCAGGTTCGGTCCCGGCACCGGAGCGGTGCGGGGCAGGTTCGGTCCCAGCACCGGAGCGGTGCGGGGCGGGTTCGCTCCCGGCACCGGAGCGCCGTGGGGCGGGTTCGCTCCCGGCACCGGAGCGCCGTGGGGCGGGTTCGCTCCCGGCACCGGAGCGGTGCGCGAGAGGCGCGTCCCGAGGCTGGACCGTCCTCATCCCGGGCAGGCCCGCCTTGCGCACCGCTCTGCCGACGACCCATGCCGAGGGCACCGGGCCGTGATGCCGGGAGTCCGTGCTCAGGGACTGGTTGTCGCCCAGGACCACCACGTGACCGGCAGGCACCGGTGCGCCCGGTTCCCAGCCCGGCACCTCCGGGGGCAGGGCATCGCCCGGCAGGGCCGCGATCCGCTTGATCGTCAGCCGGCCCAGCAGTGTGCGGCCTTCGGGTGCCCGCCCGGTCGGCGGCATGTCCACGATCACCACATCGCCACGGCGCAGTCGCGTCGCCGCCACGCGCCGGCCCACCACCCAGTCGCCCGGCAGATAGGCCGGACTCATGCTCCGGCCGTGCACCAGCACCAGCACGACGGCCCGGCGCACCCAGGCCAGCGTCGCCCGGACGGCGGCGAGGAACACGGCGGTCACCGCCCCGGCGGCGAGGAGCCAGGTCACCTTGCCGCCTCCACGGGATGTCCCGCGGCGTTCGCCACCGGGCCGGTGCTCCTGGACCGATAGCCCTCGGCCTGCGCCGCGAACATTCCCGCGTACAGCCCTCCGTTCGCGATCAGCTCGTCGTGCGTCCCGCGCTCGGCCACCTCGCCGCCGTCGACGACCAGCAGCTCGTCGGCCTCCCGTACCGATCCCAGCCGGTGCGAGATCAGCACGCTCGTGCGGCTTCCGCGGTACGCACGCAACTGGCGATGGATCCTGGCCTCGGTCTCGGCGTCCAGGCCGGAGCTGGGCTCGTCCAGGATCAGCAGGTCCTGGCGCCCGCGCAGATACGCCCGCGCGATGGCCAGCCGCTGCCACTGCCCGCCCGACAGCGTCACGCCCCGGTCGCTGTCACCGCCCTCCTCGTCGCCCTGGAAGAAGATCCGGGACAGCAAGGTGTCGTATCCGCGGGGCAGTTCCCGGACGAAGGCGTCCGCGCCCGACCGCTGTGCCGCCTCCGTCACCCGCTCGGGCGAGGCGTTCGGAAGGTCGCCCAGCGCGACGTTCTCGTAGGCGCTCAGGTCGTACGTCATGTAGTCCTGGAACACCGCGCCGATCCGGCGCCGCAGCTCCGCCGGGTCCAGGTCGCGCAGGTCCACACCGTCCCACAGGACCGCGCCCCGTTCGGGGTCGTACATCCGGCAGAGCAGCTTCACGATCGTGCTCTTGCCCGCGCCGTTGCGGCCGACCAGCCCGAGGGAACGGCCGTGAGCCACGCGGAAGCTGACGCCTCGCAGCGCCCACGGATGGCCGGGTGAGTAACGGAACCACACATCGCGGAACTCGATGCCCGAGGACAGCTCGGGGACCGGCGTCGGCTTCTCCGGCACCGGAAGGTCCACTCCGCCGTCGACGATGGACAGGTAGTGCCGGAACATGAGCAGTTGCTGGTGGGACTTGGCGATGTCCCGCATGAGCCCGGAGCCCGCGGACTGGACTCCGGCCACGGATGTGATCATCAGCGACACGTCACCGAGCGAGATCCGCCCGCCCAGCGCCGCGAGCACCGCCCAGACGACCGCCGCGCCCGCGCTGCTCGCGGTGACGAGACCCGCCAGCGTCTGAGCCGCCAGCTCCTGTCGGTCGAGCCTCGCCCTGACGGAGTCGGCCTTGACCTTCTCCCGTGTCATCCGCGCCGAGAGCTGTCCGCCGATGTCGAACAGCCGTATCTCCTTGGCGGCCTGGAGATTCGTCAGCAGTTCCCGGTAGAAGATCTCGCGCCGTTCCGTCGGGCCGATCTGCCAGTAGGCGTTCACCCTGCGCCTGGCGAGCCACATCTCCGTCGCCAGCACCGGCACGACGGACACGACGACGACCGCCGGCAGCCACCAGGCGAGCACCAGCAGCGAGCCCAGGAAGCCGCCGGCCATGGCCACCGCGCGCACCACGGAGAGCACCGTGGCCACCAGCACGCCGGGAGTGGCGCCGCCGTGCTGCTGCGCGAGGCGGAGGCGGTCCACGAACGCCGGGTCCTCGAACCGGGCCAGCCCCACGAGTCGGCCGGTCGCCTCGTAGAGCTGCTGCTGTGCCAGCAGGCTCACGGCACGCTCGAACTCCTTGTTGACATACATGAGCACATGCGGCAGGCAGCCGGTGAACAGTCCCGCGGCACCCAGGCCCACCGCCAGGAGGACGACATGGCCGCGTTCCGCGCCGCCCCCCTGGGTGAGGAGGTCGAGGAGCGACTTGGTCAGCCAGGCGGCGGCCACGGGGGTCACGGCGCTCGCGAGTGTGAGCAGCGCGAGGACGCAGATTCCCCGGTGCGAGGCACGCCAGGTCAGCCTCAGGGCCTTGAGGATCGCCCGCGTCGTCGTCACGCGTCCACCAAGGACGACACGTTCCCGATCAGTGAACCCGCCGCCCGGACCACCTTGTCCGGGCCGATCACCGCGAGCGCCGGGTACACCCGTGCGGCCAGGGCCAGGGACACCGGACCGTCCAGTTCCTCGATCACCACGGTGGCCACGGGCTGGGCCAGCGCACGCTTCGCCTGGACCTGCTCGGGCGTCCCCACCAGCAGGGCGAGTGCGCGCTCGCGGGCGATTCCGCGTTTGCGCAGGAACGAGACGAACTCCGGCAGCCGCTCGTCGCACTTGCCGCAGCCGTGCGCGAAGACGCCTACCACCGTGTGCCCGTCCGTCAGGAAGTCGTCGGACAGGTGCTCGCCCTCGGCTGTGACGGTGGTGAACGTGCCCACCCGCTCACCCACCGCCAGCATCACGTCGGGGGTGCCCGGGGTCAGATCCAGTCCGCTGTACGCGGTCCGCTCCTCGATCTCGCGCAGCCGCCGCAGAACCCCCACGGTGAGCGCGATGTTCACCACGCAGAGCGCTCCGAACAAGGCGGTCAGTGCGATGACGTACGGCATGGTTCCTACCCTTCTTGCCTGAGCGGCCGAAACAGCCGGGAGATGTCGTCGGTGAGCAGCGTCATGCCGGCGGCCACGGCGCCGAACACGAGCGAGGTGGTCACGCCCGCGATGCCGCCGGCGTCCCCGCCCGCCGTCAGCGCGCAGAGCGCACCGGTCAGCGAACCGGCCAGCAGGAACGCGTTCCTGACCAGATGCGCGGTGCCCACGGGGGCCGAGGAGGCCGCGCCGAAGCAGCGGCATGCGACCTGCTCACCGCGCCGCACCGTCGCACCGATCGCCAAGGAGAAGGCACTCAGCAGTCCGGTGGCGAGCACGAATCCGGCGAGGGACGTCGTCGGCAGCGCGAGCAGGACGACGGTCACCGCCTCCGTGACGATCACCGCCACGGCTGTGGGCCCGGCGGGGAGGCGGGGCGCCAACACCCTTACCGAGTCGGTGAATCCGCGATACGCGGGGCGGTTTCTGAGCTTCCCCGCCACGGAGAGCACGAACACGAGGGTGATGAAGGCACGGCAGGAGATGAGAACATGGGCCATGGAGGGGTCACCTCTGGATGACGGCGTGGGGGGGGGGGGGGGGGGGGGGGGGGGGGGGGGGGGTGGGTTGTTGGCGGTTGTCGTCTCACGTGCACCATGCGAGCTCGCTGTCTGCTCCCGTCCCTCCGCCTTGCCCCCCCAAACAGGAACCGACCCCCCCCCCCTCTCCCCCCCCCCCCCGCCCCCCCCCCCCCCCCCCCCCCCCCCCCCCCCCCCCCCCGCCTCGTTCATGTCACGTCACTGTGCCGACATGCGGGCACCGTTCAGCAGTTGTCCGATTCCGTGCAGCCCGTCTGCGACCAGAAGGACGTGCCGTCACTGCACTTCCAGTAGAGGTCCTCCTTGTAGTACCAGAAGGCGCAGTGCGGGTTGCAGACCCTCTGCTCGATCCAGCAGCCATTGGCTCCGGACGACGCGGCGTGCACCGCCTGACTCGGAACGACGTGGCTCAGCAGCTTGTCGGCAACAGCGGTAAGCGTGCGCATGGGCTCCCCTTCTCCATCTGTGTCCATCGGCCGGATCCCCGGCCGTTCGGGTCCGGGTGGACCCGTACCTGCACAAGCAACGCTAGGTGTACGGGAGTTGGCGGACTATCCACAGAAGGACCGGATCCGAGAGGTTTCCGGATAGCCACGGAGGCCGGCCGTCCTCGACGGCGCGGTGCCGTAGACGGCCCTGTAGAACGCGGCGAAGCGTCCGAGATGGACGAACCCCCAGCGCAGCGCCACGTCGGTGACCGTGCCGTCGTCCCGGCCCTCGGCGATCGCCAGCAGGTCCCGGTGCGCGCCGGCGAGCCTGACCCTGCGCAGGTACGTCAGAGGGGTGGTGCCGAGGTGGGCGCGGAAGGCGGCTCTCAGCGCCGGGACGCTCAGCCGCGAGGCCAGCGCCATGTCGGCGGTGGACAGCGGTTCACGGGCGTGCTCCTCGCAGTACGTCATCGCCCGGCGCAGTGCGCTCGGCAGCGCGGCGTGCCGGGAGGAGCGGCGCAGGGATTCGCTGAGGCCGCTGGGCTGGCTGTCCAGCAGCCCGTGCACCAGCAGCTGTTCGAAGTGACGCGTCCCGAGCGGGGAGCCGGCGAGAAGCCCGCTCCGCAACGCCTCGGCGTAGGCGTGCAACGTGCGCAGCCAGGCCCGTGAGCCGGGACAGCGGATGTCGATGGCGGGCGTGAACCGGACCGGGTCACCCCGGTCGACGGGGATGCCGCGCGACTCGATCGCCCGGTCGACGACCGGGCGTGGGATACGCAGGATCATCATGTCGCTGTCGTGGGAACGGCGGATCTCCAGCCGCTGTCCGGGGCTGACCACGTCCTGCGCGGTGGCCACGGGCTCACCGTCGACGACCAGACCGCTGCGACCGGCCCGGGGGATGTGGATCAGGTACATGCCGTGCTGTACGGCGGGGCGTATCTCAACGTCGGCCCCGTGGGCCAGGTGGTAGAGGGACATGTCACCTGCTGAGTCGCTCATCCGGAAGCGAGCCGGCCCGGTCTGCTTCCCGAGCATTCTCAGCCGGTGCGGGGCGAACTGGGCGGCCACGACGCCGTGCATGCGCGCCAGGTCACGCCCCTCGTACAGGACGGACTCCGGGACGTTCTCCACTCGTACTCCTCGGTCGGTGGGACGGAAGCGGGCCTGCGCCCGGTGCGACGGAAGGCCCGGCAGGCCGGCCGGCGAGGCCGAGCGTGTGCCGGGGCCGGTGCGCGGCCGGAGCCAGGGGCCACGCGTTGCGGGCGAAGGGTCCCGCGATGCGTCAGCCGTGTCCGGGCCCGCGGGTCGCGAGGTGCGCCGTCGGGGCAACAGGGACGTGGCTGACAGCACGTCTGCGCGGCGGTGCTGCCGGAGCGTCGCGTTCGCATCCCGGGGAACACCGTGGGTGACGGCACGTCTTCTGTTTCGGCTGCGGTGGCCCGCAGTCAAGTGCCGCGGAGGCGGGGCCGGTCGACGTGTCTCGGGGTGCCCCTGCTCTCGGGTGGCCCGGCTCCCCGCCTGGGTCCCTCAGGTCGTGGATCGACTCCGGTGCGAGGGGCGCGTGTCGCGCTCGCGGCCGGACCGTACGGTCCGGCCGAACGTCAGACCCTGATCACGGTCGGTGCTGCCCCGCAGTCGTGCGCGGGCGGCACCGCGTGGCTGTCGGCGGTGGCTCGGACGCCGTGCCGGCCGGATCGGGCCGTCGGCCCGGTCGATGTACGCGAAACATGCTCGGCTCCCCCGGTCGTGCGATGTGCGACTCCCCCCGTTGGGAGCACTGACAGTTATCCCCGATCCCGGAGCGGGCCGCGAGCATTTTGGCTCTCCTTGAAGTGGAATCGGCTGTTCAGGGCAGGTGCCGGCGCCCGGCCGCACCCCCACATGCCGTCCCGAGGGAGGAACACCGGGACGGAGGGAGGAACACCGGGACAGCGGGAGGAACACCGGGACAGCACGAACGGGCGGCGGCCGTCACCCGGCCAGCGCCCGTCTGCCCCACCCGTTCACCCGGTCCGGCCACCCGGACCGGAGCGCGGACCCCGCGGTCTACCGCTGGCGCTCGTGGTACGTCTTGCGCGTGTGTTCCGTGTGGGCGCGGGACACCGTCGCGGCGCGCTGTTCGTCGTGGTCCGCGATCGCGGCGATCAGCTCGCGGTGCTCCTGCCAGGACTGGTGACCGCGCTGCCGGGCGACCGGGGTGTAGTACCAGCGGACGCGCCGCTCGACCTGCGCGGCGAGTTCCGCGAGGACCGTGTTGCCGGCCAATTCCATCACCATGGTGTGGAAGCGGGCGTTCAGGGCGACGGCGGCGTCCACGTCGTCGGCGGCGACCGCCCGCTCGCCCTCCGCGCACAGCTCCTCGAGCGCGGCGATGCCCGCGGCGCCCGCCGTCGTGGCGGCGAGCCGGGCCGCCTCGGCCTCCAGAAGCGTACGCACGGTGAGGAGCTGGTCGGCCTCCTGCTCGGTCGGCTCGTGCACGAACGCGCCCTGGGCGGGCCGCAGGTCGACCCAGCCCTCGGTGTTCAGCCGCTGGAGGGCCTCGCGCACGGGCTGCCGGGAGACGCCCAGATGCCCGGCGAGCTCGCTCTCCACCAGGTGCTGCCCCGGCAACAGGGCACGGGTGGTGATGAGTTCGAGCAGAGCCTCGTAGACACGGTCACGCAGCGGACCGGGTCGTTCGAGCCTGGGCACCGCCCCCTGCGGCAGTCCGGAGGGCAACATCGCGGTCTCCCTCCCGGGCAGCGACGGCACCGGCCGGCGACTGCGGCGGCACGGCATCCGTAGTGGCAGTACGAATTGCCTTTCGTCTACAGTCTACGGCGCACCATCGCCGGAGGAGACGGGGTAAGTCCTCGTCACACCGCCTCCGACGGGGGCTTCCCCGGGGCACTCACGGGCAGCGGACGACCTGCCCCGCGTAGGAGAGGTTCCCGCCGAAGCCGAACAGCAGCACGGGGTCGCCCGTGGAGATCTCCCCGCGCTCCACGAGCTTGGAGAAGGCGAGCGGGATGCTGGCCGCCGAGGTGTTCCCGGAGTGGACGACGTCACGGGCGACCACCGCGTTCACGGCACCGATCTTCTCGGCCAGCGGTTCGATGATCCGCAGGTTCGCCTGGTGCAGGACGACCGCGGCGAGGTCCTCCGGGGTGAGCCCGGCGCGCTCGACGGCCCGGCGGGCGATCGCCGGGAGCTTGGTGGTCGCCCACCGGTACACGCTCTGCCCCTCCTGCGCGAACCGCGCCGGTGTGCCCTCGATGCGGACGGCGTGCCCCATCTCCGGGACCGACCCCCACAGCACCGGGCCGATGCCGGGGTCGTCGGACGCTTCGAGCACGACGGCCCCCGCCCCGTCGCCGACCAGGACGGACGTCGTGCGGTCGGTCCAGTCCGTCACCTCGGACATCTTGTCGGCGCCGATGACCAGGGCCCGGGTGGCCGCCCCGGCCCGCAGCGAGTGGTCGGCGGTGGCCAGGGCGTGCGTGAACCCGGCGCAGACGACGTTGAGGTCCAGCACGGCCGGGGACGGGATGCCGAGGCGGGCGGCGACCCGCGCGGCCATGTTCGGGGAGCGGTCGATCGCCGTGGAGGTGGCGACGAGCACCAGGTCGATGTCGGCGGGGACGAGGCCCGCCGCGGCGAGCGCCTTGGCGGCGGCGTGGCCGGCCAGCTCGTCGACCGGCTCGTCGGGCCCGGCGATGTGGCGGGTGCGGATGCCGACGCGGCTCCTGATCCACTCGTCGCTCGTGTCGACCAGGCCTGCCAGGTCCTCGTTGGTGAGAACCCGGGCGGGCTGGTAGTGACCGACGGCGGTGATCCGTGAGCCGTTCATGGGTGGTCCCCCTCGTTGCCTTGGGTAGCGGGATCCACCAGTCTGATCAGTGACTCACGGGTACGACGGCAGGTGATGCCACAGGAATGGGGCGCCAGGCTTGTCGGCTTCTGTCAGGCCGCCGGACGGCCGGACACCTTACGCACGCGTGCCCGGCCCTCACCCGGTGAACGGCCGCCCGGCCCTCGGTACGAGCTCGTGGAGACCGTGGCGGAGCGGTGCTACCGCCCGGATCCGGGCCCGGGCGACGAGCCGCCGGCGGTCAGGCGGACTCCTCGCCACAAGCGGCGGCTGCACAGTCGAGATGCGGTCGCGGCCGGCCTTCCGCGCCGGGCGGGCCGTCGCGCGTTCAGTGCGGTGGTGGGTGACCATGAGAAAGGGGCGAAGGGTTGCCGTCCACCCTGCTGGAGTGATGCACCGTGCCTGACGAGCTCCCGTCCGTGGCCGAAGTCCTGGCCCAGGAACCGGCCGTCCTGGTGCTGGATGCCAGGGGAGCCGTCCTCACCTGCACACCCCCCGCTCTGCGGCTGTTCGAGGGCTCCATCGACAAGATCCGCGGCATGGAGATCTCGGCCCTCTTCGACGATCCATCCGTGTGGGCCGAGCTCGTCGGCGGCGCTCTGGGCGGGATCATGCTGAGCGCGCGGGCCGACCTGCACACCGTCCGCGGCGCTCCTTTCTCTGCGGTGGCGGCGGTGACAGTGCTCGCGGAGGGAGCGGAGGGCCGTTTCCTCATGCGGCTGATCCGGGTGGAGTCCCCGGACTCCGGGCCGCAGACGGTACGACGTCCGGTGCCCACCGCGGAGCAGGTACTGGCGACGGATCCACGCGCACTCGAGCGGCTGGAGCTGCTCCATGACGCGGCGACCCGCATCGGCGGCTCCCTGGACATCACCCGCAATGCCGAGCAGTTGCTGGACGTCCTCATCCCGGCCTTCGCCGACCTGGGGGCGGTGGACCTGACCGAGAGCGTGTTGCTCGGCGAAGAGCCCCTGTCCTTCCCTCCCGGCACGCCCATGCAACGGATCGCCGCGGCGGCGGCCGGTGGATGCTGGCCTCCGGAGAGCCACGCTGTCGGCGCGACCTTCCGGATCGGCCGCGAAGAAGCCGAGCACCTGCGCAAGGGCACCCCCGGTGTTCTGCCGGATCTGCACCTGGCCCGGGCGGCGCTCAAGGACGACGCGGAAAGAACAGCGCTGATGCTGCCCCCGGGTGCCACGTCGCTGATGGTGCTGCCGCTCCTGGTCCGGGGAGGGGTACTGGGGGCGGTAGGACTCTGGCGGACCGGGGAACGGGTCCCTTTCGACCCGGCGGACGTGACTCTGGCGGACGAGATCGGCACCCGCGCCGCGCTGAGCCTCGACAACGCTCGGCGCTACAGCCTCGAACGCCGCACCGCGGAGGCGCTGCAGCGAGGTCTGCTGCCACGGCCGGTGGTGGAGGTCGAGGCCGCGCAGACGTTCGGTGCCCACCTGCCCGCGCGTGCGGTGACGGGTGTCGGCGGCAGCTGGTACGACGTCATCGCCCTGTCCTCGAGCCGGGTGGGCTTCGTCGTGGGCAACACGGGCGGGCAGGGGATGAACGCCACGGCGGCGATGGGCCGGCTGCGGGCGGCGGTGCAGACCCTGACGGACCTGGATCTCAGTCCCGACGAACTGCTGTCCCACCTGAACGACCTGGTGATCCGGTTCGCCGAGGACGAGGAGCACCGGGACGTGGTCCCTGTCGGCAGCGTGCACGGCGCGACGTGCCTGTACGCCGTGTACGACCCGGTCACCTGCCACTGCGTACTGGCCAGTGCGGGGCATCCGGGGCCGGTGCTGGCCTCACGAGGCGGTGCCGGGGCCGACCTGGTGCCTCTGCGTCCGGGGCTGCCCCTGGGCAAGGGCGCGGAGCCCTTCGAAACCACCGGGCTGCAACTGAGCTCCGGTGACGTGCTGTCCTTCTACACCGGCGCGCCGGCACGCGATCCGTTCCACACCCGGCGCGGGCTGCCTCTGGTGCGGGAAGGCACGGGCGAGGGCGCCGAAGGCGGCCGCCCGGTCACGGAGATCGGTGGCCGCATCCTGGAGAAACTTCTCCAGGAGCCCATGGACGACGACCTGGCACTCCTGGTGGCCCGGGTGCGCCGACTCCCCGAAGACGCCACCGCCACCTGGGAGCTGGCCGCGGACCCCAGCGCGGTCGCCGGCATGCGCCGTCGGGTCGCCGGCCAGCTGGCTTCCTGGGGGCTGGAACACCTGGTGTTCACCACGGAGCTGATCGTCAGCGAGCTGGTCACCAACGCCATCCGCCACGGCGGTGCCCCCGTGGGCCTGCGGCTGATCCGGGATCATCGCCTGATCTGCGAGGTCTCCGATCCCAGCCAGACGCAGCCGCACCTGCGACGGGCCCGGTGGACGGACGAAGGCGGCCGTGGTCTGTTCCTGGTGGCGCAACTGACCCACCGCTGGGGCAGCCGGTACACCGTCGCGGGCAAAACCATCTGGACGGAACAGCTGCTGGAAGAAGTGCCCTGACCTACCGGCCCGGTGGGCCGACGTGATGCGGACGCTTCGGGAATGTCACGCTCCCTCGTCGGGTGGGGACCTTCACGGCGTATCGGAACGGCGTTGCTGTTCGTCGGTGACGGTGTACTGGCGCAGCCTGGCTCGTTCGGCTTCTCCGCGCTGGGTGCCGCGCACCGGCTCGTCGACGCGCGTCGATGCCTCCCCGGGGCTGTCGGGGCCGGCGGAGACGGTGTCCACGGTGTCCTCCTCGTGCTCCTTGCCGCTGCGGGCGATGCCCGACGCGGTGGTGTTGTCGTAGTCGCTCTGCGAGGTGGCGAGGTCCGGGCGCTCTTCGCCGCTCCGGGCGATGCCGGAGGCGGTCGTGTCCTCGTAGCGGCTCTCCGGGGCGCCGGCCGCGGCGGTGTCGGGAGACTCCGTGGCTCCGGCGCGAGCCCAGCCGCCTTCACCTGTCTCGCCGGTCTGCTGCCAGGCGGCGTCCCAGGCAATGCCGTAGTACTCGTACAGGTGGTGTTCCTCCGGTACGGACAGGTGGCCGCCCGCGTCGACGTCGACGTTGGGCGCGTCTTTGACCATGTCCTTGGGGTAGGGCACTTCCAGGTGCCCGGCGACCACCGAGGCGTCCTGGACGGGCACGAAGGACTCGCTGGTGCCGAACAGGCCCGTCTTGACGCTCACCCACTCGGGCCGACCGGTCGCATCGTCGAGGAAGACGTGCTTGGCGTCGCCGATCTTGTTGCCCTCGACGTCGTAGACCGGATGATCCAGCACCGTGGGGATCTGCTCTTGCGTGATCATCTCTGCCCTCCACTTCACTGTGCGGTTACCGGTTACCTATCCGGCATAACGTCATAAAAAACTCTAAGTGCACCGGATCGTTCCGCGCCCCACGAGCGCGGCGGAGCGGGCCGCCGACCGCCTCGCCCCGTGCCGGACAATGAGACGGTGAAGGTCACCTCTCCGCACGACGACCGGTGACCCTCGGCCACTTTGCAGCAAGGGCCGTTTCCCGGCCGCCAGCACGTACAGAACCGGGGCTGATCAGGACATGGGACGAGTCACGGAACGACGCAAGGTGATCCGTATCCGGGACGGGGCCGTCAGCACCCGCCCCGACACGCTTGTCGCCGAGGAGCCCCTGGAGATCCGGCTCAACGGCAAGCCGCTCGCCATCACCATGCGCACCCCCGGCGACGACTTCGCACTGGCGGCGGGTTTCCTCGTCAGCGAGGGGGTGCTGGGCGCCGCCGACGAGCTCCAGAGCATCGTGTACTGCGCCGGCGCGACCGTGGACGGCTCGAACACGTACAACGTCGTCGACGTGCGGACCGCTCCCGGCGTGGTGATCCCGGACATCACACTGGAACGCAACGTGTACACGACGTCCTCGTGCGGTCTGTGCGGCAAGGCGAGCCTGGACGCGGTGCGTACGACGGCCCGCTGGACGATCGACGACACTCCCCCGGTGCGGCTGGCGCCCGAGCTGCTCGCGAGCCTCCCCGACCGGCTGCGCGAGGCGCAGCGGGTCTTCGACCGGACCGGGGGCCTGCACGCGGCGGCCCTGTTCGACGAGAGCGGTGAACTCCTCGACATCCGGGAGGACGTGGGCCGGCACAACGCCGTCGACAAGCTGGTGGGCCGGGCCCTTCAGGACGGCTCGCTGCCGCTGTCCCGCTCCGTTCTGCTGGTCTCCGGCCGGGCCTCCTTCGAGCTGGCACAGAAGGCGGTGATGGCCGGCATCCCCGTACTGGCGGCGGTCTCGGCGCCCTCGTCCCTGGCGGTGGACCTCGCCGCCGAGACGGGACTGACGCTGGTGGGATTCCTGCGCGGCGCCTCCATGAACGTGTACGCGGGCGAGCACCGTATCTCCCTGCGGGCCGCGGCCGCCCAGGACTGACCGGCCCCCCGCGACCCGGCGGCGGGGCCCTGACCGGCGGGAAGCGCCCCCTGCGCCGCAGGGGCCCCGCCTCTGCCCGCCCGCCGGCCCTTGCAGGGAAGGCGGGCTCAGCGGGCGGTGAAGTGCACCTCGGAGGAGTGCACGACCGTGCCCAGGCGCGGGAAGTCCAAGGTGACGGAGGCCGCGTGCTCGGGGCCCGTGAGAGCGGCCATGGCGTCCTCGACGAAGACCAGGTCGTAGCCGAGGTCACCGGCCGCGCGGGCCGTGGACTCGACCCCGAGGTTGGTGGCGACGCCGCCGAACACCACGGTGGTGACGCCGCGCTCGCGCAGCCGCTCGTCCAGTCCCGTGCCCTGGAATCCGCCGATCGTCCGCTTCACGATCTCGATGTCGCCGTCGGCGGCGAGCCCGGCGACCAGACCGCTGCCGGGCGGCTGCTCGGGAACGCCCGGCCGCTCGACCCGGACGAGCACGACCGGCGCGCCGACGGCCCGGAAGGCGTCGGCCACCCGCTGGGCCGCGGAGAGGACTTCGGGGCCCTTGCGGGGCTCCAGGGGCAGGCCGACGATCCGGTCCATCAGGTCGACGAGCACCAGCGCGGTGCGTGCGGGGTCGAGGGCGAGCCGGGGCTCGGCTTCAGGTGCGGTCATGACGGAACGTTAGCCCGCTCCCGCGGTCCGTACCGGAAATCCGGATCGACGGGTGCGTGAACTGATCCCGTTCGGCGGCGGCCGTCCGGGGGTGGTCCCCCGCGCCGTCCGCGGGACGGCGATCCGCCACACCCCCCGCCCGCGAGCCGCCACACCGCGCTTCGCCGCCCCGCCACACCCCCCGCCCGCGAGCCGCCACACCGCGCTTCGCCGCCCCGCCGGACCGCGGGGCCTGCCCCACCGCGCTCCCGCTCCGGGGCGCCGGGTGCGCCGCCCGGCCCCAGGGGGCCCGCGGGTGGTGGCGGCGCGGCGGCCCCCACGCCGCGCCGATCCTCTGCCGCACGGTCCTTGTGGGGCGTACGAGCGCCCAAGTAGCGTCGGTGCCGCGAACGTTGGACGTGGGATGTCCAGATTGTCCAGACGCCTGAAGGGCAGGGCCGCACCATGCCGTCAAGTCTCCGCGCACGTCTGAGATCCACCCTCACAGCCGTCCTCACAGCCGCCGCACTGCTGGCGCTACCGGCGCCCGCCGGAGCCGAACAGGCGCCCCCGGCGGATGAGTTCGAGCAGCAGGTCCTCTTCAGGGCCTCCCAGGATCCCGGCTACGCCTGCTTCCGCATCCCGGCCGTCGTGCGGACGACCGAGGGCACCCTGCTGGCC
Organism: Streptomyces sp. NPDC043867; assembly: GCF_056435845.1. Classification (NCBI taxonomy): domain Bacteria; kingdom Bacillati; phylum Actinomycetota; class Actinomycetes; order Kitasatosporales; family Streptomycetaceae; genus Streptomyces; species Streptomyces sp. NPDC043867. Next base: position 30,057 of record NZ_JBWKDS010000018.1, on the reverse strand, counting down.
TTCGCCGAGGGGCGTGTCCTCAACTGCGGCGACTCGGCCGACATAGACATCGTGGTCAAGCGCTCCACGGACGGCGGACGCACCTGGGGCCCGCTGCGGGTGGTCAACGACGGCGGCGGCGACACGCACGGCAACCCGGCCCCCGTCGTGGACCGCGAGACCGGACGCGTCCTCCTGGCGGAGACGTACAACACGGGCCGCACCGACAGCGGGAGCTGCTCGGTGCCCTGCGACCGGACCCCGCATCTCCAGTACAGCGACGACGACGGCCTCACCTGGTCGCGGCCGCGTGACCTGAGCGACGAGATCCTGCCCGCCGACTGGAACTCCTGGTACGCCACCGGGCCCGTGCACGGCGTCCAGCTCACCCGCGGCAGGCACGCCGGACGCCTGGTGTTCACCGTCAACACCGAGACGTGGAGCGGAGGCCGGGTCACCGCCAACCACGCCGCGCTGATCACCAGCGACGACGGCGGCGACCACTGGGACATCGGCGCGAGGGACTCGTGGCCGGTCGCCGGCGACGGCACCTTCCGCCAGAAGCCCTCGGAGATGACGCTCACGGAGCGCGCCGACGGATCCCTCCTCGTCAGCGGACGCGAACAGGACGGCACCGACCTCGGCCACCGCACCCAGACCGTCAGCCGGGACGGCGGCGACAGCTTCGTGACGCCCTTCCGCGACCTCCCGGACCTCTACACCCCGCAGGTCCAGGGCTCCGTGCTGCGCGTCGGCGACCGGCTGCTGCTGGCCTGCCCCGGCGACCCGGACCGGCGGCGCACGATGATGATCCGCTCCTCGTACGACGGCGGACGCACCTGGGAGAGCGTGGACCGCGGCACGGTCGTCACCACCGACTGGTCCGGGTACTCCGACCTGGTGCGCATCGGCGGGGACGGTGTGGGGCTGCTGTACGAGGGCGGAGCGGTCGACGCCCGCGACGAGATCCGCTTCGCGCGTTTCACCACGGACTGGCTGACGCCGCGCCGCGGCCCCGACCCCACAACGGCCGACCGCGCCCCGCGCGCGAAGCGGGCCCTGGTCCTCGGCGGCGCGCGGACGACGACCGGCGCGCTCGGCGGGGCGCTCGCGTTCGACGGCGCCGACGACGCCGTACGCCTGCCCCACCAGGACCGGCTGCCCCTCGGGACGAAGGACTTCACGGCGTCCCTGTGGTTCCGTTACACGGCCACGACCGGTGAGCAGCCGCTGCTGTGGATGGGCGGGATCGGCACCTCGCAGCCGCAGGTGTGGCTGCGAGGCGAACCCGCGTCCCACCGGATCACCGGCCTGATCACCGCCCGGAACGGTGCGGCACCGCCGGCCTCCGCCTCGGTGCGGACCACGGACGCGTACAACGACGGCGGGTGGCACCACGTCGCGCTGCGCCGCGGTGGCGGGCGGCTCACGCTCACCGTGGACGGCGCGTCGCTCGGCACGGCGGACGTCCCGGGATCGGTGAGCCGCAACTCGCCGTTCGGGGTTCACCTCGGCCAACGGATGGACGGCCGCGCCCACTTCACCGGCGCGATCGACGATGTCAGGGTCTACGACCGGGCGTTGAGCGACGAGGAGCTGACCGCCGTGCGCACGGGCGAGCCGGCTGTGACCCGGGGCACCGTCGTACGGCTGCCCATGGACCGGGTGAGCGGCGGCCACTAACGTCCCGTCCGTGTCCGACGACGCACGAGCACGACGGCGCGGGGGAACCGGCGTCGGTGTCCTGCTGGCCCTCGTCTGCGCGGCCGTGCTGCTGACCGCCCTCCCGGACCGCGACCGGGAGGGCGGTCAGGCATGCACGGCACGTACGGTCAGGTCCTGGAAGGCCGACCCGGGACTGACGGGCGAGTTCGCCCGGTACGGGAACGACCCGGTGCGCACCGACGACTGGACGGGCGGCGACGGAACCCACTCGCTGCGGCTGCCGGACGGCCGGGTGCTGTGGCTGTTCTCGGACACCTATCTCGGCCAGGTGCACGGGCCGCCCAATCCCCTCGGCGAGTCCTCCAGCTGGCGCGACGCCTCGGCGCCGATGGTGCGCAACTCGGCCGTACTGATGTCCGGGTCGGGCCGGCTGCAGCGCACGCTGCCCGCCCCGCTGTTCCCCGATCCCGGGGCGGGACAGTGGCGCTGGCCGGTGGCGGCCCGGGTCGAGCCCCGCTCTCCCGGCTCGGCGGAGCGCGTCGTGCGGGTCCTGCTGTGGACCCGTACGGCGGGCCGGGCCCCGTGGATCTACGGGGTGCCCACCGCCACCGAGGTCGCGACGCTCTCGCTGCCCGGCCTGCGGCTCGAGGGCGTCCGGACGGTCCTGGACCAGCGTGGCCTCGCGGACATCTCCCGGCGCGTGCTGTTCGGGACCTCGGCGCTGGACGCCGGTGACTGGACGTACGTCTTCGGCGGCAACGACGCGCAGGCCGCCGGGCGCCGGGTCTCGGCGGCGTACGTCGCCCGCGTACCGCGCGGCGGGCTGGGCGAACCGGGGGCCTGGGAGTACTGGGACGGCTCGCGGTGGGCGGCGCGGGCCCGCCCGGCGCCGGTGCTCGGGGACGGGACGCGCAGGGGCGTGGGCAGCGCGTTCACGGTGGTGCGCGACGGCGGCACGTACGTCCTGTTCACGATGGCCGCCGGTACGCGGGGCCTGACGACTCTCACGTCGTACTGGGCGTGCTCGCCGACGGGACCCTGGCACGGGCCCCTGCGCGGTCTCAGCCCGTCGCTGCCCGCGGGCGACGTGGCCGCGTACAACCCGCAGGCGCATCCGGCACTGGGCGGCGGCGGCCGGCTGGTCCTCAGCTACGACGTCAACTGGCTGGACGCGACGGGGGTTTCGGCGCAGGCGAACCTGAGCCGGAACGTGTCCCTGTACCGACCTCGATTCGTGACGCTGCGGCTGGGACCGCCGCCGTGACCGCCTCGGGGTCGCGGGAGCGGCGCTTGGCGATCACCGCGCAGACCATGAGCTGCATCTGGTGGAAGAGCATGAGCGGCAGCACGGCGAGGGAGGCGTGCGCCCCGAAGAGGACGCTCGCCATGGGCAGCCCCGAGGCGAGGGACTTCTTGGAACCGGCGAACTGGATCGTGATCCGGTCCTCACGGCTGAAGCGCAGCGCCTTCGATCCGTACCAGGTGAGCGCCAGCATCAGGGCGAGCAGGACGGCCTCGACGACCAGGAGTCCGGCGAGCCGGGCGGCGCTGACCCGGTGCCAGATGCCCTGGACCATGCCCTCGCTGAACGCGGTGTAGACGACGAGGAGGATCGAGCCGCGGTCGACGTACCCGAGGACCTTCTTGTGGCGCGTGACGAACCCGCCGATCCAGCGGCGCAGCAGCTGTCCGGCGAGGAACGGGACGAGCAGCTGGAGCACGATCGCGACGAGGGAGTCCGCGGAGAACCCGCCGCCGCCGCTGCCGAGCAGCGCCGCAGCGAGCAGCGGGGTGACCACGATGCCCGCGAGCGAGGAGAAGGAGCCCGCGCAGATGGCGGCGGGCACGTTGCCGCGCGCGATGGACGTGAAGGCGATCGACGACTGGACGGTGGACGGGACGAGGGTGAGGAAGAGGAGGCCCTGGTACAGGGGGTCGGTCAGCAGGACCGGGACGAGGCCGCGGGCGGCCGTGCCGAACAGCGGGAACACGACGAAGGTGCAGACCAGCACGGTGACGTGCAGGCGCCAGTGGCGCAGGCCGTCCAGCGCCTCGCGGGTGGACAGCCGCGCCCCGTAGAGGAAGAACAGGAAGGCGATCGCGGCGGTGGACGCACCCGACGCCACGTCGGCCGCCGTACCCCGCGCCGGGAACAGGGCCGCGAGCCCCACCGTCCCGAGCAGCATGAGGAGGTACGGGTCGATCGGCATCCAGCTCGGCCACTGCAGGCGTCTCACGGTGCTCCACTGCTTCGTTCGGTGCGTCGTCCGTCTTGGTCGGGGCGTGCCCTCTCCATGCTCCTCCCCCGGGAAATGATCGGGAATCCGTCATACCACTCTGACTGTGATCGCGTACCGCGATAACGTGGGGGCCGTGTACGACCCCTCCCAGTTGCGTACCTTCCTGGCCGTGGCGCAGACGCTGAGTTTCACCCGGGCCGCCCGGCGGCTCGGGCTGCGGCAGTCGACCGTGAGCCAGCACGTGCGCCGTCTGGAGGACGCCGCGGGACGCCGTCTCTTCTCGCGGGACACCCACTCGGTGGAGCTCACGGAGGACGGCGAGGCGATGCTGGGCTTCGCGCGGCGGATCCTGGAGGTGCACGAGCAGGCGTCTGCGTTCTTCACGGGGACGCGGCTGCGCGGGCGGCTGCGGTTCGGGGCTTCGGAGGACTTCGTGCTGACCCGGCTGCCGGAGATCCTCGAGGGCTTCCGGCACGACCATCCCGAGGTCGACCTGGAACTGACGGTGGAGCTGTCGGGGACCCTGCACGAGCGGCTGGCGGCGGGGAAGCTCGACCTGGTGCTGGCGAAGTGCCGGCCCGAGGACCCGCGCGGAGAGCTGGTCTGGCACGACGAGCTGGTCTGGATCGGCGCGGAGCGGCTGCGGCTGGAACCCGACCGGCCGGTCCCGCTCATCGTGTACCCGCCGCCCGGCATCACGCGCGCCCTCGCCCTGGAGGCGCTGGAACGCCAGGGCCGCCCCTGGCGCGTCGTCTGCACGAGCGGCAGCCTGAGCGGCCTCATCGCGGCGGCCCGCGCGGGCCTCGGCGTGATGGCCCACTCCCGGGGGCTCGTCCCGCCCGGCCTGGTCCCGGTGCCCGAGCGGGCGGGACTTCCGGAGCTGGGCGAGGTCGACTTCGTCGTCGTCCACGGACGGCGCCGTCCCGCGGCTCAGGACGCGGCGGACGCACTGGCGGCGGCGATCCTGGGGGGCGGCGACCGGCTGCATCGGGGACGCGGGTAGCACCGGCGCGGCCCGCGCCGGTCACGGTGGCGCCGCGGTCGGCCCGTCGGCATTCAGGGGGGGGTAGGAGCCGGTAATTCCGCTTCGGTGACACCGGGTGTCCGGCCCGCGGAGGGGGTCGTACAGATTCCGTGGAGATTACGGCACCGAAACTTACCGAACCGTAAGTAATCTGTCCGGCCCTTCCCCATGTGCGCGCATTTCCCTGACCGGCCAGGGCGGACGCCGGGCCGCCCGGTGCCTTCGCCCCCTCCCGTCCGATCCGTCCGTGAGGTAGCTTTCACGGCGCTGTGCCGAGCGCCACAAGGAGCGGGTTTGCGCGAGTTCACCAACCCTCCGCCGGCGTCGCCGCCGCTGCCGGTGGGCGGTCTGGCCGACGTTGTGTTCGACCATGCCCTGGAGGACCCGCTGCGCGTCGCCCTCGGTCGCAAGGACGACCAGGGGCAGTGGCGTGACGTGACCGCCGCCGAGTTCCGCGACGAGGTGCTCGCCCTGTCCAAGGGGCTCCTCGCCCAAGGCGTCCGTTTCGGCGACCGGGTCGCGATCATGTGCCGCACCCGGTACGAGTGGACCCTCTTCGACTACGCGCTGTGGACGATCGGCGCCCAGGTGGTGCCCGTCTACCCGACGTCGTCCGCCGAGCAGGTCTTCTGGATGCTGCACGACGCGCAGGTCGCGGCCGTCATGGTCGAGCACGAGGACCACGCGATGACGATCGCCACCGTCGTCGACCGGCTGCCGCAACTGCACAAGCTGTGGCAGCTCGACGCGGGCGCGGTGCAGGAGCTGTACGAGGCGGGGGCGCACCTCGACGACGAGGTGGTGCACCGGCACCGGCGCGCGGTCACCCCCGATTCGGTCGCCACGATCATCTACACCTCCGGCACCACCGGGCGCCCCAAGGGCTGTGTGCTCACGCACGCCAACTTCATGTTCGAGACGGACACCGTCATCGAGCGCTGGGAGCCGGTCTTCCACTCCCGACGCGGGGACGAGGCGGCCACGCTGCTCTTCCTGCCGCTCGCGCACGTCTTCGGGCGGATGGTGCAGGTCGCCGCGATCCGCGGCCGGGTCCGGTTCGGCCACCAGCCGCAGCTCAACGCGGCGGCCCTGCTGCCCGACCTGGCCGCCTTCCGGCCGACCTTCTTCCTCGCCGTGCCGTACATCTTCGAGAAGGTCTTCAACGCGGCCCGCCGCAAGGCGGAGAAGGAAGGCAGAGCCGGGGCCTTCGAGAAGGCCGTCGACGTCGCCGTGCGCTACGCCGACGCGATCGAGGACAAGGCCTGGGGCATCGGCCCCGGCCCGTCGGCCGCCCTGCGGATGCAGCACCAGGTCTTCGACAAGCTCGTCTACGCCAAGGTACGCGCGGCGATGGGCGGCCGGGTGAAGCACGCGATGTCGGGCGGCTCGGGCATGGACCGCCGGCTCGGCCTGTTCTTCGCGGGCGCCGGGGTCACCATCTACGAGGGGTACGGCCTCACCGAGTCCACGGCCGCGGCGACCGCGAACCCGCCCGAGCGCACCCGGTTCGGCACCGTCGGCCAGGCCATTCCGGGCACCACCGTGCACATCGCGGACGACGGGGAGATCTGGCTGCACGGCGGCAACGTCTTCCAGGGCTACCTGAACGACAGCAAGGCCACGGACGCCGCGCTGCACGACGGCTGGCTGGCCACCGGCGACCTCGGCTCCCTCGACGAGGACGGCTACCTCACGATCACCGGCCGCAAGAAGGAGATCCTGGTGACCTCCGGCGGAAAGAGCGTCTCGCCGGGCGTCCTGGAGGAGCGGGTGCGCGACCATCCGCTGGTCGCGCAGTGCATCGTCGTCGGCAACGACCGGCCGTACATCGCCGCCCTCGTCACCCTCGACTCGGAGGCCGTCGACCACTGGCTCCAGATGCGCGGCAAACAGCGGATGACCCCGTCCGAGCTGGTCCGGGACGCCGACCTGGAGGCCGAGGTGCGGCGCGCGGTGGTCGCCGCGAACACGCTGGTCTCGCAGGCGGAGTCGATCCGCACGTTCCGGATCCTGGCCCGTCAGTTCACCGAGGAACACGGACTGCTCACGCCTTCGCTGAAGCTGAAGCGCAAGGCGATCGAGAAGGCGTACGTCGCCGAGGTCGAGGCCCTGTACCGCGCCTGAGGGCTGTCGGCCGGCCCATGATCCGGACGGGTTTCCGGCTCGTCCCGGAGGCCGAGGGGGACATCGAGGCCGTCGCGGTGATCCCTCGCGGGTCCCGTCACCCGTCCCTCGTGCTTCAGGGCCATTTTCGGCCAATATCCGGTTTCCCTCGCCCATCCCCGAGCGAATTGGGCACTCAGGAATGCATCACGCGCTGTGATCGTTGACGATGGAGTACCACCCGACGAACTGAAGGATCGAGAGCTAGTGAGCAAGGTCCCCCCGATCATCCTGAACAACGGCGTCGAGATGCCGCAGCTGGGTTTCGGCGTCTGGCAGGTCCCGGACGACGAGGCGGAGCAGGCCGTCGCCACGGCACTGGAGGCCGGGTACCGCAGCATCGACACCGCGGCGATCTACGGCAACGAGGAGGGCACGGGCAAGGCCATCGCCTCCGCCGGCGTCCCGCGTTCGGACCTCTTCGTCACCACCAAGCTCTGGAACAGTGACCAGGGGTACGACTCCACCCTCCGTGCCTTCGACACGTCGCTGGAGAAGCTCGGCCTGGACTACGTGGACCTGTACCTGATCCACTGGCCGCTGCCGTCCCGGGGCACGTCCACCGACACGTACAAGGCCTTCGAGAAGATCCACGCGGACGGCCGCGCCAAGGCCATCGGTGTCTCCAACTTCCTCCCGGAGCACCTGGAGAAGCTGCTCGAGGCGACGTCGGTCGTCCCGGCCGTGAACCAGATCGAGCTGCACCCGCACCTCCAGCAGGGCGGGGCCCGGGAGTACCACGCGAAGCACGCCATCGCCACGGAGGCCTGGTCCCCGCTCGGCCAGGGCAAGGGCCTGCTGGAGGTCCCGGCGATCGTGGCCATCGCCCGCAAGCACGAGCGCACGGCGGCCCAGGTCGTGCTGCGCTGGCACATCCAGCTCGGCAACGTCGTGATCCCCAAGTCCGTGACGCCGTCGCGGATCAAGGAGAACATCGAGGTCTTCGACTTCGAGCTGGACGCCGAGGACATGGCGGCGATCAGCGCGCTCGACGAGAACCGCCGGCTGGGTCCCGACCCGGCCACCTTCGACGTGGTCTGAGGGACGGCACCTCCCTGACGGAGGTCAGGCTTCTCCTCCCGGCGCCACCGGCGCGGGACACCTCGGGCGGGCGCCCCGGCCAGAGCTTCACCGCCGGGGCGCCCGCCCGCGCGCTCGGTGCCGGCTACTCCCCCTTCACCCCGACGTACACCGTGTGGGCCAGCAGGACGAACGTGTCCGGGCGGTGGTGGACGCTCGCCTTGTCGTCCGGGTCCAGGAGCCGGTCGAGGGTGGCCAGGTCGTCGGCGTCGAGGCTGTGCGCGAGGCCCTCGCGGCGCCGGTGCAGGATCGTGACGACGAAGGCGCGGGCCTCCTCGGACAGCGGGGCGGGCAGGTCGAGCAGGAACGTGCGGGTGGCGACGTGCCGCAGACCCACCGCGGTCAGCAGGGCGGGCCAGTCCTCCGTCTCGGCCACCGCGCCGGGCAGGTCCGCGCGCATCTCGGTGAACCAGTGCTCGTGGACCGCGTCGATCCGGGACTCCAGGCCGGGGCGGCCGATGCCGATGTCGCGCGGCAGGAAGCGCGGGGACAGGCCGCCCTCCAGGAGCGCGAGCGTACCGCCGGGCGCGAGGCTCCGTGCGAAAGCGGCGAGCGCGGCCCGCTGGTCGCCGACGTGGTGCAGGGACCTGCTGGCCCACAGCAGGTCCGCCGGGTACTCCAACTCGCCCAGGCCGTCGCCCAGTTCGGCGCACAGGGTGCTGAAGCGGTCGGCGACGCCGTGGCTCCCGGCGCGGGCGCGGGCCCGCTCGAGGAGCGGCTCCGCACCGTCGACGGCCACGACACGCGCCTGCGGGAAGGTGCCGGCGAGCAGACAGGAGATGACGCCTGGGCCGCTGCCCGCGTCCACGATCAGACCGGGTTCGGGCTTCAGCTCCCGCAGCCAGGCCGCCGCGCTCGTGTAGAGGGGCGTGAACAGCTCGGCCTCCTGCTCCAGCACGGGGAGCATCTCGGCGAAGTCCATGTGGGTGTGGTCGTGGCCCGCGTGGGCGGGGCCCGCGTGGGCGTGGCCGGCGTGGTCGTGAGCGTGTGCCATGGTTCCGGACCTCTCGTTCGGGATGCGGACAGCGTGCTCCGCCGCTCCCGGAAACGGCCAGTCGTGTTGCGCGAACGGCAAAACGTGTCGGCGTCGAGGAGGCAGGTCCGTAGGGGGCAGATCCGTAGGGGGCAGATCCGTAGGGGGCCGGGACGGGCGGGCCGCCGGGGACCGGCGGCGCGACAAGCGCCGCCGGCCCCTGACGGGCTCGCTCATCCGGTCGTCACAGCGCCGGGTACGCGTTCTTCAGGAGCTCCTGGAACTGTGCCGAGAACCAGTGCCCGGCCAGCGGCGCGTTGGGCAGCGCCCCCGACATGCTGTTCCCGTTGCGGGCGTTGCCGGTGTACGTCGGGTCGCACATCCGGTCGAAGCCCTTGCCCTCGTCGTTGTCGACGACGGAGCTGGCGCCATCCGACTCACCCGGAGGCTTCACCCACACGTAGGCGTCGACACCGGCGGCCGGGGCCGCGGTCGGCCGCGCACCGAGGCCCGCACCGCTCTGGTTGCACCAGTTGCCGGCGTGGATGCGGCGGTCGACGCGACCACCGTTCACATAGGCGTCCACCGAGGTCAGCGGACCGGCGCCGGCGGGCCGGGCGGAGCCGCCCCAGCCGTTCCGGGAGGTGTCGACCAGCATGCCGATACCGGAGTTGAAACCGGCCGCGACGAGCTTGTCACGCAGTGCCTGGGCGTAGGACTGCTCGTCCACGTACTGGTTCCAGTCCACCCACTTCGACTGACGTACCGTCTGCCCGTTGACGCTGTCGGTGACCTTGAAGTTCGGTTCGGTGGTCGGGCTGTAGTTGGCGGTGTTGACGATGAAGCCGGCCACGTCGCTCACGCTCGCGCCGTTGGTCGTGGCGACCCTGTAGAACTGCTGGACGGAGGGAGCGAGGTTGGTGTCCCAGCCCAGCCAGCCGTGATGCGCGGCGTCGATGTAGTTGTAGACGTTCGGGATGGCGCCCAGCTTGTCCAGGGCGTAGCTCACACCCTTCTCGTAGTTCCCGTTGCTCTTCATCGTGACGCAGGCGTCGGTGGTGGTGTTGGTGCCGCCCGCGTTGGTGATCAGGTTGGGCAGGGAGTCGGGCTCGATGACGGTGCTGATCCGGAGACCGGCGTAGGCCGGGTCGGCCAGGATCGCCGCGATCGGGTCGATGTACTCGGTCTTGTACCTGCCGATGTCCGTGGGGCCCAGTTCTCCGTTGGAGGCGAGAGCCGCGCAGTCCCGTCCCGGCAGATCGTAGATGACCAGCTGGACGGCCAGCTCGCCCGAGCCCTTCTGCTTGAGCGCCGCGTCCAGGTGGGCGCGCAGGCCCATGCCGCCGTTCGCGCCCTTGATGGCGGCGATGCGGTCGAGCCAGACGGCGGTGGGCTGGTTGGAGATCTTCGTGCCGCCCGGTTCGGCCGCGGCCTTCGCGGACCATTCGGGGTTCACGTACACCTTGGCACCGGCGTACGGGTTGTCCGCCTTGCCGCCGGACGGCGGCGGGGTGGTCGGGGGCGGGGTGGTCGGCGGCGGGGTGGTCGGGTCGGTGCCTCCGCCGCCGTCGACGTTGCAGGCCACACCGTCGAGGGTGAAGGTGGCGGGCAGCGCGTTCGTCCCGCTGTACGTGCCGTTGAAGCCGAAGCTGACCGAACCGCCGTTCGCCAGCGAGCCGTTGTAGCTCTCGTTGGCGGCGGTGACGGCGGCGCCGCTCTGGCTGAGCTTCGCGCTCCAGCCGGAGGTGACCTTCTGGTTCCCGGCGTACGACCACTTCAGCGACCACGAGGACTTGGCGGCGCTGTGGTTGGTGATGGTCACGGCGGTGGTGAAGCCGGTGTCCCACTGGTTCTGCACTTTGTAGTCGACGGTGCAGGGGACGGCCGTGGGGCCGACGTCCCCTGCGACGGCCGCGAATGCGGTGCCCGTACCACCGGCCAGCAGGGCAAGTGCCGCCAGTAGGGCTGTTCTTGTACGGATCATGTGCGGGGTTCCTATCCGTTGAGGGAGCGCGGGTGGTAGCGCAGCCCGGTGCCGTAGGACATGGGGGTTCCGTCGTGCTCGCCGATCGGGGAGGGGCCGTTGACATGCCAGGCGGCGGCGACCCTGCCCGCCGGATCGCCGGGTGGGTTCGCCGGCCACTGGCCGAGATCGTGCGGGTACGCGGGGCCGCCGGCCGGAATCAGATTCCTGGCCCGGGTGCCGACGGCGCGGTTGACGCCGGGCAGCCTTCCGGCTCTGCCGTCGGCGTCGAGGCGGAACTCGGCGCCGACCACGGGAAATGCCGGACGCGGGGGGTGTCGCATGAGCGACTCCTTGCAGTTCAGGCGTGTCGTGTCCGACACGTCGACTGATGGAACCGCTCCCACTGGTGCCGATGAAGCTAGCGCCAAGTGCCGCCAAAGAACAGAGGAGATGCACTGTCGATCAATCGAATCATTTCGACTCTTCAAGCACCTTGACCGCTCACAGCCCTCTCCCCATCATGGGAGCGCTCCCACTGGTTCAAGGCTTGTTGCTCCTCCCCCATTTCTCCGAGCCGCAAGGAGGAACCAGCACATGCACTCCAGACGCAGACGCCGTACCGCGCGACGGATGTGGACCGCCGTCGCGGCGGCCCTGGCGCTGCCGCTCACCATGCTGAGCACCAGCTCAACTCCCGCTCAAGCAGCGGCAGTTCAGTGCAGCGTCGACTACAAGGCCAACGACTGGGGCTCCGGGTTCACGGCGGATCTGACGATCACCAACCGCGGCTCCGAAGCCATCAGCGGATGGACCCTGACGTACGCCTACACCGGAAACCAGTCCCTCACCAACGGGTGGAACGGCACCTGGTCCCAGGCCGGCAAAACGGTCACCGCGAAGAACGCGTCGTGGAACGGGACGATCGCCGCCGGGGCCGCCGTCACCACCGGCGCGCAGTTCACCTACAGCGGCACCAATGCCGCTCCCACCTCCTTCGCCGTCAACGGCACGACCTGCGCCGGCGCGCACCAGCCGCCGGTCACCGTGCTGACGTCGCCCACCGCGGGCGCCGTGTACACGCAGGGCGATCCGGTCCCGCTGGCCGCCACCGCCGCGGCGGCCGACAACGCGACCGTCAGCAAGGTCGAGTTCTACGACGACACGACCCTGCTGGGCACGGACACCAGCGCGCCGTACACGCTCTCCACGAGTTCGCTCGCGGCCGGGAGCCACTCGCTGGTCGCGAAGGCGTACGACAGCCTCGGGGCCTCGGCCGACTCCACACCGGTCGGGATCACGGTCGCGTCGGGACCGGCCGTGGTCGCCTCGCCGTCCCAACTCGGCGTCCAGCAGAGCAAGTCGGGAACGTTCGAGGTCAAGCTGTCGACGAAGCCGAGCGCGAACGTCACGGTCTCCGTGGCACGCACCGGCGGCAACACGGGCCTGTCCGTGACCGGCGGCTCCTCGCTCACCTTCACGCCGTCCAACTGGAACACGGCGCAGAAGGTGACCGTCACGGCCGACGCGTCGGGCACCGGTGCGGCCACCTTCACGGCCTCGGCGACCGGTCACACCAAGGCGACCGTCACCGTGACGCAGCTGGCCGCGTCGAAGGCGTACGACGCCCGGTTCCTGGAGCTGTACGGGAAGATCACCAACCCGGCGAACGGCTACTTCTCCCCCGAGGGCATCCCCTACCACTCGGTGGAGACGCTGATCGTCGAGGCTCCGGACCACGGGCACGAGACGACGTCGGAGGCGTACAGCTATCTGATCTGGCTGCAGGCCATGTACGGGAAGGTCACCGGCGACTGGTCCAGGTTCAACGCCGCGTGGAAGACCATGGAAACGTACATGATCCCCACGCACGCCGACCAGCCGACGAACTCCTTCTACAACGCCGCCAAGCCGGCCACGTACGCGCCCGAGTACGACACTCCGAACGAGTACCCGGCCAAGCTCGACGGCGGGGTGTCGGTCGGTCCTGACCCGATCGCCGCCGAGCTGAAGGGCGCGTACGGCACGGACGACATCTACGGAATGCACTGGCTGCAGGACGTAGACAACGTCTACGGCTACGGCAACGAACCCGGCAAGTGCGAGGCGGGGCCGACGGCCACCGGTCCCTCGTACATCAACACCTTCCAGCGCGGCCCGCAGGAGTCCGTCTTCGAGACGATCCCCCAGCCGACCTGTGACGCCTTCAAGTACGGCGGTCCCAACGGCTATCTGGATCTGTTCACCGGCGACGCCTCCTACGCCAAGCAGTGGAAGTTCACCAACGCCCCCGACGCCGACGCCCGTGCCGTGCAGGCCGCCTACTGGGCCGACGTCTGGGCCAAGGAGCAGGGCAAGAGCGCGGACGTGTCGACGACACTCGGCAAGGCCGCGATGATGGGCGACTACCTGCGCTACTCCATGTACGACAAGTACTTCAAGAAGATCGGCAACTGCGTGGGGCCGTCGGCGTGCCCGGCCGGCACCGGCAAGGACGCCTCGCACTACCTGATGTCCTGGTACTACGCCTGGGGCGGCGCCACCAACACCTCGGCGGGCTGGGCCTGGCGCATCGGTTCCAGCCACACGCACGGCGGCTACCAGAACCCCCTGGCCGCCTACGCCCTCAGCCAGAACGCCGACCTGAAGCCCAAGTCGACGACGGGGCAGGCGGACTGGGCCAAGTCGCTCGACCGGCAGCTGGAGTTCTACCGCTGGCTGCAGTCGGACGAGGGCGCCATCGCGGGCGGCGCGACCAACAGCTGGGGAGGCCGCTACGCGACCCCGCCGGCCGGGACGCCCACCTTCTACGGCATGTACTACGACGAGAAGCCCGTGTACCACGACCCGCCGTCCAACCAGTGGTTCGGCTTCCAGGCGTGGTCCATGGAACGCGTCGCCGAGTACTACCAGCAGACGGGGGACGCGGACGCCAAGGCCGTGCTCGACAAGTGGGTCGACTGGGCCCTGTCCAAGACGACCGTCAACCCCGACGGCACCTTCCAGGTCCCGTCCACGCTCAAGTGGTCCGGCAAGCCCGACACCTGGAACGCGTCGAGTCCGGGCGTCAACAGCTCCCTGCACGTCACCGTCGCCGACTACACGAACGACGTGGGCGTGGCGGCCGCGTACGCCAAGACCCTGACGTACTACGCCGACCGGTCCGGTGACACGGAGGCGAAGACGACGGCGAAGGCGCTGCTCGACGGCATGTGGGAGCACAACCAGGACGCGCTCGGCGTCGCCGTCCCGGAGACCCGCGCCGACTACAACCGCTTCGACGACGGCGTGTACGTCCCGAGCGGCTGGACCGGCAAGATGCCGAACGGCGACACGGTCAACTCCTCGTCGACGTTCGCCTCGATGCGGTCCTTCTACAAGAACGACCCGGCGTGGTCGAAGATCGAGAGCTATCTCGCGGGCGGCGCCGCGCCCACGTTCACGTACCACCGGTTCTGGGCCCAGGCGGACATAGCCCTCGCCATGGGCTCGTACGCGGAGCTCCTCGAATAGTCCCCGCTCGCTCCGCGTACCGAGGCCCCGCCGCCCGTCCCACGGACGGCGGGGCCATGGCCGGGCGGTCCCTCGCCGCACCGAGGGACCGCCCGGCCTTCGCGTCTTTCCACGCCCCTCGTCCCCCCGGAGAGGACCCCACCGTGCGAAGAACCCGCATCCTCACGGCCGTGCTGGCACTGGCGGCCGGTCTGCTGGCCGGCACCCCGCCCGCACTGGCCGCCGAAGCCCCGGCGAGGGCGGCCGGGAAGGCGGCCGTCGCCGCCGACACCTACACCTGGAAGAACGCGCGCGTCGACGGTGGCGGCTTCGTGCCCGGCATCGTCTTCAACCGCTCCGAGAAGAACCTCGCCTACGCCCGCACCGACATCGGCGGCGCCTACCGGTGGGTGCAGTCGTCGAAGACCTGGACGCCGCTGCTCGACTCGGTCGGCTGGGCGGACTGGGGGCACACCGGGGTCGTCAGCCTCGCCTCCGACTCCGCCGACCCGGACAAGGTGTACGCGGCCGTCGGCACGTACACCAACGGCTGGGACCCGGCGAACGGCGCCGTGCTGCGCTCCGCCGACCGCGGCGCGAGCTGGCAGAAGGCCGATCTGCCGTTCAAGCTCGGCGGCAACATGCCCGGCCGCGGGATGGGCGAGCGCCTCGCCGTCGACCCGAACAAGAACAGCGTGCTGTACCTGGGGGCGCCCAGCGGCAAGGGCCTGTGGCGCTCGACGGACTCGGGCGCGAGCTGGTCGCAGGTCACGAACTTCCCGAACGCCGGCACCTACGCCCAGGACCCGACCGACACGAGCGGGTACGCCAGTGACAACCAGGGCATCGTCTGGGTCACCTTCGACGAGTCCACGGGATCGTCCGGGCGCGCCACGCAGACCGTGTACGTCGGGGTCGCCGACAAGGACAACGCCGTCTACCGCTCGACGGACGGCGGCGCCAGCTGGTCCCGGCTGCCCGGCCAGCCGACCGGGTACCTCGCGCACAAGGGCGTTCTCGACGCCGCGAACGGCTACCTCTACCTCGCCTACAGCGACACCGGCGGCCCGTACGACGGCGGCAAGGGCCGGCTGTGGCGGTACGCGACCGGGACGGGAACCTGGACGGACATCAGCCCCGTCGCGGAGGCCGACACGTACTACGGGTTCAGCGGGCTGACCCTCGACCGGCAGCACCCCGGCACCGTGATGGCCACGGCGTACAGCTCCTGGTGGCCGGACACGCAGGTCTTCCGCTCGACCGACCGCGGGGGCACCTGGACGAAGGCCTGGGACTACACCTCGTACCCGGACCGGTCGAACCGCTACACGATGGACGTCTCGTCCGTGCCCTGGCTGTCCTGGGGAGCCAATCCCTCGCCGCCCGAACAGGCCCCGAAACTGGGGTGGATGACCGAGGCGCTGGAGATCGACCCGTTCGACTCCGACCGGATGATGTACGGGACGGGCGCGACGGTCTACGGCACGGAGAACCTGACGAACTGGGACGGCGGAGGCAAGTTCACCATCACCCCGATGGTGCGGGGACTGGAGGAGACGGCCGTCAACGACCTCGCCGCTCCCCCGTCCGGCGGTGCCCAACTCCTCAGCGCGCTCGGTGACATCGGCGGGTTCCGGCACACGGACCTGGGCAAGGTGCCGCCGATGATGTACACCTCGCCGAACTTCACCTCGACCACGAGCCTGGACTTCGCCGAGAGCGACCCGGGGACGGTGGTGCGCGTCGGCAATCTCGACTCCGGTCCCCACGTGGCCTTCTCCACCGACAACGGGGCCAACTGGTTCGCGGGCACCGACCCGGCGGGGGTGAGCGGCGGCGGCACGGTGGCCGCCGCCGCCGACGGCAGCCGCTTCGTGTGGAGTCCGGAGGGCACCGGGGTGAAGCACGCGAGTGGGTTCGGCGCCTCGTGGTCCGCGTCGAGCGGCATCCCGGCCGGGGCGGTCGTCGAGTCCGACCGGGTGGACCCCAAGACCTTCTACGGCTTCAAGTCCGGCAAGTTCTACGTCAGTTCCGACGGCGGCGCCACGTTCACGGCCTCGCAGGCGGCCGGCCTGCCGAGCGGGGACAGCGTGCGTTTCAAGGCGCTGCCCGGCACGAAGGGGGACGTCTGGCTGGCGGGCGGCGCGAGTGACGGCGCGTACGGGCTGTGGCATTCCACGGACGGCGGCACGACCTTCACGAAGGTGCCGGGCGTCGACCAGGCCGACACTGTCGGCTTCGGCAGGGCGGCGCCCGGCGCCTCGTACCAGACGCTGTACACGAGCGCGAAGATCGGCGGCGTACGCGGCATCTTCCGCTCCACGGACAAGGGTGCCACCTGGACGCGCATCAACGACGACGCCCACCAGTGGGGCTGGACCGGCGCGGCCATCACCGGTGACCCGCGGGTGTACGGGCGCGTGTACGTGTCGACGAACGGGCGCGGGATCGTCTACGGGGACACCGCCGGCGCCGGGGACGGCGGGGGCGGTACCGATCCGGTGCCGACGGGCGCCTGCGCGGTGACGTACAAGGTCACCAACCAGTGGTCGGGCGGCTTCCAGGCGGACGTGTCCCTCGCCAACACGGGCTCCGCCGCGTGGACCGGCTGGTCGCTCGACTGGACCTTCCCGGACGGCCAGAAGGTCACCCAGATGTGGAACGCCGACCCCACGCAGTCCGGTCCGGCGGTCACCGCGAAGAACCTCGGCTGGAACGCCCGGGTGGCGGCCGGCTCCTCCGTGAGCTTCGGCTTCACGGGCAACTGGTCGGGCTCGAACGGCAAACCGACGTCGTTCAGACTGGGCGACCGGACCTGCACGGTGACCTGACGCGGCCGGGATCGAGCCCGGCCGAGATCCCGGCACGCAGTCACACGTCTGCTCGAGAGCCTCGCCCGTGACGGGCGGGGCTCTTGCCGCGCCCGGTGCGTGGCCGCGTTCGTGATCTGCCTCGCCGAGTACCACGGGGTTCGTTGGCGGGGTACGCGGGGCCCCCGTCCGCGCCGGGCGGGCGGAGGCCTCGCGTTCGGGGCGCGCCGGCCGGGGGCCGGGCCGCACCCTTCCTTCTTTCCTAGGGCGTGTAGACGGTCGGCCGGGGTGCTGTCCGCATTCCGCCGCCCAGGTGGTAGCTCGGGTGCGGGGGCTGGTTGTAGGCGGTGTTCTGCCAGGCCAGGCCCGTGCGGTACATGGTGTCGTGGAGGAGTGTGGTGATCCTCGTGGTGGTCTCCGTCGGGGTCGAGTAGATGCGCAGGGCCCTGTTGTCCGACGTGGGCCAGACGACTTCCTCGCGCCAGTCGCCGAAGAGGTCCCCGGACAGGGACGGGGTCGCCTTGGTGCCGTTGTTGGAGTGGACCGAGGTGCCCGTCAGGAGGCGGGTGTCGGACGACGTGCCGTACTTGTCGATGTGGGTGCCGTCCAGCAGTTCGCGGGTGGTGTCGCCGTCCCACCAGGAGAGGAAGTTGACGGAGGACGGCTCGCGGCCCTTGGCGGCCCCGGACTCGTCACGGACCGACGTGTCCGCGGCGGACCACACCTCGGCTCCGTCGTTCCCCGCCCAGATGTCGTCCGCGACACCGCGTCCGTTGTCGCAGCAGGCCGCGAGGCTCCAGTCGACGTGCCCGTTAGCGGGGTCGATGTACAGCTCGGCGGGCTGGGACGTGGACTCCGAGACCTTGAAGTACTCAAGGCCGGGGTGCGAGGGATCGAGGTCGCCCAGGTGCTGGGCGTCGCCGTGCCCGGTCCTGGTGGTCCACAGGCCGTTGCCGTTGTCGTCGACGGCCATCGCCCCGTAGACGATCTCGTCCTTGCCGTCGTTGTCGACGTCCCCGACGGACAGACTGTGCGAGCCCTGGCCGTCGTACCCTTTGCCGCTGTTGGTCGAGGAGCTGGAGTCGAAGGTCCAGCGCCGGGTGAACGCCCCATTGCGCCAGTCCCAGGCGGCGATGACGCTGCGGGTGTAGTAGCCGCGCGCCATGATCAGTGAGGGCCGGGCCCCGTCCAGGTACGCGGTACCGGCGAGGAACCGGTCCACGCGGTTGCCGTACGAGTCGCCCCAGGAGGAGACCGTGCCGCGGGCCGGGACGTAGTCGACGGTGCCCATGGCCGCGCCGGTCTGCCCGTTGAACATGGTCAGGTACTCGGGCCCGGACAGCACGTACCCGCTGGAGTTGCGGTGGTCGGCGGAGGCGCTGCCGATGACCCTGCCCTGGCCGTCGGTGGTCGCGTCGGCCGTCTTCATGGCGACCTCGGCCCTGCCGTCGCCGTCGTAGTCGTACACCTGGAACTGCGTGTAGTGCGCGCCCGAGCGGATGTTCCTGCCGAGGTCGACGCGCCAGAGCCGGGTGCCGTCGAGCTTGATGCCGTCGACGATCGTGTTGCCGGTGTACCCGGACTGGGAGTTGTCCTTGGCGTTGGTCGGCTGCCACTTGAGGACGAAGTCGAGCGCGCCGTCGCCGTCCAGGTCGCCGACGGAGGCGTCGTTGGCCTCATAGGTGTACGCGACTCCGTCGGGGGTCGTGCCGCCCGCGGGCGGGGTGAGGGGCACGTCCTTGTATCCCGAGCGGAACTGGATCGCGTGCACCGAGTCGGCCTGCTCCACGCCGTTCACGATCGCGCGGACGGTGTAGTCGGCGGAGTTCGGCGCCCCGGAGTGGAAGTAGTTCGTGGAGCCGGTGACGGGGGTGGAGTTGACCTTCGTACCGCCGCGGTAGACGTTGAAGGACACGTTGTCCGGGTCGGTGCCGAGCCAGCGCCAGCCGACCAGGTTGCCGGTGTCGGTGTGGACGCTGACCACACCGCGGTCTAGCTTCTCCACCTGGCGGGCGGTCGCGGCGGACGCCGTGCCGGCGGTCAGTGCGGTGAGTCCGGCGGCGGCGAGCGCGCCGCAGACGGCGGTGGACAGGAGCAGGCGGGGACGGGAGACCTTGCGTCTGCGGTGACTGTGCGAGTGCGGGTACTGCACGGTGGACACCTCCTGGGAGGAACAGACGAGCTCTGTGCCTCTCAGTCGCCGCCGCCCGCACAGGAGTTGCCGTACCGGGCGGCCGAAGTTCCGGCGGTGTGGACGACGCGGGTCGCCCGGCTCCGCGGGCTTCAGTACCTCGCCCGACCTGGACGCCTGTGTCGCCGACTCGCTCCCCGGGGCACCGACGAGACGCCGGTGCCCGGCCGGGGCCGGATCGGGCGCGCGCCGCGCCGCTTCCTGAGCGGTGGGCGCGTGCCGGGGCTCAGGTCCTGCGGAACGCCCGCAGGGTGAACTGCGGTTCCGCACGCGGGACGTCCTGCCCGGGCAGGGCTTCGAGCCGCTCGATCACCCGCTCGGTGAGCGGCCCGTCCGGCGGGAGCTGTGTGAACCAGCCGCGCCGCAGGTCCGCCACCGTGCCGCGGGGACTGCGCCCCTGGCCGCGCCCCGTGAAACGCGCCTGCCCGGCGGGAGCGAGACCGTGCGCGAGGGCGTACGTCCCGACGCGCTCGGCCGCGTCCTGGGCGGGACGGATCGGGCGCGCGGCGAGTACGGCGTCGATGTCGCTGCCCACGTCGTGGGCGACGGCCTTGTCGACGGTGGTGACGTAGACGCCGCCGGGCCGCAGCACCCTCGCGCACTCGGCGACGACCGCGCGGACGTCCTCGGGCCCGTCCACGAGGTGCAGCAGCCACACGGAGGCGACGGCGTCGAACGAGTTGTCCCGGAACGGGAGTTCACGGCTGTCCGCGAGGACGACGGCCCCGGGTGCGCGTCGTGCCGCCATCCGCGTCATGCCGGGTGCCGCGTCCACGCCCGCCACGCTCAGCCCAGGCCGCCCGGCCGCCAGGCGACGCGTCACGATCCCGGTGCCGCAGGCGACGTCGAGCAGCGTGCGGGCGTCCTCGGGCACCAGCCCGAGGACCGCGTCGGCGGCGGCAGCCGCCCGTGGCTCACCGCCCCGCGTCGCGTCGTAGGCGTCGGCTTCCGTGTCGTAGTCGAGCACGGCGCTCAGCTCGCACCGTGCGCCGCGGCCAGTTCCTCCACCCGGCGGGCGAGTCCGAGGTCGAGGGCGGTGACCGCGCCGCCGACGCTGTGCGTGTTCACGGTCAGGGAGACGGTGTCGTAGCCGAGCGTGAGATCGGAGTGGTGGTCGAGTTCCTCCTGCACCTGGGCGATGTGCACGACCATCGCCGTCGCCGCGAAGTGCGAGCCCAGCCGGTAGGAGCGGGCGATCCGGTCTCCCTCCAGGGACCAGCCCGGCAACTCCGCCAGACGGTCCTCGATCTCTTTCGGCGACAACGGCTCGACGGCCATGACCTCGGTCCTTCCGTACGGCGGGCACCCGCGGTGGTGTTTCCCCGAGCCTGCCACAGAGGTGCGGCCGGCCGCGGGATCGCGCGGCGCACGACTCGTTCGCGCGCATCCCCTCGACTACGGTCCTCCCATGACCCGAGTCACGTCCGAAGCCGCCGTGCCCCCGACCACCGCTCCCCACGGAGGGGTCGGCCCGCTGCTGCGGGGCTGGCGGGAGCAACGGCGGGTGAGCCAGCTGGAGCTTGCCCTCCGGGCGGGGTCCTCGGCCCGGCACATCAGCTTCGTCGAGACGGGGCGTTCCAAGCCCAGCGAGGAGCTGGTGCTCAGGCTGGCCGAGCATCTGGACGTGCCCGTGCGGGAGCGCAACGCGCTGCTGCTGGCGGCCGGTTACGCGCCCCGTTACCCGGAGACCCCGCTGGACGACCCGGCGCTGGACGCGCTGCGCGAGGGCATGGAGCGCCTCATCCGGGGCTACGAGCCCTACCCGGCGCTCGTGGTGGACGCGATGTACAACGTGGTCGCGGCGAACCGGGGCGTCATGATGCTGCTCGGCGACATCCCCGAGTCACTGCTGACGCAGCCGCTGAACGCGCTTCGGCTGACCCTGCACCCGGAGGGTCTGGCGCCGCGCATCCGCAACCTCCGCGAGTGGCGCGGGCACCTGCTCGCCCAGGCGGGACGGCAGATCGCCCTGCACCGCTCGCGGCCGCTGCGGGAGCTGTACGAGGAGGTCGCGGCCTACCCGGTGCCCGCGTCCGAGGACGCCGACGTGGCCGAACCGGCCGAGCCGGTGCCGTACTTCGCGCTGCCGATGCGGATCGAGCACGAGGGCCGGACGCTGTCCTTCATCTCCTCCATCTCCACCTTCAACACCCCCATGGACGTGACCGTCTCCGAGCTGGCCATCGAGACGCTCCTCCCGGCCGACCCGGCGACGGTCAAGTACCTGCACACGCTCATGCCCTGATGTGCCTTCAGCGCGATGTGCTGGAGCAGCGCGAAACCTGCCGCGGTGAGGTGGGCGAGAGCGAGGTCCTGCGACAGCGGGTGCGGAGGGGGTGTGACAGGGAAGACGCCGTGAGCGCTGAGAGAGGCAGCGGAACATGGCACACTGCATCCGGACTTCGACGCGTAGGGGAGGCGTGGCGTTGAGTGAGCGGCGTCCTGCGCCCACCGTGGGTCAGGTGGTGCTCGGCAGGCGGCTCCAGGAACTGCGGGAGGCGGCCGGCCTCAAGCGCGAGGAGGCGGCGCGCGTGCTGCGCGTGGCCCCCGCGACCGTACGGCGCATGGAGACGGCCGAGGTCGCGCTCAAAATCCCCTACCTCCAGGTGCTGTTGGCGACGTACGGCGTGCCGGACGCCGAGGTGGCGGGCTTCGTCGCGCTGGCCGAGGAGGCGAACCGGGCGGGGTGGTGGCAGCGCTTCCACGACGTGCTGCCGGACTGGTTCAGCATGCACATCAGCCTGGAGGGCGCCGCCCGGATGATCCGGTCGTACGAGCCGCACTTCGTGCCCGGGCTGCTCCAGACCGAGGACTACGCGCGCGCCGTCATGGAGGCCGGGACCGTCGGACAGAGTGACCCCGCCACCGTCGAGCGGTATGTCACCTTGCGCATGACCCGCCAGAAGCTGCTCACCCGAGAACAGCCGCCCCGCTTCTGGGTGATCATGGACGAGACGGTGCTGCGGCGTCCCGTGAGCACCCGCGGCGAGGTCATGCGCGACCAGATCGACCGGCTTCTCGAGGCGACCGGGAACGACGAGATCACGCTCCAGATCGCCGAGTACGCGGCCGGCCCGCATCCGGGGACGTACACGTCCTTCACGCTGTTCCGTTTCGCGGAGCCCGAGCTGCCCGACATGGTCTACAGCGAGTACCTGACCGGCGCCCTCTATCTCGACTCGCGCCAGGAGGTGGCCCATCATCTGGAGGTGCTGGACCACATGTCGGCGCGGGCGGCCTCCGCCGAGCGGACCAAGGCGCTGCTGCGGACGTATCGCGAGCGCTACTGAGCCGTCCGGCGATGCCCGGCGATGTGCCGGGTGCCGTCCCGGCGATGCCCGGCGGTGTGCCGGGGCCCGTCCAGCGAGACCCGGCGGCGTACCGGATCCCGGCGGACGCCGCCCGGATCACGCCCGGTTCAGCCCCGGGCCGTGCCTTCCCCGCCGCTCCGGCCTTCCCCTCCACTCCTGCCGTCGCCGCCGTTCCCCTCGGCCCCGTTCCTGCTGTCGTCGTCGACGATCTCGGCGTCCACCACGCCGTCCTCGTCCGCGGGCGCGGGCTCACCGGCCCGCTCACGCGGCTGCTGGGACGGCGACTGCTGCGACGGTGACTGCTGCTGGGCCTGCGCGTACATGGCCTGGCCCATCTGCCGGCTGACCGAGGCCAGCTGCTCCACGCCGGCCCGCAGCGCGTTCGTGTCGGCCGAACCGTCCAGTAGATCCTTGAGTCCGGCGATCGCCGTGCCGACCTCCGCCTTCGTGGCGGCGGGTACGCGTTCCTCGTTGTCCCGGACGAACTTCTCGGTCCGGTGAACGAGTTGCTCGGCCTGGTTGCGGGTCTCGGCCGCCTCGCGGCGCTTGCGGTCCTCGTCCGCGTACTGCTCGGCCTCGCGCATCATGCGGTCGATGTCGCCCTTGGGCAGCGCCGATCCCCCGGTCACCGTCATCTTCTGCTCGCGTCCCGTGGCGAGGTCCTTCGCGGAGACGTGCATGATGCCGTTGGCGTCGATGTCGAAGGCGACCTCGATCTGCGGGACCCCGCGCGGCGCGGGCGGCAGCCCGGTCAGGTCGAACACGCCGAGCTTCTTGTTGTACGCCGCGATCTCGCGCTCGCCCTGGAACACCTGGATCCCCACCGAGGGCTGGCTGTCGGCGGCCGTCGTGAAGATCTCCGAACGCCGGGTGGGAATGGTCGTGTTGCGCTCGATGAGCGTGGTCATGATGCCGCCCTTGGTCTCGATGCCGAGGGACAGCGGGGTGACGTCGAGCAGCAGGACGTCCTTGACGTCACCGCGGATGACACCCGCCTGGAGGGCCGCGCCGACGGCCACGACCTCGTCCGGGTTGACGCCCTTGTGCGGGTCCTTGCCGGTGAGCTCCCTCACCAGGTCGGTCACGGCGGGCATCCGGGTGGAGCCGCCGACCAGGATGACGTGGTCGACCGCGGACAGCTCCACCCCCGCGTCCGTGACCGCCCGGTGGAAGGGGGTCCGGCAGCGGTCGAGCAGATCGGCCGTCAGCTCCTGGAACTGCGCGCGCGTCAGCTTCTCGTCCAGGTGCAGCGGGCCCTGGTCGGAGGCCGTGACGTAGGGCAGGCTGACGGTGGTCTCGGAGGAACCGGACAGCTCGATCTTGGCCTTCTCGGCGCCCTCGCGCAGGCGTTGCAGCGCCATCTTGTCCAGGGCGAGATCGACGCCGTACGAGCCCTTGAAACGCGTGACCAGGTGGTCGACGATCCGCTGGTCCCAGTCGTCGCCGCCGAGCCGGGTGTCGCCGTTGGTGGCCTTGACCTCGATGACGCCGTCACCGATCTCCAAAAGTGACACGTCGAAGGTGCCGCCGCCCAGGTCGAACACCAGGACGGTCTGCTCCTCGCCCCGGTCCAGCCCGTACGCGAGGGCCGCGGCCGTCGGCTCGTTGACGATCCGCAGCACAGTGAGGCCCGCGATCTCACCGGCCTCCTTGGTGGCCTGGCGCTGGGCGTCGTCGAAGTACGCGGGCACGGTGATCACGGCGTCGGTGACGTCCTCGCCCAGGTAGGACTCCGCGTCCCGCTTCAGCTTCTGCAGGACGCGGGCGGACAGCTCCTGGGCCCGGTAGCGGGTGCCGTCGATGTCACCCCGGTCCGGGAAACGCCAGGCGGTGTCGCCCATGTACCGCTTCACCGAGCGCGCGGTGCGCTCCACGTTCGTGACCGTCTGCCGCTTGGCGACCTCACCGACGAGGACCTCGCCGTTCTTCGCGAAGGCCACCACGGAGGGAGTGGTGCGCGCGCCCTCGGCGTTGGCGACGACGGTGGCATCACCGCCCTCCAGGACGGCCACCACCGAGTTCGTGGTACCTAAATCGATCCCGACCGCACGTGCCATGTCCGTCCCCTTCCGACCCGGCCCTTCCCCTCTCCAGCTCAGAACCCGAGTGCGGATCTGTCAATGCCGCGTACCCGGACACGGCGATGCCGCGCCCCGTGCGAGGGGCGCGGCATCCGGTGCGTACAGGGGTCAGGCGAGCTTGGCGGACACGGTGATCGTCGTGCCGGTGAGCGCCTGGCTGACCGGGCAGTTGACCTTGGCGTCCTCGGCGGCGGCGACGAAGGCCTCCTCGTCGATCCCCGGCACGGTGCCCTCGACCGTGAGGTGGATGCCGGTGATGCCCTCGCCGGGCTGGAAGGACACGTCGGCGGAGGTGACCAGCCTGGTGGGGGGCGTGCCGGCCTTGTCGAGGATGTTCGAGAAGGCCATGGAGAAGCAGCTGGAGTGGGCGGCCGCGATCAGCTCCTCCGGGCTGGTCTTGCCGTTCGCCTCCTCGGCGCGCGACGCCCAGGAGACCGGCTGCTCTCCGATGCTGCCGGAGGAGTCGAAGGTGACGACGCCGTTGCCCTTGAACAGGCTGCCTTCCCACACGGTGTGTGCGGAGCGCGTGGTTGCCACGGTGAGTCCTTTCGGGTGGGGTCCCGTTCCCGGGCTTTCGTGCCCCCTATCCGATCACACTCCGGCTCGGGTGAGGTGAAAGACCGGCCGCACGGTCGCGAGACCCGGCAGCAACTCCCGTCTCCGGGCGGGTGTGACGGTGAACGGCAGCCTGCACGCAGGGCTCCTGGGGAGGCACGGCGTGACGCCCCCGGACGCGCCCTCCGGAGGAGTGGCCCGGCAGCGCGCCGTCACACGGCCCGCCGGTCCTTCCGCCGGGCCGCCTGCGGCACCCGGGGACCGTCGGACTCCCGCAGCCACCGCCGCAGTACGCGGTGGACCTGCTCGGCGCCGACCAGCTCGCCGCCGTCCTCGACCGGCGCGGACAGCGTCACCGGCGACATCAGGAAGGGACGCCCCTGGTCCCCGCCGAGCCCGCCGTGCGAACCGATCTGCTCCTCGAAGGCGAGGACTTCGCCCTCCTCCGGGTCGTACCAGGAGTTGACCATGATGTCGGCGGTGTGCGGGAACGCGTGCGTGCGCCGTACGGCTGCGGCGGCGCCCGGCCCGAAGTCGGCGAGCGGACCGGGGTGCGCGTCGCTCAGCTCGTCCACGGGCACCTCGGCGCCGTGCGCCCCGAGGACGAGGCCGCCGTGCTCCTCGCTCCGGACGAGCACGAAGCCGACGCCGGGATGGTTGGCGAGCGTGGACAGCAGCGCGGGGTGACGGCGGTCGATCTCCTCCCGGCTCATCCGGTGCGGCACGTCCGGGAAGGAGACGAGCCCGAGGTTCCCGGACGCCAGCACGAGGGGCTCCGCGCGGCGGTGCGAGGGACGGTACTGCTCCGCGTCCTCCTCGACCGGCCTGCGCAGCGCGGCCCGTACGGCGGACCGCGCCTCGGCGCCGCTGTGGGTGCGCCGTGCCCGGCGCGGCACAGGCAGACCGCAGCCGGCCCGCACCAGACTGCCGAGGGTCAGCCCGTACCGGGTCAGGAAGGTCTCCCCCGGGCTCTGGCCGTGGTCGGAGAGCAGCACGATCCGGTACGGCCGCGGTGCGTGCTCGGCCACCTTGGCGATCAGCGCGAGCGAACGGTCGAGCCGCTCCAGGACCCGCTCGGCGTCACGGCTGCGCGGCCCGGAGTGGTGCGCCACCTCGTCGTACGCGACCAGGTCCGCGTAGACCGCGGTACGGCCGGCGAGCATGTCGCCGATGACGGCCGCGACCACGACGTCCCGCTCGACGACGGTCGCGAAGGCCCGGATGAACGGGTACAGCCCGCCGCGCTTGACGCGGGGCCTGCGCTTGCGGACGCGGGCCCGCGTGGACTGGCCGACCTCCCTGAAGACCTCCGCGACGAACGACATGGCGGTCCGCACGGCGTTGGCCGGGTCGCTGAAGTACGCGAAGTAGCCCGCCCGGGAGCGGTTGCCGCGGCCTCGCCTGGCCGCCATGGACAGCACCAGCGCGAGCTGTTCCGCGCCGCCGCTGAAGAGGTTGCCCCGGCTGGCACCGTCGAGGGCGAGCAGGCCCCCGTCACCGGTGTGCTCGACCGCCCGGCGCTGGAGTTCGGCGGCGCTGGAGGGGCGGTTGCACACCATCACCTCGCCGCGGTCCTTCTCGTACCAGCGGAAGGCCGGGACGTCGTGGTTGGTGCCGTGCAGGATGCCGAGCTGGCTGGCGCCGGTCTGGCTGGACCAGTCGGTGCGCCAGGCGGTGAGCCGGTGGGTGGGTCCGCGGCCGTCTCGCGACGGGATCCTGCGCCCGGCGGCCGGGCGCGCGCCGAGCCACTCGGCCACGGCCGGCATGACGCCCTTGCGCACCGCCTCCTCCAGCACGTCGTGGCCGACGCCGTCGAGCTGGAGGAAGACGGTGCCGGGACCGGACGGGCCCGTCCGGCCGGACGCCCGCCGCCGCCGGTCCGCGAGGCGGTAGAGCCTGCGCCGGTACGCGTCGTCGTCCCGTACGACGAGAGCGGCGCCGGTGGCCGAGGCGACGGCCGACATCACGGCGGCGACCACCACGGCGGTCTCGGGGGCGGCCTCGCCCCGTCCCGAGGGGTTGATCCGCAGGGCGATCAGCAGCAGGGAACCGTTGAGGAAGAAGACCAGCAGTCCGAGCACGAGGGCGGGCACGAGGAGCAGCGCCCGGACGAGCAGCGGCCAGACCAGCGACGACAGCAGTCCGAAGACCCCGGCGCCGGCCGCCGCGGTGAGCGCGATCCGGGTCGCGCTGTCCCCGGTGTCCGACTGGATCTGGAAGTCGGGCAGCGCCCCGGCGAGCACGAGCATCGTGACCGTGGACGCGGCCCAGACGGTGATGCTCCGCCACACCCCGCTCAGCACGCTCCGCCAACGCCCGCCGCCCACGCCCAGCCACCTTTGCGTCCCGACCCGCCGGAACGCGAGCCCTCACGGCCCGCCCGGTGCGCGGGCCGCCTCCCAGCCTGTCACAACGCCCGGAGCGGCCCGGATGTCACCCGTGGAGCTGTTCCCGCGCGGGGTCCCCGGTACCGGCGGCGCGGCTCAGCGGCCGTCGTAGCCCGCCGTCGGCATCGACAGGCGGCGGTGCACGCTGGCCTTCATCCGGGCGTCGTAGGAGGGTTCGGCGCGGCCGACCGTCTCGACCCGCACCCCGCGCCTCGCGCACTCGGCGGCGAACTCGTCGACGGAGGCGAGGGCGCGCTCCAGGACGCGGCGGCTGGGCGCGACGAACAGGTCGACGAGGCCCGCCTCGACGTCGTCCCACAGCGCGCAGTGGTCGGGGCGCAGTCCGCCGACGAGGAGTTCGCGGGTGACGACGTAGCCGCGCTCCGCGGCCCAGCGGGCGCACATCGCGTGTTGGCTGCGGGAGTCGACGAGGAACGGATCCGCGTCCAGCTCCTCCAGCGGCGTCAGACTGGCGATCGCCGTGACACGCACCAAGGGGCTCCCCCCTGCTCGAACGAAGCGGAGGACGTGGGCCGGGGCACGCGCGCGCGTCTCCCCTCACCTCCGGGTTTCGCCGCCGACCCTACTCCTGCCCGTAGGCTCGGGGGGAGTCGCGCGAAGGAGGCAAAGGGAGTGCCGGTGGAGATCACCTGGTGGGGTCACGCCACCTGCACGGTGCAGGACTCGGGAACACGAGTGCTCACGGACCCGCTGTTCGCGCGCAGGCTCGCGCATCTGCGGCGCCGCGCCGGAGCGCCGCCCCCGGCGGAGGCCGCGGTCGCGGACGCCGTCCTGATCTCGCACCTGCACGCCGACCACCTGCACGTTCCCTCACTGGCCCGCCTGGAGCCGGGGACGCGGGTGCTGGTGCCGCGCGGTGCGCCGCGGGTGGTCTCGGGACTGCGCAGGCTCCGTCACCTCCGCCTCACCGAGGTCGCGCCGGGAGACCGGGTCCGGCTGGACGGACTGCACGTCCGGGTGGTGCACGCGGCGCACGACGGACGGCGGCTGCCGGTCGGGCCGCGCCGGGCGCCCGCGCTCGGTTTCGTCATCGAGGGCGAGGCGCGGACGTACTTCGCGGGGGACACCGGTCTGTTCGACTCGATGGCCGCGGAGGTCGGCGAGGTGGACGTGGCGTTGCTGCCGGTCGGCGGCTGGGGGCCGTTCCTCGGCGAGGGGCACATGGACCCCGGGCGCGCCGCCCGGGCGCTGGCCGAGCTGGCGCCGCGCACCGCGGTGCCGGTGCACTACGGCACGTACTGGCCGATCGGGATGGACGCTGTGCGCCCCCATGAATTCCACACGCCGGGTGAGGAGTTCGTGCGCCGGGCAGCCGAGTGCGCGCCGGGGGTCGCGGTGCACCGGCTCGGGCACGGCGAGAGCATACGGCCGGAGGTCGCCCGGTGATCCTCAGGTCCGCGGTCGTCCTGTCCGCGGCGGGCACGGCCGGTGCGACGGTCCCGCCCGAGTCCACGCAGCAGGCGCTCGGCTATCCGTCGCTGTTCCTGCTGGTGCTGATCGGCGCGCTGGTGCCGGTCGTGCCGACGGGGGCGCTGGTCAGCTCCGCGGCGGTGGTGGCCTTCCATCAGACGTCGCCGTTCTCGCTGGCCCTGGTCTTCGGGGTGGCGTCGCTGGCGGCGTTCCTCGGCGACATCTCGCTGTACTGGCTCGGCAGGCGGGGCACGTACTCGAAGAACGGCTCGCGCTGGCTGGCGGCTCTTCGCGACCGCGCCCCCGAGGAGCGCCTCGCGCAGGCCCAGCGGAAGCTGGACGACCACGGCGTCGCCGTCCTGGTGCTGTCCCGGCTGGTCCCGGCCGGCCGTATCCCGGTGATGCTCGCCTGCCTGATGGCGAAGATGCCCCTGCGCACCTTCGCCCGCGGCGACATCCCGGCCTGTCTCGCCTGGACGCTCACCTACCAGCTCATCGGCATCCTGGGCGGCTCCCTCTTCGAGGAGCCCTGGGAGGGCGTGGTGGCGGCCGTCGTCCTGACGCTGCTGGTCGGCGCGGCCCCCGCACTGTGGCGCCGGGTCCGCGGGGCGGCCTAGTACTGCAACGGTGCTTGTTCTGATTGCTGGGCAGTTTTCAGGGGCTGTGTCCGCGTCGTTTGTAGTGGCTGATGCGGGCTTGGTGCTGGCGTCGT